>CANHVO010000001.1 GCA_947463915.1 Planctomycetaceae bacterium
CGGGATAGCAAAATGCCGCGAATGTCACATTCAGGATGCTCAGCTGCGTTCACAAAAGTTTACGACTTTAAAACATGTAGCCACTGCCGATTGTGTGGACTGCCATCGCTACCATAGCGATCCACCGAAGAACTCGGACACGGTCGGTACCGTTAATCCTGTTGCCATTAAGTTTGGTGATGTTCAGCGATTCCTGGCAAGCGAGAAAGCACCGTGATGGCTCCGCTGGTTCAAGCTATCGCACTCTCTCTCTTGCTTCTTTCGATGCGATTGGCATTTGGGGGCGAACCGGATGTGAATGCTCATCCTGATATCAAGTCCCCCAGCATTACAAGTTGCATGACAACTGCGTGTCATGGTTCCAACGTGGCAGATGCCAAGAACTGGCAGCGAGCCGGCAAAATTTGGTTTGACTCGGATCCTCATGCCAGGGCTTATACCAGTTTGCTCACGGAGACGTCTGCGAGAATCGTTTCGCGGTTGGCGAAAAAGGAGTTGAAGTCAACAACGCCACTTTCTGACGAATATCGCGAAGTTCTTAATACAAAGTGTATTTCCTGTCATTCCAATGAAAACGTTTCCGAGTCGCAACGGGTTCTCGGTGCAGATTGTCAAGTTTGTCATGGCAGCGCAGACGCTTGGGGGAGCGAACATTATTCGAGTGAATGGAAATTACTGGGTAAGAATCGGTTCGACGGTACAGAGAGAATCAACGTTGAATCCATTGCTGGCCGCGCGAAAGTGTGCGCGTCATGCCATGTTGGGGAATTGGACAGGAAGATGGGCCCAACCAAAGGCCTTGATCGTGAAGTGGACCATCGTTTGATGGCAGCAGGCCATCCACCGATGTATTTTGACTTTGAAAGTTTTTTGCGTCGGTATCCAGTTCACTGGGACACGCAGGACGAATCGGTCGCACTTGGTTCTAAGCTCGGTATGGAACGCTGGCGAGTCGGCAAAATAACGACGGCGATCGCGAGACTGAAACTGCTGGCCGCGCGGGCGGAGCGTTCAACCAACAAAAGCACTCAAGTGGCTGATTGGCCTGAGCTAACAGAATATAGTTGTACTAGCTGTCATCATTCGCTGGTGCGCCCGAGTTGGCGCATTGCTCGCGGTTCGAATACGAATTCGCTGGCAAGCTGGGACGATTGGACTGCGTCGCAATTGGATTGTGCCGTTCGCGATCAATCGATCGAAGAATTGAATTTTCAGCTCACCCTCTTGAAGAAGAGTGTCGAGCATACGATGCCTGTGCCAACGCAAGTCGCGACGATCGCAGCTTCGCTAAAAGCATGGCTTGAGTTGGAGCTGGACCATGTTTCATCCTCCGCCGAGAATTCAGATGCGATATTGCTGCAGAAGTTGAAGTCCAGGATTGCAAATGGCGATCGGCTGCAGAACTGGGAATCTGCAACCCAGTGGTATTTTGCGACGCGTGTGCTTGCAGAAGGAATCGGAATTCTTGGCTCCAAAGCTCCGGTTTCGTTCGTTAAGGAGGATCCGTATGTGAACGCGAGGGCTTGGCTGCCTACTGTAAGCAACAAATTTGATGCTCCAACATACTTTGATCCAGACATGCTGAACGACTACAGTACCGACCTCAAGCGACAGTTACAGACACGACCATGAAATCTCTCACCGAACGGCAAGTTGGGACCCGTATCGCCAAGATGCTGCAAGACTCGCAGCACGAGCATGGATTCATTCAGGCTTCGGAAATACAGCGCATTTCCGATCAAGTCGGCGAGCCGGTCCGAGTCATTCAAGACGTGATTAGTTTCTTTCCACACTTTCGAAAGGATCCTCCGCCCAAGTGTCATGCTTACGTTTGCCGTGACATGAGTTGCCGATTGCGAGGCTCCGTCGCAATGTCGGAGCAGCTTCGCAGTCTGCAGACCGAAATTGGCAAAGCAGCTTTGGAAATCACCGAGGCATCTTGCTTAGGTCGCTGTGATCGCGCCCCCGCCGTCCTCGTAAACGAAGACTTGTACGTGAATCGAACAGCGGGAGAAATGGTCGAGATCGTCCAGGCGACGTTGCAGGGCAGGTCGCCAGAACCGGATAGGGACGTGGACACCGCGACGATCGCACTTGCCAATGCTGAAATAGACTATTACAAGAAAAGAGGCACACCTCTTTACTCTGCCGTGAGAGAGTATTTGCTTGATCCGGATCCCGCTCGAGTGGTAAAGGCGTTAGAAACGGCTGGCCTACAAGGTATGGGAGGTGCTGGCGCGCCTGCATCTAAAAAATGGGATGAAACAAAAAACGCCCCCGGGGAGGTCAAGTATGTTGTCTGCAACGCAGATGAAAGCGAGCCTGGAACGTTCAAAGATAGAGATATTTTGCTCGCTGCGCCGCATCTCGTTATCGAAGGAATGATCGTTGCAGGCTTGGTTACTGGAGCCAAACGAGGGTTTATCTACATTCGCCATGAGTACTTCGAACAAATCGCGAGACTTGAGGAAGCGATTGAAGAAGCAATTCAGCTGAAGGCGTGTGGTGCCAACATTTTTGGAAGCAACCGTGAATTCCGTTTGGAAGTTTTCGTCAGCCCTGGAGGTTACGTCTGTGGAGAGCAAACGGCGCTGATAGAGGCTCTTGAGGGAAAACGCTCTGAACCACGAAATCGCCCACCAGAGCTCCAAACGAATGGACTTTACAATCAACCAACTGTCTTAAACAACGTCGAAACCTTTGCTTGGGTTCCCGCCATTCTGCTCTACGAGCCGTTAGAGAAAACCACTCTGGTTGCAACGCCAAAGCCCGAGGACAGGCCCGTAGGAAAACCTGCCACCCAAGGTGTTTGGTACAAGGGTGCAGGTCGAAATGGAATGAAGGGAAAGCGATTTTTCTCCATCAGCGGTGACTTGAATCAACCTGGTGCATATGAAGTTCCCTGCGGAATCACCCTGGGAGAATTGATCGATGATTACGCTGGCGGGATGAAGGACGGGTGCGCACTGCAAGCAGTGGCATTGAGCGGACCATCAGGTGGCTTTTTGCCAGCTTGGTTGCCAAAGGGTGCTATGAAATCGCCGAAAAAAACAGGAAGGGATGGGAAGGAACTAGACGAACTAAAGCACCCAAACTTGAGTGTCGTCCCATTTGACGTTCGGCAACTCCCCTTGGACCTAAATACTTTGCGAGATGTCGATCTTATGCTTGGTGGCGGGCTGGTCGTTTACGGCGAGCATGCGGATATACTCGATCAAGCGATCGCATGCAGCCGTTTTTATCAGCGGGAGTCGTGCGGTAAGTGCGTTCCCTGCCGGCTAGGTTCACGGAAAATGGTTGACATTGCAGAGAAATTCCTGCAAGCCCGTTCAGCTGGCGATTCAGCCGAATGGACAAACATGGTCAATACACTAAGCGGCATCATGTTTACGACGAGTATCTGCGGCTTGGGACAGGTCGCAAGCAACCCCCTAAAGAGCTATCTAAAGTACTTTTACAATCCCAGTGTAGCACGACTCTCCAAGCCGTGATTTTGTTGATTTCTCCGTTGCAAGTCCCCAATCTCCAGCCCGTCCACGAACCACGACTAGGTCTACCCCATGGCCAATGAACAAGCGAGTCTCGAGTCAACTCCGTATGTAAGTGCGAGAGAAGAAGCACTATTCGCGCGCGACGTCGACGGTCAGCTCATTCGCTACACCGAAGCGACTTTGAGCGATCTGAACGAGGTCGTCAAACTCACTATTGACGGCGAAATCATTAACGTAAAGAAAGCGGTTCCACTTCGCAATTCACAAGGGACCGTAGTAACGAACGAACTGGGAGAGCTTATTCCAAGACCGACTACGATCTACGACGCAGTTTCCGAAAAGTACGTGAAAAAACTTGGTGACGTAAATCCAGTGCCGGTATTGTGCCATCGCGAGCATCTTAACCCAGTTGGAGTTTGTCGTGTTTGTTTGGTAGAGATTTCGGAAATAAGGCCGAGCGGTCGCCCCCGGAAAGCGCTCGTGTCATCATGCACCTACCATGTTAAGAACGGAATGGTAATTGCCACTTTGGCAAGCAAGAAGGAAGAGGACAAAGAAGCTGTCAAAACGATCCAGGATTCGGTCGGAGTCATCCTAGAACTGTTGGCCTCGGAACACTTGACTTCGGAAGAGTCATCGAAACTCAATAAAGATGAACCGCCGCAAGGTCCCAATGAACTAAAGCGACTTGTTTCCCTATACGCGAACAACCCTAAGATATCCAGGTATGCGCCAAGCCATCTTGCAGGCAAGCGCGGTAAGGATCCCTCGTCCGAAATCATTTCAGTCAATCACGACGCATGCATTATGTGTCAACGTTGCACACGCGCCTGCAATGACATCAAACAAAACGATGTAATGGCTCTTGATGGCAAGGGATACGACACGCGGATAGCCTTCGATAACAATCTAACGATGTTGGAGAGTTCGTGCGTGTCATGTGGCGAGTGCGTTATTTCATGCCCAACGGATGCCTTGACCTTTAGACCGGAGGTCGTTGCGAATCAAGTAATAAAACTGCAGAAGAGCAATCGACGTGATTCAGGAAAAGCCCAGGGATTGACCGCAGATGAAATACTCGAAATTCCTATTTTTTCGGGTATCCCCTACAAGTTTTTGCAATTTAACGGCGCAGCATGTGTACGCAAGATTTTGCAACCCGGTGAGATTCTTTGCAAGCTAGGAGAATATGGCTCGACAGCCTTTCTAATTCAAAGAGGCAAGTTTGAAATCCAATTCGGCGATAAACCCGTCAAAAGAAAATCGCCGATGAACTCTGGGGGGGGGCTCTTTGGTTTCTTTAGAGGCAAGTTCAGTTCAAAAACCTTGGATGCCGTGCCAACTCTTGCAACCGGTTCCGATACAAAAGAAACAGGAGATGACGGTCCAAAGTTTTGCGGCGTGGAAGATGTGATACTCGGAGAAAAGGCATGTTTGAATCGATCCCCGAGAACTGCTACCTTGATCGCGGTTGAAGAATCGGAGGTCATTGAAATAGGAAGCAACGTTCTCTATATGTTGCAGCGAAATTTGAGTAGCCGCAGGATTCTTAACGAAGCATACCGACGCCATGCACTGAATGGTGATTTGAAACGGCTCCGCATTTTCAAAGACCTTTCGCCTGAAGGGCATAAAGTAGCAGCAAGGATCATTTCTGAAGACATTGACCTGATTCGAGTCGAACCCGGTGAGCCGATATTCAAACAAGGGGACGTCCAGGACGATTTCTTTTTGATTCGGCTCGGATATGTCAAAGTCAGCCGCAAACAAGGGACACTCGAGGAAGTGATCGCCTATGTCGGGCCGGGTACTCCGCATTCGGATGCAGGCTCGATTGGGGACATCGCAGCGCTTTCTGCTATCTACCGAGAAGAGCTCGCCGCGGAACTGAAGGGCTTAAATTATCGACCAGGCGTGCGAACCTTTACATGCAGCGCGTTGGATCACGTTGAGCTAGTTCGCATCAAAAGCTCTCAGCTAAAGAAGATCGCGGACGCCAATCCCGACTTCAAGAACGCAATGCTGCAACGGACCAAATCACTGCTCGCGGAGGACAAAAAGAGGCAAGGAGACTCTGAAATTGGAGTTTCCAATTTCGTCAGCCAAGGGTTGTACAATGCCCAAAGCCTTTTGGTTTTGGATCTCGAATCTTGCACACGATGCGATGAATGTACAAAAGCCTGTGCAGATGCACATGGAGGCGAGACTCGATTGGTGCGAGAAGGGTTACGGTTTGAAAATTTCTTGGTCGCTACAAGTTGTCGATCCTGTACGGACCCTTTCTGTTTGGTCGGCTGCCCAGTTAATTCGATATTTCGGGAAGGTTCCAAAGAAATTGTCATCGAGGACCACTGCATCGGCTGTGGTCAATGCGCGAGCAATTGTCCCTATGGCAACATTACAATGTATGGCAAGGAAGCGGGGTTCAGAACGGAGGGAGATGTCAAAATCCCGATCATTCGTCAAAAGGCAACGACCTGCGATCAGTGCAGCAGCATCGGCGGAACCCCGCGCTGCGTCCATTCCTGTCCCCACGACGCCGCCTTTCGAATGTCCGGTGAACAGTTGAAGAAAACTGTACTGGCAAAATCAACGAGCTGAGTGAAGCACTTTGCCAAAAAGCAGCTTCAATTCACAATAGTCGATCAAAAACGTTAACATCCCGTTTTGTTTCTCGGATAAAGCATGATTATGAATTTTTCTGTCGACAAACTTGCGGATAATATTCGCCCCATGGTGGGAAAACGCGATGGAGTGTTCGTTATTTATGGCCATCTACATGGGCGACCGGGAGATGCGCCTTTCTTGCTTCTATCGCTTGAAGTACACACAGATCATCTCTTTATGGTTTTCGACGATTCTGCATATGGCAAAAGCTGGATGCGAAACAAGATTTGGGTTTGGAACCCGTCCAATTCAGATCAGACGTCACATGACTTACTCCATTTTTGGATTAACGATGCAGATAGGGTTCGGTGGGAATGCGGCCCCGAGAATTCAACTGATGGAGAGAATAACCAATTTTGGGACTTTCGAAACGTTGACGGTAGAGTCGAAATAATATCATCGGAAGACATTTCCGGGCGTTGGAGTTCCTCCTATAACCAAGCAACCGCTGATACCCCTGCATTTGGACTTCGTTGAGCTGCTTGTAACCTTTGATTCCGTACTATCGATTGGACGAAGCGATCTGCGCATGGCCAGCATTTATTCGCCACGTTCGCTTACAATCTCGTCGAATGGTAAATCAACACATTGAATCGACAAGACTAACTTCAGGTGATGCCTTTGAACAATCCCCAAAAAACAGCAGCTATCGTAACGGGCGGAGGTCGCGGGATTGGCAGGGCGATTTCCTTGCGATTGATCCAAGATCTGCCTCTCATTGTCGTTGGCCGCACGAAAACAGACCTGGATACATTGTGCCTTGAATGTGCGGAACGCGGCGGAGTTGCTGCGGCTTGCGTCGGCGACATTGCTGACCCTGTCACAGCGTCGGCGGCTGTTGAGTTGGCTCACACGTATGGCTGGACCATTCAGCACCTCATATGCAATGCAGGAATGGGGAAGAGTGGAGCAACCGAGAAATTCGATCCTGATTTATGGAGACGGATTTTCGATGTCAATGTTCACGGTTGTTTCCATTTTGCTCAAGCATGCTTACCGGATCTTCTTTCGGCTAGTAACGCGACCATCACAATGGTTAGTAGTATGGCAGGAGTTCAAGGTGTCTCGCACGATGCGGCTTATTGCGCAAGTAAGCATGCGCTGGTCGGATTCGCCAAGTCGCTGGCCATGGAATACAGTAAATGCGGTTTGACAATTGCGGCGCTCTGTCCAAGTTTCATTGAAAGCGAAATGACACAGCGGAGCATACAGGGACTCATGAAGCGTCGCGGATTGACGGAATTGGAGGCAACTCAGAGAATTGCAGATCATTGTCCCGCACAAAGAATTCTTCCCGCTAGCGAAATCGCGGAGGCGGTGGCCTTGCTCGGTGCTGGCCAGTTCGAAGCTGCCGAAGCATTAGCGAAACGTGGTGGCTATCCCATTTTTGGAAGCAAAGGCATCGAACGGAGAGACGGGACATGAATGCCCAAACGCAATCGAAAATAGACGAACTGATTGATTGGATTCGATCGACGACGGATGTCGCCAATGGACGTGGAGTCGTAATACCAGTCAGTGGCGGGTCAGATAGCGCACTTTGTTTCTGGCTTTGTGCGAAAGCATTGCCAAGGGAACGAGTGCTTGCGGTCTTCATAGGCAAAGAGTTACGATGTCGCGAATGGTTTGAACGACAAGGAAACGTCCGATTCATTCCGGAACTCGGGCACGACGAGAATATCAAGCACGTTGAACTGCAACGTTGGGCAATCATGCTTTCCCAATCGCTTGAATGCCGTGGATGGTTAGTTGGCACGCGCAATCGAACGGAGGAATTGCTTGGCACTTACAGTTTGGCAAGTCGACTGGCGACCTATCTACCGCTTTTTGGACTATGGAAATCGGAAGTGATGGACTTGGCCGCAGCGGTTGGTGTTCCGATGGAGATTATTGAATCGAGTCAACGTGCCGATCCAAGCTGCGGACGCCCAAAGCAGATGGCCGACATCCCATTCGGGATTGTTGATCTGTTCCTCAAAGTCCGTCAAGGCGAGCAACCGGAGTCGAGTTTGCAAGAATTACCGAATGCGACGCTCGACTATCTCCAGTCCATCTACGACCGAAATCAATTTAAGGCACATCTACCACTTTGTGGTCCGATTCCAACGCGTCGAGACAATGATAATTTATGAAACTTCTCGCAGATCACCTCCACTCGGTTTACGGTCTGCACGTTCTCCCCGAAGCGGGGCGAGGGGAGCAGGCGCATCCCTGCGGGATTTTATGTATGGACTTAAACAAATCGACTGGCTTCCAGGCATCTGGTTAGTACGGTGTAATTTGGGCTATGTGCCTAACATATCAAGCAGAGTCCTACCATCCGCAAAGAAAATCTGAATGACCTTTCCAAAATATCCCGACGCCTCGGCGCATACTAAGTACTTCTTCCTTCACTCCTCAACCTTTACTGCTGCGGCATCCGCTCTATCACTCCGTGCCTACGCCTAAAGGCTTAGCTCCCTCGATCTGCTCCACACAACTGCTGCCCCCAGACAGACTCAGGGCTATGCGGAAGCCAACGTTGCGAGAGCGGGAAGACGGAGCGGCATTGCTGCGGACCGCTGTCCGGCAATTCGCCGCGGCGGGGAGCCAACTGCCGCCACGGTGCACGCGGTCCGAGCCACTTTCAGGGCCCAATGAATCAGTCACACCGGATGGGTAATCCACGTAATGCCCGTACCAATTGTGAGTCCACTCGCTTAGATTGCCATGCATGTCAAACAAGCCACGGAGGCTCGGGCGAAGATCTCTAGGCGGGTGAGCGCGTTTACCACTATTCCCTGCGAACCATCCAAAGCGTGCCAGAAGACCGTCATCGCTACTGTTACCGTAAGCCGTCCTCGCACCCGCCCGGATTGCCACTTCCCACTCTGACTCTGTCGGTAAGCGAAAACCTTGGCCACCTAGGTCTAGCGGCCAGTTCCGCGGTGCCCAGTTCGCTGAAGGATCCGGCTCACGAGGAAATTGCTCCTGGTCTAACAATTCCGGAGCCGAATACGATTGTCTTGATTCTGGAACTCCTAATTGATTCGACAACCAACGGCAGAAGCCGACCGCGTCGTACCAATCGGGACCGAATCCTGAATCAATTGGACTTGCATCGTACTCCTTCATAAAACCATCGTACTTCGGCGAAAACGCAATTAACTCCTTGTAAGTGATTTCCCGATCCAACAATGCAAAGGGACGTGTCAAGTTGACTAAATGTAGCACTTCACCGACCTCTCGATAGTGTTCGGTGGCCATCGTTCCAACTACGTATTTGCCCGCAGGATAATTGATGAAGGTGTAATAGAATGTTTTCGATGGCAATGTTTCAGGTATTGATTCCGAAGCCGCGCTTTCTTCCGTTGGATTTTCCTCCGGCTTAGTTGGCGGTGTTGGCGTCACAGTAATGGCCATAGTAAACCACTCCCGATCGGCGGCATACGGTACCAGCGTTTCGTCTACCTCTCGTGCTACGTCGGCATAGCCCCATTGGCGCAGTAGCCATCCAGAAGCACCGTGCACACCCGAACTGGGATCATTGCGGTACCAATCGCCAAGTTGTTTAAGAAGTGCGTCCAGTTGCATTGCGGGAATCTCATCGAGCTTGTATTCGCCGAGCGCAAGCAGTAGTGCATAACGCATACGGGCATTTGACCTTGGTCCCTCATTTACGCTTCGGGTTGCCGTATACAACAAATCCAGTAGTTCTTCCACTCGTACGCCGCGATCACGACAACGGAAGATGAACTGTGTTAACGCTTCTGGATCGTCGGTCATGTCGAATACTGGAAGTACTTTTTCACGCTCCCCTAGACGCAACAATGAAACTGCTGAGTTCGCACGACGCTGGCCAAACAAAATTCGCTCCACCGAACCCATTTCCGTTGGGGGCAGCGTCGCTGCAATCTTTGCAAGATCATCTACAGTCGATGGTGCAGGAGACGCTTCGACCAACGGATAGAGGACCGAATACTGTTGCGGACTTGCTACGGCAAGCAACTGAGACAACTTCACGATATTGCTTCCAGCGTAATCGGCGAAGGCATTTGCGGCACTCAGCCGCTGTGCTTCCGTACTCTTCGAGTCAACGAAGATCGTTTCAAGATTCGGCAGGAGACGTTTGCTAATCGGTCGTAGATTTTCACGCAGCAGCGGTTGGAATTCAGAATTAGCCAAAACCAATTGCCCAGCAACATATTGCAGGTCCGCATCGGTCCAAGATGCCGCCTCAGAATCAGGAAAATAGTCCGCCAATACCGTCGCTGCACGGAAGCGACGATTGGCCTCGGCTTTCTCGTCCCGCAAAATGGCTATCAGCTTCTCGGTCAGTTCCGCAGCGTACGGACGCAATTGATGACGGATCGGAGAAATGTATGCAACCTTGTCCTTGAACAACTCTTCCAATAACGGTTCAACAAGAGACTTGTCGTGTGAGACCGACGCCAACCGAGCATGCAGGAGCAAGCGTTTTTCGTCGACCGATGTTCCCTTGGTTTCTAGCAGCGGCGCCAGGTGCGTTTTCGCAACCTCCGGATTCTTTTCCAGTTCCTTGACAATATCAGGCAACTGACTTGGTTCAGCACTCACCAAGCGTCCCACGAGGCCTTCGATACGAGTCGCTTCCTGCTCCAAGGCTTTTTGCGCTAGCAGCTCATGCCGGTTCTTGTCGACTTGATTCCAGGTAAATAAGCCACTTGCGGTGAACACGCCGATGACAATCGCAGCTGTTGCTAACCTCGTCAAATGGAACGTACCAGCCTGGCGCATCATCGCTTTCTCGGAACCCGTCCATCTCTTCTTATCAGTCAGCCCTCGGATGCTGAGCCATTCCCTCGCAGTGGGCAATTGTTTGTTTTCTCGCTTCGCATTCCAAGCCGAGGTGAGTTCGGCTAGTTTTAACTCTGCTCGCCCGCGTCTTGTTTCCTTCTGCTTTCGGGTTAGCCATTCGCGTAGCGATGGAACCAAGTAGTCATGCGTCAACTGATAGTAACGAGCAGCGAGAGACGAGTCGCTAGGTGATTTGCTTAGACTTTCACCTTCGGGGTCTGTTGGCGTAATCAGACGTAACTCGCCGTCCAAAATTCGCAACAAATCATTGAAATCAGATGCTCGTTCCTCGTAACCCGACGCTGACTTTAGCTCTGCTTGCGACCGCATATGCCCCTTGATATCAGTCCCCAGTTCCGGCAGCAGTGCATTCAATATTCCTCGTGCAGCGACGGCATGCAGACGATGGTCCGGGTTGGCTTCACGACTGCTGAATGTCTCCTCCAAGAAATTCACACCGATGCCGTGCGTTCCGCCCACTTCATTAAGTGTTTCCATTCTCCATTGCTTGCTCCGGATCATTTCCGCGAACAAAGACAGTCTGACGGATACGACTTTACCTTCGGAGGCTAATCCATTCGCGACCTCATGCACAAACTCTCGTTCGGGCTCGGTTAGCCTGCTCAATTGCGAGGGTAGCTTGCCGAATGCTTGTCCAAATTTCGTGAGGACCTTGGCAGCGTGCTCGACATCAAACAGATCCACCGTCGCAAAGTTTTGGCCCTCCACGATTCGGATATCCAAGGCTCGCATAAAACGCGAAGCCGCCATGGCGAAATCGTCTCGTACCATAACGATAGATTGCAAATTGCCACCATCGCAATGCCGCAACGCAGCGATTAACTCGGCCGACGCCTCAGTCCTATGCGCATGCAACCATTGTTCGAATTGATCGATGATAATGACGACTTTCCGTAGTGCAGGCTGCCAGCTTGCATTGTCCGTGACTGCAATTGCACTGGCAAGCTGGCTGCCTGCACTACGGCGCAAGGCGGCCATTGTTTCAGCCAGTCCCAGTTGCTCGGATAACTCAGGCAATCGTTTTCGCAAGCCTCTTAGGATTCGAGCCTCGGTTTCCTCCGGAGTGGCTTCGACGTACACCACCACGACATCTTTATCCAAATGAGGAATCAGCCCGGCCTTGACCAGCGATGACTTCCCACAGCCACTTGGGCCATAGACAAGCCCCACGCTAAACGTTTGCTCAGGATCCGTTTGTTCAATTCGCTGCTTCCAGAACGCGATACTTTCGGGCAAGCCTTCGCGATTGCGAGGGCCCGGCAAGAGATCCAAAAAGTAGTTTGAGTCGCTGGCATCGAACGAACGCAATCCCTTAGGAACGATCTGTTCTTCGCGTCGCGATTCTCCTGCCGTTGTTGACTTGGGTTGTAACCAGGCGGTAAGATCTTCAGCTAGAGCGGCTGCACTTGAATATCGATCTGAAACCCGTTTGTTCAGCGACTTGAGGCAGATGCGTTCAAGCTCGGCTGGGACATCCTCTCGTAGATTTCGTAATCCGCGCGGCTCGACCGATACGATTTGATGAAGCAGTTCATTGAGTGTACCACCGCGAAAAGGCCGCTGGCCTACTAACGCTTCGTACATAATCACACCCAGTGAAAAAACATCGCTCCGGCCATCCAGGCGATGGCCTTCACCGCGCGCTTGCTCTGGACTCATGTAAGTTGGCGTGCCCGCCAATCCAGCTTTTTTTGCGTAATCCTCTTCACGAATGGCCAACCCGAAATCGGCAACGAATGGCTTTCCCGAACTCTCCTCGATCAAAATGTTGGCAGGTTTTACATCGCGATGAATCAGACGAAGCCCATGCGCATAGTGCAAAGCGTCAGCGACCGTTTTCAGCTTCCCCACCAAATCACTCACCGGCAAATTGTTTGATTTCAGTCTGTCTTCTAATGTGGTTCCCTCGATAAAACGGGAGACGACAAAGACCGCCCCCTCAGGCGTTCGCCCCATGTCATAAACAGGCACAATGTGCGGATGGTTCAAACTAGCAACAGTACGAGCCTCGGCCAAGTAAACATCAGCATCGCCTGCGTTCTGAAAACGCTCAGTGAGTGGCACTTTGATTGCTACCTGTCGTTCCAGTTCGATATCAAGTGCCAAAAAAACCCGCCCGAACGCTCCTTGACCGAGCAAACGCATCACACGATACCGTGAATCAAGCATTACCGAATTGGATGAGTCACCATCGCGGCTAATTGTTTTAAACGGGTCTGGCGATCCAGGTTCGACGGGCGACTCAGGAGACTTGGAATCGATTGTTTGCAACTGCTCCAGCAAGCGACTTGCCAAATGTGGAAATCGCTTTGCAACTTCAGATAGCTCCGGTGTCGTATCGATGCCGAACTGCGCTTGCTGTTCTGTTTTCACCAAAGCCATAATCGCTTGCGGATCGTGGGCCAAATGGGGAATTCGCTCCAGATATTCTTCTATCTTGAGTGGCTTTCCACTCTTCCAACGTGCTTTGAGATCATGCAGGACCACCCTTAGCTTGGCGTCATACGATGAGTTCGATTTGGAGGACAGAAAGGCAAACAGATCAACAGGACCATCACTGTTTAGCTTTTGATACTCTCGGAGCAACTCTTCGGGCATAAAAAGCACTTTCACGATAAATTGGGGCGCGTTTCAAAATGTTGTTTAGAACAACGAGTAGCCGCAAAGCACTACCGAACTCGGCGGTTGTTGAAGGCATTGTAGCAACTTCTGTCAGTTCCTTAACGCAAATGGCAATGAACTATGCCGCAGTCGCTGTCCGCGACCACCGTAACTATGAAACACTTTGCATCGAAGCTAACCAATGCGGCTCAACCCAAAAAAACTAATGGCAAAGATCGCGCCACTCAACTTGCAACGAAAGCCTCACCTGGTTTGCGGACGAATGCTTGTTCTAGTTTTGACCTGAGTTCATTCAATTGGCTTCCATCGAAACAAAAGATGTTGGGATGAAGTGAACGATAGTCAATCTTTCTCGGTACCGGCAATAAAAGAATCGCGAGCCCACGTTTTCTATGCTCCAGCCATCGGTTTAGGAAGGGAATATGATCATCGCATAGAAAGCGCCCGTATACCGTTCCTTTGTCCTCGGTGACGGTGATCTTCATCGAACTTGGAAGCAAGCCACTCTCTTTATGTTTCTGTATCCATTCGAATTTCTCACTCCAAGCAGATGGGCAATCACCCGGTCCTCGAGTGCAAGCATGGATGTTTCGAAAGCCCACTTCTTGCGCGATTCGTAGGACTTCAAATCCGACATCGATCGTCTCAAGGTTGCGCCAAAAACCTGGTTGACGGCGGATGACTCGTTGACGCTCATAAAAATAGGAAGGCTCGCGAGCATGGACTTCATAATCAGGCTCGCTGGGTTCCTTCATCAAATCCAGCCAAGTACGCATCGCCTTTTCGTAATTCGCCAAAGTTCCATCCATATCGAACAGTCCCACTCGTCGATCGAGATCAGTTGCCTCTGGTTTACCAGTTCTTTCGTGCTCGGTCGATTTAGTCATGGGAACGGGCTCGCGATCGCGCCAAGTAAAGCCCGCTATAAACCATCCCTGAAATAAGTGCTTCCTTTGATTTCTCTACAATCCATCGATCGATTTCGGTGTCAGGCACCAAGTGGATCGTGATTTGTTCGCTTCCCACTCCTCCACCTAATCCGACTTGCTTTAGCCCCTCCGCAAAGAAATAGGTCATCACTTCCGAGGTTAAGCCAGGTGTGGGCGCCGCTCTCCCCAAGACTGAGATGCTGGTCGCTTCATAGCCAGTCTCCTCGACGAGCTCTCGCATGGCAGCATTCGCAAGAGGTTCGTTAGCATCCTCGAACGAATCGCCAGATAGTCCAGCTGGGAATTCGATGCAGTTCGAACGAACAGGTTCTCTTCGCTGCTCAATCAGAAGCCATTGTCCATCGCTCAATCTCGGAACGACAACCACCACCCCGTTGGCTTGAATTCTTTCAGCAAACTCCCAACGGCCCAATTTGACCAACCGCAAAAACTTTCCTTGACCTATCAATTCCGATTCCATGATGGATTTTTTCCTAATGAGCGAGGATGTTTGTGACGGCAGCTCGGTCGCAGATCTCATCCCATGAATAACGCCCCTTAATCTCGCCGTTCTCAAATACGACTCGTAGTAAATCCACTTCTCCGTCAGCATCGAGCTCTCGAACCGTTTGTGGCTTTCCGTTGCGATTAACGAGTTTCAAACGTCCCGCTTTGGAGCGTTTGCCTTGGTCCGTAATCGGTTGCTTGAAGACATCCCGTTCTACGCCGTCCACTCGGGCAGAAGAGCATTTGAATGCGTACTTCGACGTGTCGCGATTCAGTTTTTGCAAAAGCCCCCCACCAGATCCAAATGCCAAATTATCGGCCGACCATCCCACCGAAGTAATCGCTTCCAGTATCTTTGGGAGCATCTCACGATCGATCCCATCACCTTGAATAACGCGAACATGAGGATCGAGAACTCGGTACCCAAGGCTGTTTACTGTTGTTCCGAACGATTCACCGAGAATTTGAAGAACCTCTTTCAAAATCGTTGGCGGATCCCCTGAATCGGGCCTTATCACCAAGGTACCGTCGCGATGTAGTATTTGCCCTCGCAGTTCCCCGCCCCACAAATTGCGACAAGCATTCATCAAATCATACGAATCGCTCACGACGGCAACGAGTCCCTTCGGAAACTGATCGAGCATATTTCGATAGGCATCAAGCTCATGATCGCGCCCCCATGAAGTCAAAGTACTGTGCTCAGCTGCAGGGATCGAAAAACCCGGCATGTCTGCTCCGTATACCCTTTGGGCGAGCAGGATCCCAGCAAGATTGTCAGTCCCCATAAAGTTGATCAAGTGAGCCGCACCACCGAGTGCCGCTGTCTCAACCGATGAGACGCCTCGAAAGCCAAAATCGTGAAGCTTGAAAGGGAGTAGAGCCAAATCGCCCGTCTTGGCGAGGTATTTCGCGATGCACTGCTTCATCGATCGGGATTGTGTTGCCACCGAGCAAGGGTACCAAACTTGAACGAGCAGCGTTTCCAGATAATTAGTTAGCCAACTGCATGCCGGATCCGTATTTTCTATGGTCATCAGCACATTGCTGGTTTCCAAAACAGTGCCTTCAGGAACTGCTTTGATCCTAATCGGGAGGCGTCCGCCATGCGTCTTAACAATATGCTCCCAACCTTTCCGATTGAAGAAACTACCATCTGTGAAATGCTTTCCAAGAAGCTTTTCCGCTTCATCAATCCTTTCAGGCGTAACCACAGGGCCGCTAAGGTACTCTTCTAAAAAGTACTGCAGCCCAAAGAAAACCGTTTCAGCAAAAGTACCTCCCCTAGACTCGAAATAGGAATAAACAGATTCAGTATGAGCAGGATACTGTTTGTAGTGGGATACTTTGTAACTATCCGTAAGCAGCAAGATGTTGTCAAAATGGCTCAAAATGATTTCCTTCTGAAATTAAGCCAAGGCAAAAACTGACAAAGTATTTGGTATCTCAATTCCAATGTCAATGCCTTGAAAAAGAATCTTTCACGAGATCAAATTGTACTTTTGTCGCCCTGTCGTTCGTTCGAACCAATGGAAACACGCCCTAGTGAACCAATCTATCAAAGTCTTTGGAACTCTGGCATATTCGAAGCTTGCAAATTCAGTTGCGGAACAAGGAGGCTTCTCGCGAGGTCTCTTCGAACAGAAAGAGTTCCCGGATGGCGAACGGTATTATCGGCTTATGGACAATATTGAAGATCAAGATGCGGTTCTCATTGCAGGGACGATTTCCGATCGCGACACTCTGGAGCTTTACGACCTTGGTTGGAAACTCTCGGAGTCCGGAGCAAGGAGCCTAACGCTAGTCATCCCATTCTTTGGTTATTCGACAATGGAACGAGTCGTTCACCACGGCGAAGTTGTTATGGCGAAATCACGGGCCCATTTGCTTTCTACGATTCCTGAAGCAGGTGCTGGCAACCGCATTGTACTTCTCGATCTTCATTCGGAAGGCTTGCCCTATTACTTCGATGGACACGTTCGCCCCGTGCACTTGTATGCGAAACAGATTGTCATGCGGGCTGCGGCGGCCCTTGGCGGTAAGGGCTTTGTGCTAGCCAGTACCGATGCAGGGCGGGCGAAATGGGTCGAGTCACTTGCAAACGAAATGGGAGTGGATGCAGCATTCATTTATAAGCGGCGACTAGATGGAGAACGAACCGAAGTAGCTGGAATAAACGCAAATGTAGAAGGGAGACGTGTTATTATCTACGATGACATGATCCGCACTGGAAGCTCGTTAATCCAGGCAGCTTTGGCCTACCGCGATGCTGGTGCAACCGAAACATTTGCGATTACAACGCACGGACTCTTTCCTCACAATTCACTCGATAAAATTCGTGAGAGTGGGGTACTTAGCAAAATCATTTGCACTGATAGCCATCCAAGAGCGCTTGATCTGCAATCTGATTTCCTGGAGGTTCATTCTATCTCAGGACTCTTGGTTGATTTTTTAGCGTCCGCGCATCATTAAGGTTCCCGACGAGGATTTTTGCTGCAAAATCTCATCCGTAAACTCCATTTGCCATCTATCTTGAAAGCGTCCTATCCATGAATCCATTCGGCCCGCTTCGTGATAAGGTTGCCAAAACATTTGAATCTGCATTCGGTTCGACTCCATTGAACGAGAGAGTCATCGATATCCTTGCCCAGGCAACTTCCATTGGTCGTTTTCGAGACATGGCCCATCTTAAGCAAGAAGCAGGCGACATTCTAAGCAGTGTTTTACAGCTCTGTACTGAGTGCGATTGGGAGCCGGACGAACTCGTATCCGCGACTCTTCGCAAGATTGAATCAAGGACTGAAATCTACAGAAAGCTGGGACGTAAACTTCGAGTCGGAATCCTCGGTGGTGCATTCGATCCCATTCATGTTAGTCACATCAAGTTGGCTCGCGATGTACTTGATTCCGGTGCAGTAGATGAAGTTTGGTTGATGCCATGCTTCGATCACCTCGGCGGCAAGTCGATGGCTCCTGCGTCACTACGGTTGGAGATGTGCCAAGCTGCATGCGAGAAGATCCGCGGAGTGCGTGTCTTTGATTACGAAATTCGACACGAGTTTCGTGGCGAGAGCTACCATTTAGTTAAAAAATTGCTTTCCGATGAATCAGCTCAGACTCGGTTTGATTATTTCCTCATCATTGGGCAGGACAACGCAGATACCATGCTTTCGTGGACCAACTCGGAAGGGCTAGAGCGTCTGATTCCCTTTATCGTTGTTCCAAGAAAAGGCTGTGAACCTTCGAAGCCGAGTTCGTGGTACTTGCATGCACCGCATCGTGTCGTCCAACCTGCGTCGCACAGCCGCGAAACAAGCTCGACCGAGGTTAGAAGCCTTTTGGCCCGTGGCGATGGTCGAGTCTTGGAGCTTCTCCCTGATGGTGTTTGGGATATTATTCGTCATCGTCGACTATACTCACCTGAGCCAGCCACTCCCATTAGCAATCGCAAGATCGCACTCTATGCTAGTACCTTCGATCCTCCGACATTGTTTCATCGCGAACAAGTGGAGGCGTTACTCAAAAATGGCTTCGACGAGGTAGTTATCTTTCCGACCGGCCCCCGGCCACAGACGGGAGATTACGAGCATGCGTCACCACTTCATCGGGCCGCAATTGCTTCGCTTGCCTTTCGTGGACTCGATCGAGTCAACATCGACTATTCAGATTTGAGTTTAGCACGATTCTCGCCTCCATGTGAACTAGAAGACCGCTTAAAGAATATGGGGGAAGTCTGGCATGTCGTCCACCATTCCATGTTGAAAGGTGGAGCACGGAACGCATCCACAATTCAATTACACTGGGACAACGGAGCGGTGCTTTGGCAGAATTCCCGTTTTGTGGTCCTGCAGAATACGAATGAACTTGTTGAGCAAGAGGATCTGCCTTCACGCCATCAGCTTGTGATTGTTCCCGAGCGGCCTGCATCGGCTGAACTTCGGGCTCGCGTTTATCGAGGTGAATCAATCGACGATGCGGTAGACTCTGAGGTAGCTTCCTACATAAAACGGCATCGGCTTTTTCTACCAAGCACCAGAAGTAGACACGTTTCGTTCCGTGTCGATCGCCCAAGGCTGCTGATCGTGGCCGACGAGCGCAACCAAGCGTCGGTTGCGATCGCCAAAAAGTATTCTTCGTTTGCTGCCAATTCCCCCAACTTGATTTTGGTTCTCGGGGGCGACGGGACAATGCTGCGCGCCATTCGTGAGAATTGGCGATTGCGAGTCCCTTTTGTTGGACTAAACACGGGACATCTTGGGTTCTTGATGAATGAGCGACTGCCGGACAATTTGCAAGGCCTGGAGTTGTTATCTTATTCGCAGCCGATGCTGAGAGTCGATGCAAAGAGTTCTAATGGAGAACAGACGATGGGGCTGGCATATTCGGATGTTTGGCTCGAGAGGGCGGAGGGGCAAGCCGCATGGCTTCGAATTGATGTCGATGGCGAAACCCGAGTCTCTAAAGTTGTGGGAGACGGAATGTTGATCGCGACCGCTTCTGGTTCTTCAGCATATGCCCGCGCGATGGGCGCTGTTCCCGTCCCGATCGATTCTCAGACCCTAACATTGGCAGGATCGAATGTATTTCAACCGAATTTTTGGAAACCAATGATCTTGAGCGACGATAGTCAAATCACGATGTCGAGCCTCGATCTTTCTGGAAAGCGACCCTTACGAGCATTCATCGACGGTTCACCACTTGGTATAGTGCAGGAGATTTCCGTTCGGCGTAGTCTCACTGCCAGTGTTGAACTCGCGTTTACCAAAGAGTTCGATCCTTCGGCAAAGCTCCTTAGAACCCTTTTTCCACCTGATTTGCAAATTTGAATCGAGAATCGCGAGTCAAGGACATAAGGAATAATCCAGCGCCCCCAGGGCTTGCCCTGTTTTTTCACAATAAGCTTAGTCGTACTAAAAGCCAATCATATCATATAACGCCTCATGTCAACCTGCTTACTATGCTTGTGTCTTGAGTCTCCAACAGTTCACCTGGCGTAGAAAATTTTTAACGATGCCAAACTATATTCGTATCCAAGGGTTTACCTCTGAAGCGTTGGCGACATATGATGGTACAGAGGTTGTTATTTCTGATCGGTATGTCATGTTTTGGAAGCCGCCTGCCCCATTTTGTCAGTGGACAGCGTCACCCTTTGAGCTCAATGGAATCGCCTATAATTGTGCTGAGCAATTCATGATGGCCGAAAAGGCGCGACTGTTTGGTGATAGCAGTTCAGAACAGCGGATTCTTGCTGCCGTGTCTCCAGAGCAACAGAAGACGTTGGGGAAATCCATAGTGGATTTCGACAGCAGTGCTTGGGCAAAAACTCGACTCGACGTGGTGATACGCGGCAACATTGCAAAGTTCCGACAGAATCCTGAATTCAAAAAGGCGTTACTTGAAACCCGTGATCGCATCTTGGTAGAGGCGAGTCCGTTCGACAATGTATGGGGGATCGGTCTTGCAGCCAACGATCCAAAGGCTTATCAACAAGAACATTGGACTGGTCTGAATCTCCTCGGTAGAGCTCTCACGGAAGTTCGATCGCTATTAGGACGAGAAGCATAGGCTTTCAACATGCGTGAATCAATTAAGCCTGCCATGAAATCGACTTCGCAGGATCTAATCCTATTTGCCCGTTACAAGCCGGTTGCACGTAAGCTATCGAAAGCGAATGATATAGCTTTACTCAGTTGATTCGAAAATGAAGTGATCCAAGATTCTGAAACAAAACAAAGAACATTACTAGCCTTCTTGCTTCAACAGATGCCTTTTGAAGTGCAAATTACTTGTGACATTTGGACGCAAATCGACAAGGAATGGAACAACAGCAAAATAATGGCAATCAAACGACATGTAGGTGGACTTTGCGCTGCTGCTTGCTCTTTCTTGGAGCCGCTTGATTCGTGAACTACGGGAATGATTTCGTGCCGACAGTCCTATGGCTAATAGGGCCGGCAGGTAGCGGAAAATCGGTCGCAGCTGCTAGGTTGAAGCCGTATTTTTGTCATCATTTGGATCAAGACCAGCTCTTCACTGAGCTTCTTCTTCACAACGGTATCTCTTTGGACTTTCGACGTCAAAACGAACTGGAACGTAGTCGCTCAAATGAGCTTCGAACAGAAGCTGCGCTAGCATCATGGGCGCATGTCCCCAACTGGATTGCAAACATGCAGAGCTTCCTCATCGAAACGACAGGCGACAAACCTCATAATTTGCGAGAATGTGTAGATCGCTACAGAACTTCCGGGTATCGCAATCAAGCCATCATCTTCAACCCCTCTTTAGAAGTCTGCTTACAACAAAATCGGAATCGCCAAAGGGTTCTTCCAGAGGATATCGTGATTACTACTTGGCGGAAACTGAATGAGTATTTATCAGATGGTAAATACAAGGAAATTTTCGGTATCGAGCAACTCAATGTTGTACAGAACCCAATCGAATTTGATGCGGGCCAATGGTACGAGCAAACACTTGGTGGTCGGGAATAGCCTCCTTTCCTCCCAAGGTTAGGAACCGTCAAAAAGTGGAATCCAAAAGTTCTGAAACAGCTTTGACAGCCGTTTTCCATCGAGCATCCCAATTTCCACGAACGATTCGAAAGTTGCGCCCCTGAGCCTCCAACTCATGGACGCATCGACCAAAAAAAGACTGCCGTTCATCCGGCAAATACCTCACTTCGTCTTTTACCCACGGCACGTCGACATCCAAAACGAGGTACAAAGCGTATTGGCGTTTGATCGCATTTTCACTAATCCAGTCGTGGCACGAGTTAAACAAGACATCGCTCCAGATCGTCGTCGTGATCAAATCGGTATCACAAAAAAGTAGGCGGTTCGCCTCCAATGCTAAAGCGTCTTCAGAAGCTTGCTGCCCCCGCGCGATCCGGGGAATGTCTTCGAATGAAATTTCCCCATTTCGGTGTTCTAAATGAGTTCTAGCGTATTCAGGTACAAATACGGTGTTGAAATGGGTAGCCAGGCTTTTCGTTAGCGTGCTTTTTCCAGTGGATTCCGGGCCAAAAATGCAAACGCGTTTTACGAAGTGAGGCCGAACCGTTCGTGGTAGATAGTCCCAATACTTCATCGGCGATTCACGAATCAAAGTACCCGAAACAGGAATGGCATATCGACCTAAATCGACTGGAACAAATGTCGTTTTTAGAACCTCGGCAAGCCGGACACCGTAGCTTTCCGATGCGAATAGAAAATCGATTTCCCGACCTGCAACTTCCCATAAGCTATCTCGCCAAATGTCCCAAAAATCGGGATGCTCGTCTGGCTCCTGTGGATTTTCCTTGCCCAAACCTAGAACTTGTATGCTCGGAAACATTTCTCGTAACCACGACACCCGTTGTTCACCGGATATCGGCTGACTGACTAAGGAATCAACGACGACGATCAATTGGTCAACATATCGCTTTGCAAATTCAATCAAGTAGACATGCCCGCGGTGGGGTGGTAAAAACTTCCCAAGGACAAGTCCCGTGGTCTTTTTACTAGTGTTTATGGAATTCATTCTAGAAACATACTTTCGTGTGCAAGGCATTCGCGAATTTTGTCTACCAGCGGGCCTAATGATTTCGAGAGTACTTTTTCGATCTCCTGGACCGGGGCTTTTCCAATATTTTCCAAAAATTCGAGTGTATGACTCGTGTCAAATTTGGCTCTTGTCGCTTGAAAAAGATCGAAAGGCCTGAAGGCATCGGAATCCGCCTCTACTTCACACCATCGCATCATTCCTAAGCAAGCGGCCGCTTCGCTCATCGATTCCATTTGCTGCTCTCTGATACATAATGCAGACGCTAATTTCTCACTAATCATCAAGCGAAATTCATCCCATGAAACGCTTTTCAACGGAATTCCTCGACTGCGAAGAAAGCGAAAAAAAACTTCCGAAGAGATCGTTGCAACGTTTCCAATATGCCATATCCGATAGGGATTCAATTTGCTTGTGTCTGAGCGCAAAATTGAAACAGCAATACCAGCCGCGATATTGACTGGCGTCATGTCAAAACATACATCAGGCTGCAGTACTGGTATACAACCGAGTCTCGCGATTCCTCGTGTCAAGAGTGTGAGTATGTCGCGGCAGGGAACGACCCCACTTTCAGTATCGCCAGTAAGCAATCCAAATCTTAAGATCGCAAATCGAGAATGGTGTAGTCCACTTGCTCTCAATAATTCTTCCGCGGCCCATTTACTCTGCGCATATCCACCATGCAACCAGCTGGTGTTCTTTAAATCGTCAGATTCAAAATGTTCACCCGCGAAACGATCGGAGCCGGCGAAGACAGAGAGTGTGGATGCATGAAAAAGGATCGCGTTCGGGCAATCAGATAGAAACATCAAAATATTTGCAAGCCCTTCGATGTTAGGCTTGCGTAAATCGCTGTAATTTGAGATCGAATTAGTATTGGCGGCACAATGAATTACGGACTTTACACCTTGGATCAAGCGACTGTAATTCGCCGCGTTGAGAGCAAACCTTGGAGATTCTAAATCGCTGGCCATGACCGTAATACGTTGCCATTCTATCGCCGAAAGTTGGATTGCTTGCCGATTCAGGTGTTCACGAAGCCGTTGAGTTGACGTGCTGTCATCCGCACCACGTACAAGACAAATCACCTGACACTCGGTTGAACGGAGCAACTCGAACAAAATGCGACACCCGAGGAATCCTGTTGCTCCCGTTAACAGAACTATATCTCGTGCGGTAGACTCGGTGCTTGACTGGCCTCTTGTTGATTCTTCGGATGCAGCCAATGCGGCTTGAATGTTTTCCGCCATTGGAGCGATGTCTTGTCGCAACCAGTTTGCTGACAAACACAGTGAACAGCCGTCCTCAAGGTTTATCGAAGCATTTGCTCCGAATGACCGTTTGTGCAGTTCACCAGCAAGTCTTGAAACCGTCCGGAACTCGAACACATAAGACATGGGTATCGAAATGCCGACCGTGCTTCCCAAGACGCAGATTTGCATAGCACCGAGCGAATCGCCTCCGCTAGACAAAAAATCATCATCGATATCGAAGTTTGCATCTTGTAAAACGTTCTGGAACAACCTGAGAAGCTCAAATTCTAATGGTGTGTGGTATTTCGCTTCCGAGAACGAAGCAGATTTCGAGGATTCAATTGGCAGATTTTGGAGGCCGCGGAGATCAATTTTGCCAGATGGCAGACGGAGCAAACCTCGGTGCGTTTCATACACACTTGGGATCTTGTTGGCAGGCAAATACGCAAGTAAGAATTCTTTGATTTGTGAAACTAAAAGTTGCTCATCAGATTCTAGATACGCTACGAGGACTTCTCTCGGCGAACTTGGCTTTAACTTTCGTTTGAGAACTGCAGCCGCACGCACACCCGGGAGCTGTTGTAGGAGCAGTTCAATCTCTTGAGGTTCAACTCGGAATCCGTTTAAGCTAATCTGTCGATCAATTCTTCCCAAGAATACGTACTCGCCATCGTTGTCTTGTCGCACAAGATCACCTGAACGGTAATATCGAATACCATTCAACCGAATAAACTTGTCCCTTGTAATCTCCGGCTGATTGATGTACCCCCTTGCGACACCAGGTCCTCCAATCAAGAGTTCGCCAGGTTGACCTAGCTGGACAGGTCGCAATTCAGGATCCACAATCAAATAGACTACGCTAGGTAGCGGTTTCCCAAGGAGAGGCCGATTCCATTCACTTCTGCAACGGCACAGACTAGAGCAGACCGTCGCCTCTGTCGGACCGTAAACATTGACTAAGTTTACCAATCCTGACCATTTTCTCGCCGTTTCAATGTCGCAAGCGTCTCCTCCAATGATTACCGTTTTCAAGGACTTTGGAACTGAATCGCTACTAAGAATTTTGAGAAGAGCAGGTGGAATGTCGGCGTGACTTATCGATCTTCTATGGATCATATCCCAGAATCCCAACTCCTTTGGGAGTCTCACTGTTTCTTGACAAGATGAATCCACGGTCGAGAGCCCATCTTTTACGCAGGACGTTTCGATAAGCATTGCAGCACCGCTCAATAATGCAGTTCCGAAATCGGAGACGCTTGCATCAAAAAACGTAGGGTAATACATCAAACATCGACTACTTTGAGTCACTTGGAACGCCTTCCGCTGTTCATCGAGCAGGGGCACGACACCTCGGTGCTCGATGGAAACGCCTCGAGGTGTTCCAGTTGTACCTGAAGTATACATTACATAGGCTAGATCCGATTCCCTTAGAACTCGCCGTTGAGTAACCGAGTCCGGTGAATCACCTTTCTTCGCAATGGTGCTCAAATCAATCATTCGTTGAGCAGGACACCATTGATGAGAAGAAACGCCAAACGAAAGAATGGTTTCCAATCTGCAATCATTCGCCATGAATTCAAGTTGTATTGGTGAACGACTTGGATCTAAAGGAAGCCAAGCGGCCCCGCATTTCCATACAGCGATCAGTGCGGCATAATATTCGGGTGACTTCTCTAGAAAAAGGCCAACAATTTGATTCGTCTTGGTCCATGGCCGAAGGGCAACGGATATTTGATCGGAGAAGCTGTCCAATTCCCCATAGGTAAAGGCGGTTTTTCCGTTTACCAATATCGCAGCTCGATCCCGGTGCTGCCGCACAATCGCTGCGAATTGATCAATAAATAAATCAATCTTCATGAGTTGAATCTGGTTCAGTCATAACCGATGAAAAGCGTAGGAATTTTTTATGCCACGAACCACGAGAGCGATTATCGACATTTCGAGGGCCGACACCATTCTTGGTATCAAGCGAATGCGCCGTTCGAAAATCGAGGCTGAACCGAGTCTTGCCCGTTGTTTGTTTGTGCGTTCGGTGGAGGTGCTGACCTGCAAACAGAAGAGTATCTCCCGCATTGCACTTTATTCCAACAGCCTGAGATCGAGGCTCTTCCAATAATCGGGGGTAACGAGCCGTAAGCCCAGTATTTTGATCTTGCCATCCAATTAATTTCTTTTGATCGATTGAGATCCATTCATCAAAATCAAAAATCTCGGAGTCGTTTGGTACACTTTTCGAAAACTCTTCTGGAAAAAACTCGAAGGTCTCGGCTTCTTCGACATCGTGAAGTGGCAGCCACCAAGTGATCATAGATTCAGGATTTGCGTACCAAGTGTCTCGATGGCCGTAGTAAAGTGGGGCCGCAGCGGGAGCTAGATGCCCGTCGTGATTAACAGTTCGTAGTCTGGCCGCGTCAAATCCATTTTCATTCATGGAAAATCCAAAAGAATGCACGACTCTTGCCAATAAGTTTTGAAATCGATTTTCCAAATAGAACTGTTTTCGCAATTTGCCGACAGTCTCAAAATGCTCTGAAGCGGTAAGTCTGAACTGGGCTAGTCGGTAATCCCCTTGGTCGCCCAAAGCTTTCACCAGTTCAACCCGGCATGCATCGACGAGACGTATCGACTCGGAACTCGCAGGTATGCAAAAGATCTCTCCGCTATATAGTCGGTGACGAAGTTCAATATTCGACTCGGGTATCGTCGAGGTAAAATAGCTCATTTTGTCGGTTTCCTGGCGACTGCGATCAATCGGGGGCTATCGCTGTGAAATTGGGAAGAGTGGACATCGCCTAATATCCTGATGTTCGCAAAGCCACATTTCTCAAGAATATTGCAAATCTGGTAGGGCAGATAGACTCGGAGCGCGCTCTTTTTTGTTTCCGTTAACTTGCCTTCGATGGTCCACATCCAGTCTTGAAGCAGGAGTCCATTCTCATGATCGAGGAAGCTGCGCCGAGTTAGTAGGACTTTTCGGCCCAATGAAGTACCCTCGTAATTCATTTCTGGTTTGAAACTTCGGAATAGCCCGACATAGTTTGGGATGTCTAACGCGAAATACGCATTCGGTAAAAGTGCATCAAAGGCTTTTTGGATCATTTGAACGTTTTGTGTATCGCTTTGCGAATAACCAAAACTGCTATACCAATTCAACGCACCATGGCAAGGTTCACTGGGCATGAAATGAAAAGCATCCGCAATCACATAATTCGGGATCGCAATGCCGTCTTTCGACATCAATAAATCGGAAGACCTAGCTATTTCTAAATAGACATCGCAAAGATCACAGCCCGTTACCCGGTAGCCTCGACACGCCAATTGGTTTCCGAGCGTACCTGCTCCACAGCATTGATCAAACACGTGATCACCAGGCTGCAAATGTAATTCACGCTCAAGAAATTCAATGGTTTCACAAAGCTCTTGTTTGCTGTTACGATCAAGAAATAGGTCAGCCATTTCGCGGACATGAAAGGTCTTCCACCATTCATTTTTGCCTTCCTCTGGATGCTCATTCATATAATTCTGTTCCGGTTTACAACGAAGTGACAAACGGCAATTTGTTTGAGGAGGAGCGCCAACTTTCGTTGATCATCCAATTGTCCAACTCCAAAATCGACAACAATAGCATCCATACGGGCTCCCAGGCATGCATTTCCCGAACATGAAGCTTCCTCGATTGCTCGACAGCGACTTCGACCCTTTCGCAGGACAAGTACCCTGCCTGCACCATTGTAGATTCTCGCAACAACTCATTCAAACGCGAGAAAGCAAAGCCAGAGAACGCAGGATCATAGAAAACGGGCGACGCATCGAATGGATGTTTTCTACGCTGAAGGACCGATTTGGGCACAACGAATTGCATGGCGTCTCTCAAAAACTTCTTATCGATAGAACTCTCCAACAATATCTCATGTGGTACCTGCCTCAAGAACTCCCACAAACGATGGTCAAGAAACGGAACACGGCCTTCAATGGAATGTGGCATTTCGGTTCCATCCCCCAACGTTTGGAGAATATAGCCAGATAGGGCAGAACGAGTCCAAAGCGACCTTGCGGTTTCTGCGGGGCTTTGAGCTCCCTCTTGGTAAGCCGAAAGAATGGAATCAGCCAGAGAAACAAAATAAAATGCTTCGTTGCCCTGAAAAAAACCTGGCTGCAGAAGGCTGCACATTTTGTATCCGAGAGAAGACTTAGCCTGCATCCAACTAGGCACGAATCCTAGTTGTCGTTTAACTAACGTCATGTCGAAGGCAGCTCCTTGCGGCACCATCATCCCCAAGGATGTTGCATTATTTTTCACATAATCAGTCGCAAATTCCTCAGAAGTTCCAATGCTAGGAAAGTCCTTACGGAGGTGAGAGTAGCCGAAAAATGCCTCGTCTGCTCCTTCCCCGGTCAATACGACTTTGAAGCCTGCGTCGTGAATGGCTTGGTTGAGAAGATACTTTGCAGAGAGATGGCCGTTGATCGCCAATCCTTCACTCCCGGCGACAGCCAACGGAAGGGTTTCCAAAATAGCCTTTGACGAAACGGGAACAATGTGCAACTTGGATCCAACGTGCTCGGCTGTTTCAACCGCATCCTGTTTTTCGTCGTAGGCCTTATGGTCGAATGAAACAGTAAATGCATCTAAATTTTTCGCTGCTTCCTGATTGGCAATACCAACGATGGCACTCGAGTCCAAGCCACCGCTCAAATGACACGCCATGGGAACATCGGAGCGAAGGCGTACACGTACGGCGTCGGTTACTTTTTCGCGACACTCCTCAACCATTTCCGAACGTTGCTTCCGTGAAGTAACCAAATACGGTTCGACATTTTCCGTCAGTTTCCAATAAGGCTCGACCTGAAATTTGGTTGGATTTCCCAGTAAATAATGAGCTGGGGGAATTCTTGAAATGCCATCAAAAAGCGTAAGATGGGGCGGCAAATATTGGGTTGATACTGCATATTTTAGTGATTCCAAATTCCACTTCGGTGCAATTCCGCATGCAAAAAGCGCTTTGGCCTCCGAAGCAATGAGAAGCCCATTTGGATTTGCATGATAAACAAGAGGCTTAACACCGAATCGATCGCGGGCAGCGAAGATCCGATGTCGTTTAGTATCCCACAATACAAACGCAAATTCTCCTTGCAGATACTGAAGGCAATCGATATCGAATTCCTCGTAGAGATGAACGAGCACTTCGCTATCACTTTTCGTTCGAAATCGATGTCCTTTCGAAATCAGTTTTAAACGCAGTCTTTCATATTCGTAGAACTCCCCATTGATGATTGCCCATACCGACCCTCCCTCATTAGTGATCGGTTGGGCTCCATTGTGCGGTTCAATCACACTCAAACGGCAGTGTCCCAACGCGACCCTTCCTCCGGCATCAAAATAAAACCCTGCTGCGTCCGGGCCGCGATGCCTCAACCGGTCTATTGCATTGCGAACAACAGGCGGAGATACTTTCTCAGTTGATGAGATCGCAGCAACTAAGCCACACATCGTCGAGGTCCTTTCCTAACATTTAGGGACGACGAAAACTTTTTGAGCCTCGTCGCTTTTTGCCGCTTCTATCGCATCCTGAAATCCCTCTAAAGCAAATTTCTGCCCAATCAAGTCATTAACACAAACTTTTCTCGCGGCAAGCATCTCAACAGCTGCAGTAAAGGAACCATAGTTAACAACATACATTTGCGGCTCCTTAGGAAGAATATCCATCATTGCAAAAGAAGTCGGATACAATTGGCGGCTCTTCAACACGAGCTTGCCACGCGGCCTAACCAGCTGAATCATTCGTCGTAAGATCTCTGTAGTTGATTCCGTTTCTATGACGAAATCAAACGAGTGCATGCGGAGGTGATCACAATTCTGGCTTGAACATGTAGTGACGTCGCCAAAGCCGTGAGCTTCCAGAATTCTTCTCGTAAGTTCGGCAATTCGGTTCTCCCCCAAAATCAACCCTCGCTCGCTCGAGATAATGGGAGCATTGAGAACCGCAAGCGATGCGGCCACGGGCTCAGCAAAGGCTGCGACTTCAAATGAAAGCCCCTCGGGGATTTTGTAGACAACATGCTCAGGCACAGCGACACACTCAGCCAAAGCACCGTCAAAATGGACTCCCAACATCGAAGCGCTTTGACATATTTCAAATCGACTGTTGTCACAAAATTCGCACTCACGGCAATTAACCCAAGGATTAACCACAACACGGTCACCCGGCTTTAGGTGGACAACCTCGACACCAACACTCTCAACCGTTCCCGAAAACTCATGCCCAGGGATCAATGGCCTCGAAGCCTTGATTTCACCGGAAATAACCCTTAAGTCGGTGCGGCAGAGTCCAATTGCGTGGACTCGTATACGTATGTACTTTGGCGCTAAACTATTGAGCGGACAAACCTCCAATGTAGTTTGTCCATGATATGTCACGACAGCCAGAAATGTTTTGATCTCTTCTAAGCAACCAACCGCTGGGGACTTCATCTTCAAAACACTCGTGTAAAAAAAACTTTAACCAGTATCGTGAACGTAATGGATGATGGCGTAAACGTCCATGGCAATTGCATGTCATATGATTGAAAAACAAGGGAATAGTTTTCCTACGGCAGTGCGCCGTGCAATCGTTCCAGCTTGCCGTTGCTTTGCGGATAGTAAGGGCTTGTTCTCACTCGAGCCAGATACAATGATCGCGGCTAGCGCTTGCCGTTCAGGTTAGACCAACTTGGTTGCCAAATTGCTTTCGACCAAGTGCTTGGAACCGAATCAATACGTGAGACTCGTGCTTACGTAAAAATTCACACCGGGCTGATAGATGGATAGTCCGCTGGCGGTGCGGAAATCGAAGTGCTCTCGATAGAGACGGTCAAACATATTTTCGACCCCCAACGCCACCACTGCCCCCTTTGTTTTCGGCACACGAAAAACTCCGCGGGTGTCCCAAGTCGTAAAGCCTGCGGTTGCCGTCTCGAGCAAGCTGGTGGCCACGCGTGTTTGTTTGTTGACCATGCGCGCCGAAATGTCAATGCTCCATGCTTGTTGGGCACTGGTATCGTGCAATCGCAATCCCATCCGCGATTCAAGAGGCGGCATGCTTGGCAAAGGTTCCTCAGCCGAAGCCGCAACTTGCCCTTGGTTGAATTCGCCGCGGACTCGCCCGGCTACTTTTTGACTGGCGGTGAAAGTATCGCCGTTTGTCGTTGCAAAGTTACCGTTTCGAGTTCGATCGCGACCATCCACGACTCGCAAATTCGCAAATGGCGTTACTGGACTTTTCGGCATCAACTCACCAAACCATTCACCCCCGAGAATGGTCGCCAAATCAGTGTTGACATAGCGAAGGCTTACCTGACCAACCTCTCCGTTGGGTGGCAATGTATTGACAAGAGTGTTTTCAAAGGTGATGTAGTCGAGTCCCCACGAGTGAAATACGCGCCCCCCCGTCTTGAGCCAGTCATCATGGTACTCGGCACCGAGGTCCAACTGAAATAGCCTCTCTTTTGCCAAGGTCGGATCACCAGTGACGTTATTCAGTCCATTTTGCAATACCAACATAAACGGTTGAGCAGCATAGAGTTCCGTGAGAGTTGGAGCTCGCTCTGCGTAACCTCCGCTAAGCGAAGTTGTCCATGTATCGGTCGGGTCATAGCGCAGGCTTGCAAAGCAGCTTCCCAATCCAAAATCGCGCTGATAAGCATTAGTTCCAACGATATTGCTATAGGCTGCAGGGAATGTATCCAGTCCCACTGGAATGTTCGCAGGATCATTGGAGAGATCGCTTGATGCGTAGTCCGCACGTGCTCCTACGCGCACCTCAACTTTGTCGCCTAGCTTTTCGAGATACTCAGCAAACAATCCTGGATTGGCGATATAGGATCGTGGGATGGGCGAGTTCCGGTTCGCAAACGGAATCGGGAGCCCTAACGTAACGCCACTTGCGATTTCGTTGAGTTCCTGTTTGACGAATCTCAAGTCGTGCCCGAAAGTGAAACGGAACGAGTCGCTGTCTAAGTCACCAACATGAAAGGACTGCCGATAGCCGGTCGACATCGAATCGACATCCGTTACCCCGTTGTAGTTGATATCGTTGAGAACGGGAAAGAAGGGTCGTTTGCGTTGGTTTTGAGCGTTCCCTTCAAAGCGAGTACGATTGTACCACGCCTCGGTTTCTATCGAATCAACACCACCGCGATCACGGCTGGTGTGCGTTGCTTCGTATCCGTCGGTGACCAAGTAATCGAGATCGAATACGTAGCCAGGAAATACGACATCGGTTTGGTCCAATCGCAATACGTTGAGTTCGATCGAGTCTTCTTTCCAGTCCTTCCCAAGCGCCAAAATCATTTCTTGGGAATGATAGCTAGAGGGGATGGCTTGTCGGCCGCCTGCGCGATAGTCGCCGCCATCGCGCGCAGCATAGTTGAATCGAGCTCCCCAATCGGCAGCTCCGGTCAACAGCGTTTGCTGCCCGAAGAATTGGTTCCCGTTCACTTTGTATTCTGCGTCGCTGCTACCATGCCATTGCGGCCCGCTCGCATAGCGTGGCGAGCCGAGCAACTGCACATCGGTAAATGAAAAGCCAGGGCCGTAGAGAGACGAATAAGGGCCAGGAACGATCTCAACGCTCTTGATCTGGCGTGAATCGAACTTACTCAAGATAGTGTCCAAGTCAGCACGTGCTGGGACCCAGTGGGAACCAGAGGCCGCGAGCGCACCGATTCGCGAGCCACGAATACGGGGGTCGCTGACGATAGGGGTCTTGGCTTGCACATTGGAGCTCAAACCTGAAGAAGATTTTTTCAGCAAGCTACCAAGGTCGGTACTGGAAAGAGGCAATGACTCACGGCCAGAGACGACGTCCTTGGAGGTAAACGTTATTTCCTCGGCGGCGCGACCTGTCGAATTCGCGCTCCCTGGAGCCCCCCGAAGTCGATTCGCAGTTGCAGCACTATCGGCCGATCGAGACTCTTCCGCAACATTGATCCGAGGTTCTAGTAGCGGCGTCGGCTGCTTCATCATCGAGGCCGGAAGGACCGTGATACGATCCTCATCTTCGTCTTGAGCGCGAGCAGGCTGCGAAGCTGCCGCTGTTATCGTTATTAGCCCGAAAAGATGCGATAGAAAGACAGCCTTCAGCCGGTTCGTTTTGACGGTGGTGCTAGAGCGTGAAGGCATGAAATCGGCAATTCAAATCGGGCATGACAAGTCCTATTTGTGTAACCACTGGTATATTCGGTAACTTCAAGCCAAATAGGACAATTTGACATCGGCAGGCGGTACAGCTTACCCAGCCTGTCTACGTGTAATTCCTTCCGGGTTTTTGGGGACGACTTTGTATTGAGCTTGAGGCGCTAGCCGAGTCATGCCTCGGTAAATCGGCCAGCGCTAAGAACCGGAAGTTCCTTCTGGTTCTTGATCAAACAATTGAGCCGAAAAAAGCGAAAAGAACCGAAAAATGAGACGATCGAATAAATGAGTTCATTTTGATCAAAGGCTCTCAGCTACTTGATCCATAGCCTAAATGACCACCGAATGAAGACTAAACGAAGTTACGATTCCATTTTCTTTCGCCATCTTTCGTTTCTTTCGGCAAAAAAAGGGGGAAGGGACTTAAGACTTTTGGACCAGCCGACACCCCTCTGGAAATCGGCTAGCGTCTCAGGCTCAGAATGCTTCATAGCAAACCGCGGGCTACGAATGCCAAAGTAGTAGGCACATTCCATATGCCGTTCACCAAGAATCATAATAAACGCGGCGCGGCGGACGGCACGACGGAGCGTGCCTGCTACTTTTGTTGGCTGTATCTACTGCGATAGAATCGCGAATGCGATGGGATTTTTCAGCCTGGGGTAAAGTTCGCGCCGCGAACGAAACCCCAGGTAGTATGCCCCAATTGATTCAGAGCTCTGAAGGAGCGGCATTGGCATGAATCATTGCTCAACCAATCGCGATGTTGATCAGCAGGCTACGTAAATTCGGTTGGAATGTCGTCGCTCTGCGACTCTCAAACCATTTATTCAATGTCGACCACGGATTTCATCCGTGGATATCAAATGCCACTGCTCCGCAGTTAAGTCTCTCATTCAACCACTGTTCTCAGGTGAAACAGGCCGCTTTCACAGAATTGGACATACAACTCGCCGCACACAGTTGAATTACTGACTAAGATATTGTCGAAGTGGAATACAGACAAGATTTCAGCCAAAAACGCTCAGTCAAAATGAATCGAAAACACGCTCGATCCGCTCTCAATCGTTCTACTCGTAAACGCAGATTGCAATACGAATTGCTTGAGTCAAGACGAATGCTAGCGTCGGACTTGGGGGGTACGGATACCCTCCCTCAATCATCCGGTCCGATTTCTTGGTTTGAATCGTTTCCAAACGTCGACCGTGTTTCGCTGGATTCGTTAGCGAGCGTCGACAAGTCGCTTCCAGCAGGAATCGCCGGCCCGATCGAGCCGGCTGTGGGTGAATGGATTGTCCAATTGACGGACTCGGCAGCGAAATCGCTTCGAACTCTCGGCCAAGGCAACGCACTCCTCAATCGAACCTACGGTGACTTCACAATCATCAGCGGCCTCGGCATCGAGGGATTGCTGCTCGTTCGCGGTCGTGGAGCGACCAAGAGTGTGCTTGAATCCAGTCTAGGCCAGAATGAAAACGTGCAGTCGTTTAGCCTCAATCAATTGATCCAAGGCCAATCGACAACACCCAACGATCCTGAGTTTGTGGCTGGTCTTATGCCAGGTATGGAACGCATCGACGCGACGAACGCCTGGGACGTTTCTCGTGGAAGTTCCTCAACGGTCGTCGGCGTGGTGGACACGGGGATCGATCCAACACATCCCGACTTGTATTTGAACATGTGGCTTAATCAAGGTGAGATACCGAAAAAGTATCTCGATGACGACGGACCGAAGCTGGTCGACATCGATAATGATGGTCTCATTACGTTTTACGACTTGAACAATGTCACGCGATCTGCGGCGGCTCCTTATTCGCTCGTGTTTGGAGGCTTCACATCAGGCCCGAATGCGTCGTTCGTATCCGACTTGAACAACAACGGGCGAATCGAAGCAAGTGACTTGCTTGCCGATGCCAACTGGGCCGATGGCCGCGACACTGACAACAACGGTTTCTTCGATGACTTCTTTGGCGTAAATTTTCGGACGGGAGCTGGCGATCCTTTCGCGGCTAACAATCCATCCGATGAGCTAGGTCACGGCACACACGTGGCCGGAACAATCGGAGCCATTGGAGGTAACGCAACCGGCGTCGTGGGCGTCAATTGGCAAACCTCGCTCATGTCTTTGCGAATTCTTGATAACAACAATCAAGGAGACTCGGGCGCGGCGATTCGAGCGATCAACTACGCGCGCGAGATGCGGGAACGTTACCGAGTCGAACCCAACAACCGTGTTTCCGAGGGAGCCAATGTTCGCGTGCTCAACAACTCTTGGGGGCAGCCAGGTGGCTTTGAAGTGTCGCTAGAGACGGCCATTCAGGATAGTAGCGACGCGGGCATTCTCTTCGTAGCCGCCTCAGGCAACGGCAACTTCTTAGGACAAGGTGTCGACAACGATCGAACTCCTTTTTATCCAGCAGGCTACGAAGCACCCGGCGTCATTGCCGTAGCCGCTTCCGACACGAGTGATCGCCCCGCAAGCTTTTCCAACTACGGTGCCAAATCGGTAGACATCTTCGCACCGGGAGTCGGCATCCGCAGTACACTACCAGGCGGTGGCTATGGCAGCGCCAACGGCACGAGCATGGCCACGCCGCATGTCGCTGGCACAGCGGCCCTCATTTGGTCTGCGTTTCCAGAGGCAACGGTCGCGGAAGTCGAGCGAGCCATCTTGAGCACTGTCGATCCAGTAACGAACGGCACTCAATCCGTTTCCACTGGAGGTCGCCTCGGCACAGCTAAGGCAATTAACGCCGACGTCTTCGCACCTGCAGCGAGATTGGTGTCGAAACAAAACATCACTACGGCGGGCGGAAAATCGACACAGTTCAAGGTCGAATACAGCCATCGCGGAGGAATCGACACGAATTCGCTCGGCAACGACGATTTGGTCGTCAAACGACAATGGGGACCGGACTCGACCAAGCCGCTGTCATTAGTACCGGGCTCAATCGTAACCGCCCAAGGAGGGAACATCGTTACGGCCGATTATGAAATGCAGGCACCTGGAAGTGAAGTGTTTAACAGTCGAATCGATGTGAAAAGCAGTCCAAAGGCGCTAGTTTCGTTTTCAAACAACGTGCCCGTTCCAATCGACAGCAATTCTGTCAACACGATCACTTCCGAGATCAACGTCGAGAACGTTAACGTAATCGTTAGCAATTTCACTGTTACTCTCAATATCGAGCATACGTATGATTCTGACCTCGAAGTGACACTCATAGCCCCAAACGGATTACGCGCCCAGTTGTTTAAAAGCGTCGGTGACGATAAAGACAATTTTACAGGAACGATTTTTGACGATTCTTCCCTTACATCCATTACCCAAGCAAAAGCGCCTTTCACTGGCACTTTTCGACCACAACAGAATATCTCGAGCTTAGCGGCAACAGGCGTAAATGGCGTCTGGACGCTTGAGGTAAAGGACATGTTTGCAGAGGATGGCGGTCAGCTAGTCGACTGGGCAATTAAATTTCTTGATGATTTCGTTCCATTGACAACACAGTCAGAAATACTCGTAAAGGACGTCTCTGAATCGGTCGGTAACTTTTCAATTGCACTCAACGCCACTCAAACTGCATTTCGAAATGCCACAGCGACTCTCATTGGGCCAGACGGAAGTCGAGCGGTATTGTTTTCAAACCTGACCGCTGATTTTCAAAACCAAGTGGCGATGACCTTCGACGATTCAGGCGCCGTTTTGGTGTCTGACACAGTTCCACTGCTATCTGGTGTTTATCGGCCAGTTCAATTAACGGCTCCGTTGGGGGCATCAGGGCCCAACGGAATTTGGTCTTTAGAGATAGTCGGTATTTTTACTGCGCGAGTGGATTCACTCCTAACATGGTCACTAGACTTCGTGGGATCGTGGGATCCTCTCGACTTTGGCGAATACGTCATCGATACGATTGCAGGAAAGGTGAAGACGAGGATTGGTAACTCGACGACTGACCAAAGGAGCGTAGGTGGGTTTAAGGTTCGTATTGAAGATCCATCCGTTTTGTACGTTGATAAGTTCGCTGATTCGTTGGAGCCCGGCACTTTACGTCGCGCCATTATCGAGGCGAACTCTGTTGCACCTGCTCCCCGTACGATTATCTTAGAATCTGGCAGATACACGATCGACATACCGGCTGTCGTCGACCCGTCATCGAAATTCGGAACATCACTTGATTCGCTCGGCATCGACAATCCGGGCGACTGGTCGAATTCAGCCACCGGAGATTTCGATATTGAGGGGAACGTCACCATCGTCGGTGACATCAATGACAGAACGATCATCGATGCGCAAGGCACCGATCGAGCCTTTAAGGTTCACGCAAACTCGTCTCTTACGCTCTCAAGACTATCTGTTCAAGGTGGTATCTCACCCGCAACGCAGGGAGGTGGCGGTATTCTGTCCATCGGCAACTTAGATCTCGACCAAGCCATTCTAAGAAACAACACAGCCTTAGGCCTAACTGCTGAGACCCCAATCTTTGGAGGCGCAATTGCGTCCTGGAACGGCAATACATTGATCAACCAATCATGGCTCACAGAAAACAAAAGTGATTTCGGGGGAGCCCTTTATTATGGCGGTATTGCAACTGCAACGGTTTTACGGAGTACCATTGATACCAATACGGGAGGAGGCATTTACTCAACTTCTTCGGAAAATGGGAAGGTTGAAGATTCGACTTTGTCGTCGAACTCAGGCGGTTATGGCGCGATCGCGAATGGTATACAGAATGGTTTTTTGTTTGCAAACCGCTCTAGCTTCCCCACGTCGCTTAGCGCCGACGGTCGGTTCGTGGTGTTTGAGTCGGGGGCAAGCAATCTGGTTTCTGGAGACACAAACGGAGTTGGAGATATCTTCGTGTACGATCGTACAACGGGGAAGGTCGAGCGGGTCAGCGTCAGCGACTCTGGAGTGCAAGGCGATTTCGGCAGTAATTCCCCATCGCTAAGCGCGAATGGTCGCTACGTTACCTTCTTTTCGCTTGCACGCAATCTAGTTTCCGGAGATTCTAACGGAGCGGATGACATCTTCGTGTTCGATCGTACGACGAAGAAGGTCGAGAGGGTAAGTATCAGCGACGCCGGCGTCGAAGGCAATTCCAGTAGTTTTTCCCCATCGCTTAGCGAAGACGGTCGCTACGTTACCTTCGAATCGTACGCAAGCAATTTAGTCCCCGGAGACACTAACGGAGTAAATGACATCTTCGTGTACGATCGTACAACGAGGAAGATCGAGCGAGTAAGTGTCAGCGACGAAAGCGTCGAAGGCAAGTCCGGTAGTTTTTCCCCATCGCTTAGCGCGGACGGTCGCTACGTTACCTTCGAATCGTACGCAAGCAATTTAGTTGCCGGAGATACTAACGGAGTTCGAGATATCTTCGTGTACGATCGTACAACGAGGAAGATCGAGCGGGTCAGCGTCAGCGACGCTGGCGAGCAAGGCAACGACATAAGCATTTCCCCATCTCTTAGCGCCGACGGTCGCTATGTTACCTTCGACTCGTACGCAATCAATCTTGTCCCGGGAGACACTAACGAACTATCTGATATCTTCGTATATGATCGTACAAACAAGAAGATCGAGCGTGTCAATCTTGGCGACTCTGGAGTGCAAGGCGATTTCGATAGTTATTCCCCATTGCTTAGCGAGGACGGTCGTTACGTCACTTTCTATTCGGATGCCAGCAATTTAGTCCCCGGAGACACAAACGGAGTAGCTGATATCTTCGTGTTCGATCGTACAACGGAAAAGATCGAGCGGGTCAGTGTTAGCGACACTGGCGAGCAAGGCAATAACAATAGCCGTTTCTCTTCGATTAGCGAGGACGGTCGATTTGTGGCTTTCTATTCGGATTCAAGTAATCTAGTCAATGGGGATATTAACAAAGTCGGTGACGTTTACTTGTACGATCTTACATCGCGGTCGATCGAGTCAAGTACCATTCGACCCATCAAATCTGTAATTGAAGTCATAAGTTCGACCATCGCATTTACATCGGTCGCTATCGTGAATTCAGCCGTCTATGGCGACGTGAAGGTCAATAATTCGCTATTCGTTCCGAATACGGTGAACTCGGATCTCACTAGCCGTCTACCACCCGCTGATTCATATAGCAATATTTTTTTAGCCCCAGCCCAGTCTAGCTTTATTTCTTTGTTGCAGCGTTCAGGAACTCTCCCACCAGTCCATCACTTGATTAATGGTAATCCTGCAATCAATTCTGCAGTTCCATCGCGCAACGGTTCGCCCGATCAACTGGGGAATATTCGCGTAATTTCCGATGTTGGTGCAGTCGAAGCCACCAACGCGTCCATTGGTGGGAAAGTTTATCTGGATGCAAATCACAATGGTAGATTCGATACGGGAGAACGGGGGATTCCTGACGTGACAATTAACGTCACTGGCGCCACGAACGCGGTAATCACGAGTCGAGTCGATAATTCTGAAACACCACTTGTCAACGAGAGTGGCTTGTTGGATTTAACGGAATTGCCTGTTGGTGTCCACAATTTTGATGCTCAAGTGATTCCTGGTTGGTCCAAGGCAGTTCCATCCTTGAAAGTTATAGGAAGCGAGGCATTTTCCTTTGGCTTTCCACCGTCGCTGAATGCTGATGGTCGCTATGTGACCTTTTCCTCGGTTGCTAGCAATCTCGTCCCGGGAGACACTAACGGAGTTGCTGATGTCTTCGTGTACGATCAAAAAACGGAGAAGATCGAAAGGGTAAGTGTCAGCGACGCTGGTGAGCAAGGCAATGACCAAAGTTTTGCACCATCGCTGAGCAAAGATGGGCGTTTCGTGACCTTCCACTCGGTTGCAAATAATCTTGTCCCTGGGGATACTACCGGACAGTTTGATGTTTTCGTGTACGATCGAACCACGAAGAAGATCGAACGGGTTAGCGTCAGCAATACTGGCGGCCAAGGAAGTTCGCAAAGCGATTCCCCGTCGCTTAGCGCTGATGGTCGCTACGTTACCTTCGGATCGAGAGCAAGCAATCTTGTCCCGGGAGATACTAACGACGTGGCTGATATCTTCGTGTACGATCGCACAACGAAAAATATCGAACGAGTCAATGTGAGCGCAGTTGGCGAACAAGGCAATGGCAATAGCTATTTCCCGTCGCTTAGCGCTGACGGCCGCTATGTTACCTTCGAATCGATCGCAAGCAATCTAGTCCCAGCAGACACAAACGAGGTTTTTGATATCTTCGTGTACGATCGTACAACGAAGAGTATCGAACGAGTCAATGTGAGCGCAGTTGAAGAGCAAGGCACTCTCAATAGCTATTCCCCGTCGCTAAGCGCTGACGGTCGCTACGTTGCCTTCGGCTCGTACGCCAGCAATCTTGTCCCGGGGGATACTAACGACGTGGCTGATATCTTCGTGTACGATCGTACAACGAAGAAGATCGAGCGGGTAAGTGTCAACGATGCTGACGAGCAAGGCAATTTCAATAGCTTTTACCCGTCGCTTAGCGCAGACGGTCGATTTGTATCCTTCGAATCGTACGCGAGCAATCTGATCCCGGGCGACACAAACGAAGTAGCTGATATTTTTGTGTGTGATCGCACCACGAAGAAAATCACGCGGGTCAGTGTCGGCGACTCTGGAGCTCAAGGCGATTTCGATAGCTATTCCCCGTTGCTTAGCGCAGACGGTCGATACGTCACTTTTTATTCCAATGCCAGCAATCTAGTCGCCGGAGCTCTTAACGGACTTTCCAATACCTTTGTTACTTACAACCCGTTGGCGGGCACTGGACAGTCGCTGGAGCTACAGGCTGGCGATGTCTACACAGATCTCAACATTGGTCTCGTACCAGACCCGGGTATGATTGATGGGAAAGCATTTGAAGATACTGTTGCAAATGGTGTTTTCGATTCAGGTGAAACAGCCGTCGCCAACACGATTGTCTTCCTGGACCTCAACGTGAACGGCGTGCTGGATGCTGGCGAGAGATCGGTCATTACCACTTCCGATGGTACATATCAGTTTTCCAAAATAGACTCCTATCAATCATACTCAATCGTCATCAAAATCCCAAATGGTTACGAACAAATCTCGCCAAGCGCCAGTGACAAGTTCGTGTGGAATATTTTCCTTCCTGCGGGTGGCACCGTCGCTAATCGTGATTTTGCATTTCGTAAAGTGCAGTCAACCGGGCAGTCGAGCGCATCAGCCGTAAGCGGACGTCTTTATGACGATCGCAATGGCAACAAGGTGTTCGACGCAGGAGATATACCCATTGCCAATCGGGAGGTTTATCTCGATGCGACCAACTTTGGGACGCGTGATTCCGATGAGCCCCGTGTTCTGACGGATGCTCAAGGGTTGTATTCCATAGATGGTCTCAGCTCACGCACGGTTGCAGTTACCACTACCCTTGATGAGACGCTCTCGCATGTTTCGCCGCTTGGTAGCAATTTCAGTCTTCAAAAGTTTCCTTTATTTAGAAACCTCCAGCCCTTTGGAAATCCACAGGCGATCGCTGCCGGTGATTTTAACTTCGATGGATTTCAAGATGTCGCTGTTGCCCTCGGCGAAGGGAACAAACTGAGCATCCGATTGAACGACAAACTAGGTGGATTTCTACCGGACGCGATCGATATCGATCTTGGAAACGATGGTGCTGGGCCAACCGCTCTTGTTGTCGGACAGTTTGATAATGATGCAAAACTCGATGTCGCTCTCACCGCTAACTATGCCTCTAAAGTTACCGTCCTGCTCAACTTCAATCCAGCAACCAAGTCTTTTGCTTCGCAATCCGCTGTTGCTGTAGGTCTGTTGCCCATCGACATTGTTGCTGGACAGTTTGGTGGTGATGCAAAACTGGATTTGGTCGTCGTTAACAAGGGAGCAGGCACCGTTGGATCGACCGTGCAAGTATTAACCAACAATGGCAACGGTGTATTCTCTGCCGGTCCTCCTATTCCTACTGGAGGTAAAGATTCGGTATCCCTCGTGGCAGGGAATTTTACAGGTGACGCGAACTTGGACGTCGCAGTGGTTCATGCAAGTCCCTCGGCAACAAACACGCCGTTTGGTGGCGTGACCGTCTTACGCGGGAACGGTGCCGGTGATCTGAACCTGGAGGCCAGTTACTATCAAGTCGGAGCCGTCCCGATTGATTCGGTCACGGCTGATTTTAATAGTGACGGGCGGGCGGATATCGCCGTTGCCAATTTTAGCTCGAATTCGATCTCGATTCTCCTCGGACAAGCTAACGGGACGTTCCGCGTGCAGTCCGCCATCCTCGGAACGGCCAGTGGTGCATTCGATATCGCACTCGGTGACATCGATAACGATGGTGATACCGATGTGATCGCAAGCAATTTGGTCGACCGAAACATCTCGATCTTCCGCAATGTGGGCGTCGATACACCAACGGGAGATGTTCGGTTTGAACCGTTAGAAAACGTCGGTTTAGGGCAGTTCGCGTTGGCGCAGCGAATGCCGCTGGTCGTCGCAAATCTTGACAACGACACGTCCGGACCAGCAGGAACAGGAACCGTTGATATCGTCACAATTCCTCAGAGAACAGACACGCTTCACGTACTCAAGAACAAACTCGTCAATGGAACGCGACGTGTTGCGTTGACAGGGCTGAATCGCGTTTCCGGCTTGGATTTTATTATTAAGTCCGCGATCCTTCCGCCGTTGTTTAACGAGATCACCAACCCTGCAGCGATTGTTGAGGACTCTGTAGAACAGTTGATATCGATTACCGGCATCAAGAAAGGCCGAGCAACTGGACCAGCGTTGCGTTTCACTACAACCAGTTCTAACCCGGCCCTGATCGCTAGCCCTTTGGTATCCTTCACTGACGGAAGCGGTAGTGCGACGCTTCGATATACGACCACTCCAAATGCAAATGGGGCTTCGGTCATAACCCTACGTGCAATCGATGCTGGGGCGAACCAAACGTTTGATGACGATGATGATGGTGTTTTCGAACGAACCTTTACGGTGACTGTTTTGGCGGTGAATGATGCACCGACCATGACCATCCCGCCAATAACGACGGTGACGCAGAAGGCAGGTGCTCAATCGATCGCCAATTTCGTTACCGGGATTTCACCCGGCGGTGGCAGCGACGAGTCGGGGCAAATACTCTCCGCGTTCACGGTGACAACCGACGCAAGTTTTTTTACTGTGCAGCCATCGATTGATGCCAGTGGGGCACTCTTGTTTACTCCGAATTCAAACAATTCGGGCAGCGTGATTGTCACCGTGACGCTTACAGACAACGGTGGACGTGCCAGCGGTGGTGTTGATAGTACGACGCGCAACTTCGTGATCAACATTTTGCCGGTGAATGATTCGCCTTCATTCAATCTGGGTGAGGATCTATTTGTTGAGGCGAGCGCCGGGTTACAAACGCATAGCGGATTTGCGACTGGCTTCCTGCCTGGCGGTGGTTCCGATGAAGCGTCACAATCAATTGCCGAGTACGTCGTGACCGTCGATACGCCACGGATATTTGAGGTGCTTCCGAAGATCGACAAATTGGGGACGCTTACCTTTACGCCTGCTCTGGATCGAAGCGGCATTGCGATCGTTAGTGTTCGTGTTCGTGACGATGGCGGTACGCTCAATGGAGGTAACGATCTTTCCGTTGTAAAAACATTCAGAATCGTTAGCGGTGCGGCCAAGACGATCAAGCTCAATGCGTCTGAGCTTGGGGCTCACGAAGTTGCAATCCGAAATGGATTGCTCACAGTCACTTCGGGTGGCAATACCATCTGGAGTTTGCCGGCTGCGGATATTTCCAAGATAACAACCGTCGATGGTATTGGAGCGACCCTGTATGAAGTTGCAGTGCCAATTGTCAATCTGCCCGGGACGATTCGTTTCACTGGTGCAGGCAAACCGATTGAACTCATCGTCGATCGAACGGCCGTCGATTTGAGTGTCTTGACCTCGGACAAATTGTTTGGAATGGAAGTCATCGACTTGCAAGCCGCTGGGCCAAATTCCTTGGCATTTCGATCGACGGATGTGAGTGCACTCAACGGGTCCAAAACACTTCGTATTCTGATGGACAGCGCCGACACGCTTTCAACTCTTGGAAGCTGGGTGGCTCAGGCTGGACGGGTAGAAAACGGCGTATGGGTCCAGCCGTTCACCAATGCAAGTGCAAGAATTGAGGTGATCAGCGCAACTCCTTGGCAGAACAAAGTAAATCGTTTCGACGTCGATAGCGATCTCACCTTATCCCCGCTGGATGTTTTGGTCTTGGTCAACTTGATCAACGCCAATAGTTTTCCAAACGGTCAACTTCCAGCACGCGGTAGCACTCAACCGGATGGTTTCTTTGATCCCGATGGAGACAATTCCTTAGGGCCATTGGATGTCCTTACGCTGATCAATGAAATTAATCGAGGCAGCGGAGGGACAGGCGGCGAAGGAGAGAATCGCTCACAGTGGGTCGATGAAGTGATGGCAACGGAGTTTGGGAAATGGGGTGTGGAGATGCGGCCGGTGGGCTTAGCGAGACGCAAGCTTGGGAATCGTCGCTAAGCACATCGTCATGTGTTTTATCGAACGATTAGCCGATGGGCACTAGTGCTAAAAGTCTTAAGTCCCTTCCACTTGCTTGAAGCAAACTGAGCCTGAGGCGCTAGCCGATTTCCAGAGGCGTGGCTCGGCTAGCGCCTCAGGCTCAATTGAAGTCGAATGAAAAAAAACGGAAGGAACTTCCGGTTTCTAGCACTAGCTTGCGCGTCGTGCTAGGTTTGTTAGCCCCCTCCGCTTGCCAAGGGCCAAATAGATTCAGTGGGAATGCCATCCAGAATCCCAAAAAAGGACTGGAAAGCCAAGTTATTCTCGAGTTATTGATTAAAATCCATCCCCACTGGAAATTTCAAATTGAAATCAGCCCACTCGCATTTGGCATTAACGACATTTATGAAGCGACGATCCCCCGGCATCCCTAAACGAAGACGACCACTTGGGCTTGAACAATTGGAGTCGCGAAGGCTTCTTGCGAGTGATCTTGTAGGGAATTACGACCAACCTACCGCGGCTTGGTACGAGAGTTGGGATCACGATTCGGAGTTTTTAGCAAACATCGCGAAAGGGCTTCCCGCTACGGAATGGTATTCTCAGTTTGTTGGTCCTCGCCAATATCAGCTTAACGACTGGATCGTTCGGCTTTCTCGCGACGAAACGCAATCGGAGCCGGACCCGAACCATGTGTCCAATCTCCTTGGCACTGACACTGTGTCGTTTCAAGTGGTTGCAGGCCTCGGATTGCCGGGAATGCTTCATGTCCAAAGCCTATCGCGAGACGCAAAACTAGCCGAAGCGGCCCTGGCCCAGAACTCCAACGTTTTAACGTATTCATTCAATGAAAAAGTCACCGGCCAAGTCACGCCGAATGATCCTGAATTCTCCAACATGACAGGGTTGCATAATGTAGGACAGTTCGGGGCAACGGTCGATGCAGACATCGACGCTCCAGAAGCGTGGGACATTACCAAGGGAAGTCCTAGCGTGGTGGTTGGAGTGATCGATTCGGGTATCGACGTAACTCACCCGGACCTCTACTTGAACATTTGGATCAATCAAGGCGAAATTCCCGCTGCCAAGCGAAATGCTCTTGTTGATACGGACGCAGACGGACTTTTTACGTTCTACGATTTGAATGCGAGCGTTAATGCAACTCTCACTCGCGACCTGAACAACAACGGTTACATCGATGCAATCGATTTGCTGCAAGATCCACTGTGGGCGGAAGGCATCGATACCGACAACAATGGTTTTGTTGACGATTTCTTTGGCTGGAATTTCCGAAGCAATTCGAACGAACCATTTGCATCCAATGACCCGCGCGATGCTTTGGGGCATGGAACTCACGTGGCAGGGACCATTGGGGCGATCGGCAACAATGGGCTGGGTGTAACCGGCATCAACTGGCGTACATCGCTGATGTCGCTCAAGTTCCTTGATGAGAACAACCAAGGGGATACTGCATCAGCCATTTCGGCCATCAACTACGCGACGATGATGCGATCGCAATTTGGCACCAACGTGCGGGTTCTTAACAATAGTTGGGGGCAACCAGGCGGTCCCAATCTAGCGCTGCAATCGGCAATTCAATCAAGCGGCGAATCAGGAATCTTGTTCGTTGCTGCGGCTGGAAACGGAAATCTTATCGGGCAAGGCATCGACAATGATAGAACCCCTTTCTATCCTGCAAGCTACGACCTGCCCACCATTTTGACCGTTGCAGCAACCGATTCAAAAGATCGTCTAGCTGCTTTTTCCAACTACGGAGCAACTTCAGTTGATATCGCAGCACCAGGTGTAGGCATTGTCAGCACATTGCCAGGCGGACGATACGGGACTGCCAACGGCACCAGTATGGCTACTCCGCATGTCTCAGGAGTCGCTGCGTTACTCTTCGCAGAAATTGGACTAGCTACGGTCGCCGAGGTTCGAAATGCAATAATTATTCAAGCAGATTCAATTTCACAGAACAATTCGCTAATCCAAGGTAGATTAAATGCCGTTTCCTCTTTGCGTTCAAGCAACTTCGCGCCGAATGCTATTCACAACAATCGCAGTGATGTTCGTGTAGCAGGTGCGAACTTCTATACCTTCTCAATTTCTTATTTCGCTCGCGAGATCATCGATGTCACTTCACTCGACGACAACGATATCGTTGTCGAACGCAATTGGGGCGCAAGGGATCGCCTCAATGCGAGTCTAGTATCGTCCTCGATCCGGGTTTTAAACGGTGGGAAAACGGTAACTGCAAACTATACAATCGTTCCGCCGGGAGGGAGTTGGGATACGCTTGATTACGGGGAATATGAGATCGTTATCCAACCAACGCAGATCTTAGCATTGGAAAGTCACAAAGCTGTTCGTAGTGAGACGATTGGTCGCTTCAAAGTTGAAATCGAGGATCCTAATTTCATCTATGTTAAATCCAAATCAGACATAACCAGTACCAAATCGCTTCGAGATGCCATCGTCGATGCAAACAATGCAGCTCCAACGGCGCGAACGATAATCTTAGATGCTGGTACCTATTCCTTGTCGAAGCCAGCAATCGTAGACGGAAGCTCCGCTTTTTCAACGCCCTCCACGCTTTCAGGCTGCGGCTTCGGTTCCTCGTCCATTGGCTGGTCGAACGTGACTTCGGGGGATTTAGATATACTTGGCAACGTAACTGTGATGGGCGATTCGAGGGCGTCAACAACGATAGACGGTGGGAAAATTGACAGGATTTTTCGCGTTCACCCTGGCGCAACGCTAAACCTAAGGCAACTGACCTTGACGAATGGAATTTCCGCTAACGGCCGAGGGGGAGATGCAATCCTATCGGCAGGGCAGTTGTCGATCGAATCTGTCGGGCTCTTTCAAAACGGGGCTCGTGAAACAATCCCAACAGGACCGGGCGGCGGGATCGCAGTTTGGAGTGGAAGTGCCACAATTGCCAACTCCCAGTTTGAGAGCAACGCGGCTATCGCTGGCGGTGGACTCTTTACCTGCAATGGAGCAACCGCCAATGTTGACACTACTAGCTTCATCGGAAATCAGGGAACGAATCGGGGGGGGGCCGTTCTCTCTGCCAATGGAGGTAATCTTAAGGTAAGTAACTCGACGATTGCAGCGAGCAACAGCGGGGCGATCTATGCAGGAAACGCTTTTGCTTCCCTAGGAAAGTTCGGAGACAGCTTTGCACCTGTCATCAGTGATGACGGGAGGTTTATTGTCTTTATTTCCGATTCGAGCAATTTGGTTCCAAACGATACAAACAACGAAGCAGATCTTTTTTTGTATGATCGCCAAGATCAATCCATCATCCGAGTGAATACCTCAAGCTCAGGTAAACAGGATTCTGCTGGAATCATGCAGGCGGCCATCAGCGACGATAACCGATTCATAGCATTTAGTGTTGGCGGACCGTCAATACTCGTTCCTGGCGCTCTGGACAACGGCACGAAGCTGTTTCTGTACGATCGCACTCAGCAGAGTATTCTGCGAATTGGAATCAGTCCGCAAAACACCAAAATTTCCATTTCTAATAACCAGTTGATTGGCGTTGAGACTTCGTCCGGTGGCTATTCCATTTACGACATAACACTTGGAAGAGTTTCAAGCATACCGCTAACAAGTGGTTCGTTTTCTCCAAAAATGAGTAGGGATGGGCGATTCATCGTATCGACGACAAGCTCACCCTTTGCTCCTGGAATTTTCCTTTTCGATCGCTCAACGGCAACAACGACTCAACTCAGAGCTGACAGTAGTTTCGCCGAAGCGATCAGTGCTGACGGGCGTTACGTTTCATTTACCTCTTCTAATTCGACAATTGTTCAAGGTGACAACAACAACCTTCCAGACTTATTCATTCTCGATCGAAACACTTCGAGGACAGTGCGTGTGGCAAGGGCTGGATTTGATCCAAACGGAACTAGCTTTTCCTCGTCATTTGATCGAAACGGGACAACGTTGTTGTTTCGGTCGACTGCTTCGAATATGACGGCACTTGGTGGGCAATCGAGCGATCCATACGTTTATGCGATTCAGACTGGACAGATTCGCAACGTTAGCATTACGCCACAAGGCACCGTTCCGAACGGGCCTAGTTTGGTTTTAGGAAGAGCGATCGACATGCCGAGCATCAGTGGCGATGGTCGATTTGTCGCATTTACATCGCTTGCAAGTGATTTGGTCAATAACGATTTTGATCAACGAGCAAATATCTTTGTTCGAGATTTAAACAGTATTTCCGTTCAATCAACTATTCCGAATCAGGTTACTCAAATCTCGATCGATTACGCAACGATTGTTGATAATTCTGGTGATTTTACCGTCGGCGGATTGTCGAAAGTAGGAAGCAGTATTCTCGTTGGGAACACTGAAACAAATCCATTGGGCCCTGGATCTAGTACGATTGGTTCTAATATATTCGCAAAGAATCCTACTTCACCTCAATCGACGGATCGAGTGATTTCGGATCGTTTGCTCGTGATCGGTCCGAGAACCGCGTTTTCCCAATCGCCAGATGGTTTTCCTTTGGCCAAGGATAGTCCAGCAATCAACCACGGTGATCCGTCGTACGCGACCACTAAGGATCAATGGGGAAAGTCGCGATCGCTTCCAGATGTTGGCGCTCTCGAAGTCGCGTACGCAAGCGTTCGTGGTGTTTTTTACAACGACGAGAATCGGAACTTTGCGTTAGACATCGCAGAACCAGGGATAGTTGGATTTCAAGTGTTCGACGACAAAAATGGCGATGGAGTTCGGCAATCGAACGAACAAAGCACTGTTTCACGATCGAATAATCTTAGTACGCCTTCGATCGATGAAACTGGAGAACTCCGTTTTGATGTACTCGATCCAGGCTCATACCGATTTACGCCAGTGATTCCGTCAGGTTGGGAAGCCTCTAGACCTCGCACGATGCAAGTAGCCGGGGATGTACAAGGGAACGCAGATGTCCGAATCGAAAATGCGCGTCTCAGCGACGATAGGCGTCTTCTTGTCTTCTCGACAAGTGCAAATAACTTTATCTCCGGAGCAGGGCCTGGAATCTATTTGTATAACACAATCTCGAGAGTAGTGGAATTCGTTGGTGCCGGGTTTGAACCCGATATCAGTGGAGACGGAACCAAAGTAGCCTATTATCGGTTCCCGAACATCTACCTCTATGACGTACAATCCAAAACCACAACAATTGCAACGCAACAAACCGCGGATGGACAAACTCCAAACGGCAGTTCCGCCAAACCGTCACTGAACCGAGACGGTTCAGTCGTCGCATTCTCGTCGTATGCCTCCAATTTGGTAGAGGGCGATACAAACAATTCGCAAGATATCTTTGTGTACAGAAGTGTGTCAAATAGAATCTCGCTGGTTAGCATCGGGAACGGTGGGACGCAATCAAACTCAAACAGCTTCAGTCCATCAATAGACTCATTTGGAGCTAGGCTTGCGTTCGAGTCAACGGCAACAAATCTAGTGACATCCGAAGATACAAATCAAACTTCTGATGTATTCTATGCGGACATTTCGAGCTCGATTCCTTCGATCAGTCTAGTGAGCCGTTCGACCAACGAAACCTCTGGCAATGGGTCGTCGTTCATGGGCGAATTGAGTGCCAATGGTCGCTACGTTGTTTTTGAATCGGATTCGAAGAACCTCGTCGCATTGACAAGCAATTTCGGACGTCGAGTCTACCTAAGAGACCTTCTATCTAATTCGACGGAAATCATAAGCGTAACGAACGACGGAACGCTCGCGAACGGGTTTGGTTCTAGCAGGCCTTCAGTTAGTGCCGACGGACGTTATGTCGCATATGCAAGCGACGCAACGAATCTTTCTTCGGGGGAAACAGACACTTTCGGTGACACTTTTGTTTACGATCGAATTTCTCGCGAAGTTAAAAAGATAAGTTCAACGTACGATGGCTCTCCAGCAACCGGTTCAAGCTCGCTCCCCTCAATTTCGAATGACGGCAAAGCGATATCATTTCTTTCATTTACATCTAATATTACGCCCAATGATGTCAATGAAAAGATCGATTTTTTCATTGCATCTAATCCGCTGACAACAATCGAGTACATTGTCAATCTAACGGCGGGTGAAACCGTAACCGATCTTCGAATAGGCGTGACCGCAATCCCAGGGGGAATTAGTGGAGAACTTTTTGTCGATGATATCGCCAACGGAATACCCGACCCCAACGAGCAGCGACTAAATGGTGCAATCGTATATGTGGACGAAAACAATAACAACGTGCTCGATAATACTGAACGGTCGGTTGTAACAACCAACGGTTCTTATCGCTTTGACAATCTTCCTAGTAACCGCGAGTATCTATTGCGAGTTCGATACGGGAGTGAGTTCGTTCAAGCTTCACCATCAAGAGATGACCAATTTGCTTGGAAGGTTTTCTTAGCTCCAAATTCGCAAATACTAAATCGAGATTTTGTTTTCGAGCTCCAGTCTACAGTTGGACAATCTCAAAACGCAAGTATCGAAGGAATTCTTTACACAGACGTTAATCGCAATGGCTCGTTTGACGTCGGAATTGAAACACCAGGGACCAATAGTACAGTCTTTTTGGATACGAATGGCGATGGTCGTTGGCAGAACCCCGAACGACGTGCGATAACCGATATAAATGGAAAATATTCCTTCACCGGCCTTGGTACTCAAATCGTTACGGTGGTCGCCGAGATCGATAATTCCACGACCTTGACTTCTCCCAAGGGAAGTCTTTTCTCGAAGAGCGTCACCCCACTATTCAATCAGTCTGTCGCGTTTGCAAATCCGCAATCGATCGTAACGGCCGATTTCAACAACGATTCATTTCCGGACGTGGCGGTGGCTTTCGGTGACGGAAATTTCGTGGGCATTCGATTGAACGACGGTAAGGGTGGTTTTTTGTCGAATCAAATCAACGTGGCTCTGCCTGGCAACAGTCTAGGACCAGTAGCGCTGCAGACGGGGTTTTTCAATAACAATACATTGATGGATCTTGCGGTTGTCAACAACTTCAATTCGACCGTAACGATCATGCTCGATTTCAACGGTATCGATTTCGCCTCCAAATCAACCGTCACGGTTGGGTCAGAACCGATCGACATCGCATCCGGAAAATTTAACAATGATACTTTTCTGGATTTGGCGGTAGTCAACAAAGGAAGCAACTCCGTATCCATACTCCTTAATAATAGCAATGGAGGTTTTTCTGTGGCGTCAACGCTATCCTCCGGAGGGAAATTCCCATCCGCTATCGTGACCGGGCAATTTACGGACGACAACGCGGATAACATTATCGACTCCAAGGATAAGTTGGACCTGGCTGTAGCGAACTCCCTATCTAACGCATCAAGTGTCAATGGCAATGTCGCGTTATTCAAAGGGGTTGGTAATGGATCGTTTGTTGCAAACGGACTTTATCCAGTCGCGACCACACCACTCGATATCATCACCGCAGACTTTGATCTGAACGGAGTTAGTGATTTGGCTGTTTCCAATTTCACATCCAATACCATTAGCATCTTGACGGGCAGTTTGTCCGGAGCCTTTCAAGTACAATCAGAGACGCTTGGAACAGCCAACGGAACCATCGATATCGCGATCGCAGACATTGAGAATGATGGTGATTGGGACATAATTTCAAGCAACCTGACCAACAATAATGTCTCAATCTTCCGCAACACAAAGAAACAGTCCGCTACGTCAGCTACCCTAAGATTTGAGCCCGCCGAAAACGTAGGGGTTGGGCAGTTTGCACTAGCCAATCGAATGCCAATCGTTGTCGCGGACTTCGACAAGTCCGGAACCGATGACATTATTGCCGTTCCAAGTGCAACGAAGGCACTTCACTTGCTGAAAAACTCTCTGATCAACGGAGCCCACCGCATTACGTTGACGGGGACCGAGTCCGTCACGGGGCTTGATTTTGGAACAGCTCCGAAAGTATTGCTTCCTTCCTTGGATCCAATCTCATCGCCAGCTCCAATCGTCGAGGATGCGGCAGAACAGTCTATCAACTTGACCGGCATTGCGCGCGGTCGATCTGGAACCACACCGTTGAGAATCGTTGCATCTAGCGATCGACCTGATTTAGTGTCGTTCTCTTCGAATTCAGTGCAATACGTCCAAGGGAACGCAACTGGATCCCTCAAGTTTACGCCACAGCCGAATGCTTTTGGCAGCGCAATCGTAACCGTCACTATTACGGATCCTGGCGCTGACCAAACCATCGATACAACGGACGATGGCATGGTAAGTCGAGCGTTTACCGTTTCAATAATTTCCGTTAACGATGCACCAACATTTGTGCTACCGGCCGGGCGAACTGTCAGGGCTTTTGAAGATGCAGGCGCACGATCGATTGCGGGTTTCGTTACCGGAATATCCGCAGGTGGCGGTTCCTTTGAATCGACACAGGTTTTGTCGCCATTCACCGTAACGACAGATCAGCCAGAATTCTTTTCTTCGTTGCCGACGATTGAGAGTAACGGCAGACTCACATTCACTACTGCGACCAACGTTTCCGGCTTCGCATCGGTCAGCGTATCTCTCAAGGACGATGGCGGTATTGCCAATGGTGGCGTCGATGTTCGCAATGATCAGTTCTTGATTCTTGTGGACGCGGTGAATGATGCCCCGTTGATCAATATCGGTGGAACGCAGACGGTACCAGTGGGTGCCGTTAAGCAAACGATTCCGAGTTTCGCGATCGGATTCTCACCGGGTGGCGGTCCCGATGAGCTATCGCAGGTTATCTCGGATTTCCTTGTAAACGTAGATTCGCCCGGGTTGTTTTCAGTATTGCCCGCCATCAGCAATGACGGCACGCTCACCTTTACTCCCGCCGCGGATCGAAGAGGTATCGCTACGGTCAGTGTTCGAGTTCGCGACAATGGTGGCACGATCAATGGCGGAATCGATTTGTCGATCGCAAAGACCTTCACCATCATCATGGGAGCGACTCAAGAGATCACGCTCAACGCGTCAGAACTGGGGCCACATGAAATTGCAATTCGAAACGGTTTTCTTGTCGTTACAGCAGCTGGAACAACGGTTCGAAGCGTATTGGCAGCCGAAGTGACCAAAGTTACTACCTTGGACGGCGTTGGGACAAAGTTGTTCGAGGTTAATCTACCAGCCATTAATCTGCCGGGTATGATTCGATTTACAGGAACAGGAAAGCCGATCGAACTTATCGCGGAACAAGTTGCGATTGACTTGAGTGTACTGACCTCTGACAAACTATTCGGAATTGAGCTTGCTGATTTAAGAGCCGTTGGGCCAAATTCCATGGCATTTCGATCGACGGATGTAGGTGCTCTCAACAGGTCCAAAACACTTCGTATTCTGATGGACAGCGCCGACACGCTTTCAACTCTTGGAAGCTGGGTAGCTCAGGCTGGGCGCTTAGAAAACGGCACATGGATTCAGCCGTTCACTAACGCTGGTGCAAGAATTGAGGTGATCAGCGCAACTCCTTGGCAGAACAAAGTAAATCGTTTCGACGTCGATGGCGATCTTACATTGTCTCCACTGGATGTCTTGGTCTTGGTCAACTTGATCAACGCCAATAGTTTTCCAAATGGTCAACTTCCAGCACGCGGTAGTACTCAACCGGATGGCTTCTTTGATCCCGACGGAGACAATTCTTTAGGGCCCTTGGATGTCCTAACGCTGATCAATGAAATTAATCGAGGTAGCGGAGCGGCAGGCAGTGAAGGAGAAAAACGCTCACAGTGGGTCGATGAAGTGATGGCAACGGAGTCGGAAGATTGGGGTGTGGAGATGCGACCGGTGGGCTTAGCGAGACGCAAGCTAGGGAATCGTCGCTAGTCGTTACAGAAGTCTTCAGTGTTCCGATTTTGGAATATGCTGCCCCGACGCATGAGAATTGCATGTCTGTCCAAACTAAATCGAATCGATGCTGACTTTTCCGATTGAATCGCGAATGCGATGGAATCTTTTAGCCTGGGGTAATTCGCCACGCGAACGAAACCCCAGGTAGAACGCCCAAAAGGCTTCAGAGCTCTGAAGGAGCGCTATTGACCATGAATCAATACCCAACCATTCGCAATGTTGATCATCGGGCCAACTAGATTTCTGAGGGAATGTCGTCGCTCTGCGACTCTCTATCAAACGTTCCATTCCTACCACGGATTTCATCCGTGGCTTTCAAATGCCACTGCTCCGCAGTTAAGGCTGTTGTATCTAGTACCCAGAACAAGACGTCCCTTTGAACGGCTGAATTTTAAGCGAAACAGACAGCTTCAGAAGGAATGGAGGTCCAACTCGCCGCATTCTTTTGAATTTCTGACTAAAATGTTGTCGCAGTGGAATTCAGACAAGATAACGACCTGTACGATTCATTTTGAATTTGCCCATGTGATTCATTGAGCCTGAGGCGCTAGCCGAGCCACGCCAAAGGAAATCGGCTAGCGCCTCAGGCTCAGTAAGCATCCAACTTATTCCAATCCTACAGCTCACAAGATTTCAACCCAAAACGCCCAGTCAAAATGCACCAAAAATACGCTCGATCAGCTCGTAATCGTTCTTCTCGTAGACGCAGATTGCAATACGAATTGCTTGAGTCAAGGCGAATGCTAGCATCGGACTTGGCGGTAAACGACACTTTGCATCAAACAACCGGTCCGATGAACTGGTTTGAATCGTTTCAAGACGTCGACCGAGTTTCGCCTGAGTCATTAGCAGACGTCGACAAGTCGCTTCCAGCAGGAATTGCCGGCCCCGTCGAACCGGCTGTGGGTGAATGGATAGTTCAGTTGACGGACTCGGCAGCGAAGCCGCTTCGATCTCTCGATCAAGCTAACTCGCTCTTCAATCAAGCCTACGGTGACTTCACCATCATCAGCGGCCTCGGCGTCGAGGGATTGCTGCTCGTTCGCGGTCGTGGAGCGACCAAGAGCGTGCTTGAGTCCAGTCTGAGCCAGAATGAAAACGTTCAGTCGTTTAGCCTCAATCAATTGATCGAGGGCAAATCAACAACACCGAACGATCCTGAGTTTGTGGCTGGTCTAATGCCTGGCATGGAGAAGATCGACGCGACGAACGCTTGGGATGTTTCGCGGGGCAGTTCATCGACTGTTGTTGGTGTCGTCGACGGAGGCATCGATCCGACGCACCCTGACCTTTATTTGAACATCTGGGTCAATCAAGGTGAGCTTCCTACCAAGTATCTCGATGATGTGGGGCCTAAGCTAACGGATATCGATGGAGATGGGCTCATCACGTTTTATGACTTAAACAACGTCACACGAGCTACAACATCGCCGTATGCATTTACTTTCAATGGCTTTGCGAATGGTCCCAACGCGTCGTTTGTTGTGGACAAGAACAGCAATGGACGAATCGATGCCGAGGACTTGCTTGCAGACCCGAATTGGGCGGATGGATTTGATACCGACAACAACGGTTTCTTTGATGACTTTTTTGGTGTGAATTTTCGTGCCGGTTCGGGCGATCCGTTCGCAGCCAACAACCCATCCGATGAGCTAGGGCACGGAACGCACGTGGCCGGAACGATCGGAGCTATCGGTGGCAACGCAGCCGGCGTCGTGGGTGTCAATTGGCAAACATCGTTGATGTCGCTTCGGATACTTGACAACAACAACCAAGGAGACTCGGGAGCGGCGATTCGCGCGATCAATTATGCACGTGAGATGCGAGAACGGTATCGCGTCGAGCCCAATGGCCGCGTGTCGGAAGGCGCCAACGTTCGCGTGCTCAACAATTCATGGGGCCAACCAGGCGGCTATGAAGTTTCGCTAGAAACAGCCATCCAAGATAGCACCGACGCCGGCATCTTGTTCGTCGCTGCTTCCGGCAACGGAAATTTCCTGGGGCAAGGCGTCGACAACGATCGAACGCCGTTTTATCCAGCAGGCTACAACACCGTGCTAGCCGTGGCCGCATCAGATTCAAGTGATCGCCCCGCAACCTTTTCTAACTTCGGTATCAAGTCAGTCGATATCTTTGCACCGGGAGTCGGCATCCGCAGCACATTGTCGGGCGGAGGCATTGGCAGCGCCAACGGTACCAGCATGGCATCGCCGCATGTTGCCGGTACGGCAGCCCTTATCTGGTCCGCATTTCCAGCGGCAACAGTCGACGAAGTCCAACTCGCCATCTTAAGCACGGTCGATCCGATTACCAACGGCAGTTCATTCGTTTCCACGGGCGGTCGACTCAACGCATCCAAGGCCATCAACGCAGATGTCTTCGCACCAGCAGCAAGACTCGTATCTAAACAAAACATCACGTCATCTGGGGGCGCATCGACCGAGTTCACTGTCGAGTACAGTCATCGCAGCGGGATCGATACAACGAGTATAGGCAATGAGGACTTGATCGTCACAAGACAATGGGGCCCCGCAGACCAATTAGTTGCAACCCTCAAACCCAATTCGATTACAACAACCGTCACAACAGCACGCGCGACGTACATCGTTTCAGCCCCAGGCGGCACATGGGACCCACTCGACTTCGGCGATTACGTCATCTCGACGGTAGCAGGAAGAGTTGCTGCCAAGGTTGGAGGCAAAACCACCGAAGCCCGCGACGTTGGTTTGTTCAATGTACGCATCATCGACCCATCGTTTCTGTACGTGACTACGTATTCCGACTCATTAGAACAAGGCACCTTGCGCAGTCAAATCATTGCTGCAAATGCAGCAGCACCTTCGCCACGTACGATCATCTTAGAGTCGGGACTATATAGCATTGATGTTCCGCCAACTCCCGATTTCGCATCCAAGTTTCCAACTCCTTCCCCACAGTCGCAGTGTTTTGCTCCTGCGGTTCACTCGGCTTGGTCAAATGAAGCGTCAGGAGATTTCGATGTTATCGGTTCAATCACCGTAATTGGAAATCAAAAGGATACAACCATCATCAATGGGAAGTCATTTGATAGAGTGTTCAAAGTGCATCCCGATGCTACCTTTAATTTGCAGAGGGCTACGATAACAGGTGGTGTGTCACCAACCGACCAGGGAGGCGGAGGTATTTTATCTGCGGGCAATCTTAGTATTACGGACAGCATCATACGCGGAAACCGCGCAAAGGGAATTGAGGCTATCAGCCCAATCGGAGGTGGTGGTGTTGCTGTTTGGTCTGGACAAACCAACATTTCTAGCTCCTGGATCGATGATAACGATAGCAACCTTGGTGGAGGTGTGTTTTACTGCGGAGCTTCAGACGGAAACATTTCGCAAAGCACAATTAGTAACAACCGCGGAGGAGGAGTTCAAGGAAGTTCTAGCAAAGACCTAATCGTTTCGAATTCCACGATTTCAACAAATGTTGGTGGCAACGGTGCCATCGCTGACTTCAACGGAGTCAACGATGCTATTCGCGACCCATCTATTAGCGCTGATAGCCGCTTTATTGCATTTTCTTCCAAGGCCGACAATCTAGTTCCAGGTGATACAAATGGAATTGAAGATATCTTTGTCTTCGATCGAAACAGTAATGTGATAGAGCGTGTAAGTATGGCAAATGACGGCTCCCAGGAAAGCAATTTCAGCTTTCAACCATCGATTAGTGCAGATGGCCGATTTGTGGCATTTGGCTCTTATGCAGAGAACTTTGTTCCGGGGGATACCAACGATACGTCCGATATTTTTGTCTATGATCGGCAGCAACATTCTATTCAATGTGTTACTCTAGGTATCAATGGTGCGATAGGAAATAGTGATAGTTTCTATCCGTCAATCAGCGCGGATGGTCGTTATGTTGTTTACAGCTCCAGCGCAAGTAACTTGGTGACCGGAGATACAAACGGTAAAGGCGATACGTTTATATTTGATACCGTTCGTAAAACCACGGAACGTGTTACCGGCCAGAGTGGGGCCGAATCTACTGGGGGCGGAATTGCATCTATTAGTTCTAACGGCCAGTTTATCGCTTTTTCTTCATTTGAGGACAACCTAAGTCCACTCGATATGAACGGAAGTCTCGACGAGTACGTTTATGATCGAATCAGCAGACAATTTGAGCGAATTAGTTTTACCGCTACGAGTACCCAGTCGTTTGTAAATGAAAGTGGAAATCAAACAATAAGTGCGGATGGACGGTACGTATCCTTCGATGCTTCAACTTCACTTGTGCCAGAAGATATAAATGGTAAATCGGACGTTTATGTCTATGATCGTACCAACCATTCCCTTGAACTGATCAGCAAAGGATTAGGAGGGCAGATGGCAAACGGCGAGAGTAGTGTTCCATCGATTAGCCCAGGTGGAAGATTTGTCGCTTTCACTTCGACTTCGAGCAATCTAGTCTTAAACGACAGTAATAATACCAAAGATATCTTTATCTTCGATCGAACATTGCGTACTCTGGAGCGAGTCAACGATGCTAACAACGGAATCTATTCCTCGAATGCTGATAGCCTTTTCGAAAACTTGCAGGTTTCACTTAGTGACGACGGTCGATTTGGGGTGTTCGCAAGTGTTGGGGACAAACTTGACATAAATTTGCTCGACCGCAACAGCCAGCAAATTCGTCCTGCACCTTTTGACCAGGGGTTTTCTACAATTCGTGGGACTGAGCTTACCTTGGTTGGAGAGACGTTAACTAGATTTTCTGTTTCAGGTAGTGTGGATCTTGTCGATACCATTATCTCTGGGACTAATGCCGATCTCGGCTCCCAGGTCTCTTTCAAAAATGTGCTTCAAGATTCATCTCCCGGCGTCTCGTTTTTGGGGAAGTTAGACCGTATCGGTACGGCTCCTCCGGTACATTTACTCCTTCGAGGAAATCCCGCTATTGATCAAGGCAGCATACTGTTCTCTGGCTCAAGAGACCAACTCGGGGTGTTGAGAGGAAAACCAGATATCGGAGCCGTCGAGGTTGTAGATGCAAACGTATCAGGACTCGTTTACATCGATTCCAACAGGAATCAACTTTTTGATGATGGCGAAACGACGATTCCAGACGTCCAGGTTAGGCTTCAGTCACCATTGTCAATCCGCTCGGCCATTTCAAACGCGGCTGGTGTTTTTAAAGTGGAGAAAATCGATCCGGGCAAATTGACTGCGACGGTCTCATTGCCAAAAAACTTTACAAAATCGGTACCCGTCACACAGAGGATTCCTCCAACCTTCGTCCCGAATAAAAGCAGCTTTTTCGGAGGTCTAAGTTCAGATGGGCGATTCGTTGCTTTCGAATCAGATGCAACAAATCTTGTTCCAAACGATACCAACAACACTCGCGACTTATTTCTTTACGATCGTCAAGGCAAGACTGTCATTCGAGTTGCAGAAAATGCAGCATTCTCGTCGCCAAGTGTCAGTCCAGATGGTGGGTTCGTTGTCTACAATTCCATTTTATATCCTTCTGGTATGAGCAGCGTTTTTGCGTACAACGTCTTGAGTAGTAGAACGGAACTCATTGGAGGAGGGAGCGGCGCGAAACTGAGCAACGATGGTCGATTTGTCGTTTTTTCATCGCAAGGCCTATTCGTGTACAACCGTGATACACAGGTGACTGAGCAGCAAAACATAACTACGACCGGGGGACTGCCAAATGATTTCATTAACCACAGTTCTATCAGCGATGATGGGCGCTATATCGTTTTTGATTCATTGGCTGATAATTTAGTTGCTTCAGATATCAATCTTCATCAGGATGTTTTTCTTTACGATCGAGTTGATAAAAAGACTACGATAGTTAGTGCCAACGCCATGAAAGTTCAAGGAAACGGAGATTCTCTTTCTCCTTCCATTTCTGCTGACGGACGATACGTCGTGTTTCTTTCCGATTCCACTAACCTAATTGAAAGCGGCACCAAGAATGTTCGTAATGTATTTGTTTTCGACAGAATCACAGGATCTTTAGAACTAGTAAGTAAATCTTCCAAGGGCGCCCAGGGAGACGACTTTAGTTCGACGCCGTCAATCAGTTCCGATGGCCGATTCGTCTCGTACGGATCGGACGCGACCAATCTCGTCGACGGTGATACAAATCGCAATCGTGACATTTTTCTTTTCGATCGCTCTTCAACCACAACCCTACGGCTCAACCTGACTGACGGAGAACAACAACGTGGCTTTAGCTTTGCTCAATCAATGAGCGCAGATGGAAGCCTTGTCGTCTATGAGTATTTCCCAAATACGAATGATTCAGATCGAGACGGTCCCTCCGATGTCTATGTTGCGGCGAACCCACTCACCGATGCAAATCGCTCAAGGATTGTTTCCGCAGGAGACATTGTAACTGATCTCAACTTAGGTCTCGCTCCCGATCCAGGAACGATTTCAGGACGGGTCTATGAAGACTCAATACTCGAAAATGGCAATTACGACCAAGGTGAGACCGGACTAGCTGGCTGGACGGTTTATGTTGACGAAAATAACAATGGAGTGCAAGAACGAACCGAGCAATTTGGGATAACCAACAATGTTGGCGTTTACCAATTGTCAAACATGCCAGGATACAAAAGGTACACTATTCGTGCTGTCGCTCAGTCAGGTTTCGTTCAGATCGCTCCTCTGTCCGGCAGCAACGACTTATTTTTGTCAGCGGGCGGTACGATTGGCGATCGCGATTTTGGTTTCCAGCGAGTGCAATCGAGTGGGCAATCGAGTGGTTCATCGGTCAGTGGCCGGCTTTATGATGATCGTAATGGAAATGGTCTCTTCGATGCTGGTGATGTTCCGATCGCCAATCGTGAAGTCTACCTCGATGCTGCTAACTTCGGTGTGCGCGACTCGAATGAACCTCGCGTTTTAACCGATTCCCAAGGTTTTTATAGCATCGATGGCTTGAGCTCGCGGACTGTGGCCGTGACAACCACACTCGATGCATCCCTAGTCCACGTTTCACCGCTTGGCAGCCAGTTCAGTCTTCAAAAATATCCTCTTTTCGCTGGCATCACTCCGTTCGCTAATCCACAGGCGATCGTCTCTGGCGACTTCAATCTGGATGGATATGCCGATGTGGCTATCGCATTGGCTGAAGCCAATAAACTGAGCATTCGCTTGAATGACAAGAAGGGTGGGTTCCTGCCTGACCCCATCGATATCGATCTGGGCAAAGACGGTGTCGGGCCGGCTTCGTTGGTCATTGGCCAATTTGACAACGATCCTAAACTCGATGTCGCTCTCACAGCTAAATTATCATCGAAGGTAATCGTGTTGTTGAATTTCAATCCGACGACCAAAACGTTCGCGTCGCAATCTGCCGTAACCGTCGGCCTACAACCGACCGATATCGTTGTAGGACAATTTGGTGGCGATTCAAAACTGGATTTGGTTGTCGTCAATCAAGGAAGCGCATCGGTCAAAGGAGATTCGACCGTTCAAGTTCTCACAAACAATGGCAGCGGCGTATTTACCGCTGGGCCGCCTGTTCCAACAGGAGGGGACGATTCCATTTCGCTCACGGCCGCAAACTTCGCGGGGGATACCTCACTGGACGTTGCTGTGGTCCATGCGGCTCCCGCTAATACATCGACACCCAACGGAGGCGTTACCATTTTGGTTGGCAACGGTGCCGGAGGTTTGTCTCTGCAATCGACGTTCTACCAAACAGGAGCTCTCCCGATCGATTCATCGACGGCTGACTTCAATGGCGATGGACGGGCCGATTTGGCTGTCGCGAATTTTAGTTCGAACTCGATTTCAATTTTGATTGGTCAATCCAACGGCACATTCCGGGTTCAAACGGCGATTCTCGGTACTGCCAGCGGTGCGTTCGATATCACCGTTGGGGATATTGATGACGATGGAGACATCGATGTCATTGCAAGTAACTTGATCGATCGCAACATTTCGATCTTCCGCAATATAGGAGTCGATGCGACCAACGGCGACGTGCGATTTGAACCTCTAGAAAACGTTGGTCTCGGTCAATTCGCGCAAGCACAGCGGATGCCGTTGGTCGTCGGTAACTTTGACAACGACACATCCGGGCCTGGAGGAAAAGGCACGCTTGATATCGTGACGATTCCGCAAGCTACCGATACGATCCACGTCCTGAAGAACAGACTTGTTAATGGTACCCACCGGGTCTTACTAACGGGTACGAATAAGGTCACCGACATGGATTTCATCATCAAGAATGCAATCCTGCCTCCATCTTTCAATGACATATCGAGCCCTGCACCGATCGTTGAAGATGCAACGGAACAGTTGATTGAGTTGACCGGTATCAAAAAGGGGCGTGCAACAGGACCTGCCTTAAGATTTGCGGCGATCAGTTCTGTGCCTGGGTTGATTTCGAACCCCGTAGTTACTTACCTTGATGGCAACACCGGCGCAACGCTACGTTATGCGTCTGTCGCGAATGCGAATGGCACGGCCATCATCACCGTACAAGCGATCGACGCGGGTGCTGATCAAACGTTCAATACAACCGACGATGGGAGTTTTGAACGTTCAATCACCGTGACTGTGCTTGCGGTCAATGACCCTCCAACATTTTTGGTACCTTCGTTAACTACAGTAACTCAAAAAGAGGGAGCTCAGTCGATAGCTAACTTTGTTAGTAGCCTTTCGCCTGGCCTTGGTTCCGATGAAGCGAATCAAGCTCTTTCGTCCACCATCGTCGTTTCGGATCCAAGTTTGTTTACCATACAACCGGCGATCAATGGGGCGGGAATATTGACGTTTACGCCGAACCGAAATCAATCAGGCATTACGCCGATAACAATATCCTATAAGGACAATGGTGGCATCGCGAACAGTGGTGTCGATACTGCGACGAAGAATTTCGTCATCCAAGTGCTGCCGGTCAATGACGCACCCTCATTTAGTCTACAAGGCAACCTGTCGGCGCAAGTGGGATCAGGATTACAAACAAAAACGGGCTTCGCCTTTGGCTTCTCACCAGGTGGCGGTCCCGATGAAGCGTCGCAAATTGTGCTGGACTATTTGGTAACTGTGGATTCGCCAGGACTGTTTGTGAAGCTCCCGGTCATTGATTCCGCCGGTACACTGACGTTTACACCTGCCGCCGATCGAAGTGGTATCGCATCCGTCAGTGTTCGTGTTCGCGATAGCGGTGGAATATCAAACGGCGGCGTCGATTTGTCGCCCATAAAATCATTTACGATTACTGTCGGGCTGTCGCAAACGCTAACACTGAATGCAGCCGAAATTGGGCCACATGAAATCGCGATTCGCAATGGTATGCTGGTGGTGACAGCTGGGGGAAATACCATCAATAGCGTACCGGTTGTGGATCTTCAGAAGGTAACGATCAACGACCGTTCCGGAGCGAGACTTTTCGAAGTCACGGCTCCTGCATCGAATCTGCCGGGAACAATCCGCTACACTGGAATTGGCAGGCCGATCGAGTTGGTCAGCGAACAAGCGTTGATTGATTTGTCGTCGTTGACGCCAGACAAATTGTTTGGAGTCCAGATTGTGGATTTGCGATTGACGGGAGTAAACAGCTTTGTGTTTAAACCGACGGATGTAAGTTCTCTGAATGCCACCAAGACGCTTCGGTTCATAATGGACAAAGACGATAAGCTGGCTACACAGAGCGTATGGAAATCGCAAACAGGTACAGCTGAAAATGGAGTATGGGTACAACCTTATACATCGGGTGATGCGAGAATCGAAGTGATCTCGACGTCCCCGTGGCAGAACAAGGTTAATTTGTTCGATATTGATGGTGATCAAGCCGCGTCGCCATTGGACGTATTGGCATTGATTAATTTAATCAACGCTGGTTCGGGTGGAGCCCTACCTGTACGAGGCTCAATTGGCTTGGGCACGATCAATTCCTTTATCGATCCCGATGGCGACAACACGCTTGGGCCACTGGACGTTCTGACGGTGATTAATCAACTGAACCGCGGCAGCGGTGCCGACGGGGAATCGACGGATGCAATGTTGTATCCGTTTTCGACGCAATCGATCGATCAAGTCATGGCAGTGGACTTAAGCGATCTGTTTGAGAGTCCTACTGTCGTCACTTACTCCACAAAAAGTTCTCGGCGACAGGACAAGAGGTGACACTGTTGATCGGAGTACCTGAGGCCCTACGACTCGCTAGGTGCTGGTTAGCTGCATCCCCGGTAAGTTGCACACGCTCCCGTCGTCAATCGTTCCACCATAATTCTTTGCTTTTGACTATAACTTTCGATTTTAATAAAATTTTTCGTTAACTGAGATACTCCATGCCATCCAAGGATTTGCACTCTACCAACGCACGAAAGAATCACAAACGTACACGACGTACAAGATTTCTTTTTGAGCTTCTCGAACAACGGGCAATGCTTGCGAGCGATCTGCATGCTACCAGTATTCCGTTTCATTGGTTTGAATCGAATCATTCTGTTGATCGCGTTCCCGTGGCGGAGTTGGCTCGAGTCGACAAGTTGTTACCCGAGGGAGTTGCTGGTCCCGTTGCACCTGCACTTGGTGAATGGATTGTGCAACTGACAGATGACTCCGCAAATTCAGTTAACTCGTTTGAGCAAGCGGCGAAGGCTCTGAATCAAGATGCCAATACGTTTACAATCATCTGCGGACTTGGTTCCAAGGGATCGCTACTTGTTCGAGGAACAGGATCCACCAAAGTCTCCATCGAAGCCAGTTTGTCGCACAATTCGAACGTCCAATCGTTTAGCCTCAATCAACTGATCCAAGGTCAATCGACAACACCGAACGATCCCGAGTTTGTGGCTGGTCTTATGCCAGGTATGGAAAAAATCGATGCGACGAACGCTTGGGATGTGACGCGAGGTAGTTCGTCGACCGTGGTTGGTGTCGTTGACGGAGGTATCGACCCAACGCACCCGGACCTCTATTTGAACATCTGGATCAATCAAGGCGAACTGACTAACAAGTATCTCGATGATGTGGGGCCTAAGCTAACGGATATCGATGGAGATGGGCTCATCACGTTTTATGACTTGAACAATGTCACTCGAGCCACGACCGCTCCGTATGCGCTTACTTTCAATGGCTACACCACAGGTCCCAATGCATCCTTCGTCGCAGACAAAAATAATAATGGTCGGATCGACGCGATCGATCTGCTCGAGGATCCGAATTGGGCAGATGGTTTTGATACCGACAACAACGGCTTTTTCGACGACTTCTTCGGAGTGAACTTTCGAGTCGGCTCGGGCGATCCGTTCGCAGCCAATAATCCATCGGATGAGTTAGGGCACGGGACGCACGTCGCGGGCACGATCGGAGCCATTGGAGGTAACGCAACCGGTGTTGTGGGCGTCAATTGGCAAACATCGCTTATGTCCCTTCGAATTCTTGATAACAACAACCAAGGCGATTCCGGCGCAGCGATTCGAGCGATCAATTACGCTCGCGAGATGCGTGAGCAATATCGCGTCGATACTATTGGCCGTGTGACTCAAGGTGCGAATGTCCGTGTTTTAAACAACTCGTGGGGACAACCCGGCGGTTACGAAGTATCCCTCGAAGCCGCAATCCACGACAGCAGCGATGCTGGAATCATCTTTGTAGCCGCCGCCGGTAACGGCAATTTCATTGGCCAAGGCGTCGATAACGATAGAACGCCCTTCTATCCAGCCAGCTACGACGTTCCCGGGTTGATTGCAGTAGCCGCTTCCGACCCGACCGATCGTCCGGCCGGTTTCACTAACTTCGGTGCGCAGTCAGTTGACCTCTTCGCTCCTGGCGTAGGTATCCGAAGCACGCTTCCCGGTGGTGGTTACGGTAGTGCCAACGGAACCAGCATGGCGACACCGCATGTCGCTGGCACCGCTGCCTTGGTATGGTCGGCATTCCCAGAAGCAACGGTAGCTGAGGTTCAAAAGGCGATTCTTAGCAAGGTTGCCCCGATTGCCAACGGCAGCTTATTCGCATCCACCGGCGGGCGTTTAAGTGCCTCCAAAGCTATCATAGCCGACGTCTTCGCACCCGCGGCAAGATTGATCGCCAAACAAAACATCACGACCGCTGGCGGTACTTCAACTGAGTTCACTGTTCAATATTTCCATCGCAAGGGGATCAATGCGGCAACGATTGGCAACGACGACATTCTCGTAAAGCGTCAATGGGGTTCCACCGGTCCGCTGTCGGTAACTCTCAAACCGAACAGCATTACATCGACATCGACCTCGGTCAACGCGACCTATATACTTACTGCTCCGGGTGGCGTTTGGGATCCGGAGGATTTTGGAGATTACGTAGTTGAAACCACAGCGGGGGGCGTGGTTTCGTCGGAAACTGGTCAATCCACGCAATCGCGAGAGATTGGTCTTTTTAATGTTCGAATCAACGATCCCAGTTTCATCTACGTTCAATCGAACTTCGACAAGCCTGGGAACGGATCGCTCCGAGAGGCGATTGCCACAGCCAACGCTGCCGGCGCGTTTCGCACCATTATTTTGGAGACCGGTACGTATCTTCTCGAAATTCCCTTCCAAGCCGATCCCAACTCAACATTCCCTCAATCGATTTCATCTACACTTGTCGATTTGCCCCCAAATCTAGGAGCTTGGTCGGGCGAGGGCACTGGCGATTTTGATATCACTGGTTCCGTGCGGATCATCGGAAATCAAAACGACTTGACGACTATTGATGCGCAGCGTCTCGATCGAGTTTTCAAAGTCCACGCTGGCGGATTTTTGGAGCTTGATCGCGTAACAATAAGAGGAGGGAATTCACCGCCCAACCAGGGAGGGGGAGGCGTCTTGTCGTTAGGGGAACTACGCCTCAACAACACGATCGTTCGCGGAAATCGTGCGTTGGGAAATGATCCGATCGATCTAATCGGCGGCGGCGGTATTGCGACTTGGGGAGGAGGTGTCCAGCTTTCAGAATCGTGGATCGATGGAAACGAGGCAGACTTCGGAGGTGCCTTTTTCGCAACCGGCGATGCCGATTTTTTTATTGATCGAAGTACCATTAGCAACAATCAGGGAGGTGGTGTTCATTCCCATTCGCATTTCACAAATACAATTGTGAATTCGACTTTCTCGGAGAACGTCGGCGGTAAAGGGGCCATCTTCAACAGCAGAAACAGTTTCGAAGGAAACAGTTTTGCACCGGTCATTAGTGCTGATGGTCGTTTCGTGGCCTTCGAGTCGGAATCAGGAACGCTTGTGCCGGGAGATACAAATTCAGTCTCCGATATTTTCGTTTACGAACGAGCGACAGGTAGGATCGAACGCGTGAGTGTCGCATCCGACGGTACGCAAGCTGATTCATTTAGCTTTGAACCTTCGATTAGCGCAGATGGGCGCTTTATCGCCTATCGCTCACACGCGAGTAACTTGGTTCCTGCCGATACCAACGGAAGTCGCGACATCTTCGTCTTTGATCGCCTTACTCGGCAGACGACTCGCGTCAGCGTATCGTCCACAGGCGCGCAGGTGCCGGCCGGCAGTCGTACGGAACAACCGGCTATCAGCGCAGATGGACGCTACGTCGCTTTCTGGTCCAATGCAAACAATCTCGTTTCCAACGATACCAACGGTAATGTAGATGTTTTTGTGCGCGACCTCCTGAATCAAACGACCGAACGGGTAAGTCTTACTTCTGGTAATTTTCAAATTTCAGGTGATAGCTTAGGCGTTTCGATTAGTGATGATGGTCGATTCGTCACCTTTACTACCGATGCCAACAACGTCGTAAGTGGCGATACGGATAGCATTATTTCGGTTTTTTTACGCGACCGATCAGCAAACTCGACGTTACGCGTGGCCGACGGAGAGAAGCCTCAGCTAAGTGGCAACGGCCGGTTCATTGCATTTCAGTCTTCGTCTCCGCTCGTCGTTTCCGGCGACACGAACAACACATCAGACGTTTTCGTTTATGATATTGCGAACTTTTCTCTTGAGCGTATCAGTAAGTCGGCTGCAGGGACGCAAGGAAACGGTGGGAGCTCCGATCCAAAGTTAAGCCGTGACGGCAAATATGTGGTTTTCAATTCGGCGGCAAACAATTTGGTTTCTGCTGATCTCAACGACGCGAGCGACCTTTTTATCCGTAATCGAACAACCAATTCCGTATTTAGGATACCGAGCGGATCCGGAAGCAGCGGACCTGGCTTCGGTTTCTCACAGCCATCGATCGATGCCGAAGGACGATTTATAGCCTTTGACTCTAGCCTCGACAGTCTCTTATTTCCCGATAACAACCAACTTGCTGATATCTATCTTTACGACGCGTTTAACCAAACAGCGAGTGCTGTAACGGTCTTCTCGTCAGGCGCACTACAAGTGGAGCAGGTCTCCGTCGTAGATGCTAGTCAGGCCAACTACGCGGTGACTGGAAAGGTCATTTTGACCGATGCCCTTTTGGTGAATGCCATCTTCGACCGTAGTCCCGGTGTTACGTCAACGAACGTGATTTCCAAAAGCGACGCTGGTGCCTTTGCAATCGGACCGCTAAAACGCCGCAACTATCTTCCTCCCGTCCGGCCGTTATTGGCAGGCAACCCGGCTATCGATAAAGGAACCCCCTCGTTCCAGGGTCGAGTCGATCAATGGGGACGAATTCGAACAACGCCAGACATCGGAGCGTTTGAAGCCATCGAGGCTTCTATCTCCGGAACGGTCTATGTCGATCTCAATCAGAATCAATTGCGAGAGTCAGACGAACCGGTGATTTCGGATGCTTTTGTTTCTGTAAATTCAGTCTCTCTGGCAGACTCCAACTCCTTAGGAGGCTATGCTATCGATGATTTGTCCCGAGGGAAAACGATTGTCGGTATCCAGCCTCCGGGGCTTTTTCAGTCAAGTAAAGCCAAGCTTCAGATCATCCCACCGCTGGCTGCTAATAACACCCGAGGAACAAACGGCGCTTCGAGCGCGGATGGCCGATTCTTCGCCTTTGAGTCCGATGCCGATAATCTCGTTCCCGCCGATACCAACGGGAACAGCGACGTCTTTTTATTCGATCGCCTTCGTAATACGACGATTCGCGTTAACACTTCTTTGAGCGGAAGTCAAGCAAATGACCAAGCCTTTTCTCCCGTGATGAGCACCGACGGACGGTTCATTGCCTACCTCTCCCGAGCATCTAACCTTGTACTCGGTGATACGAGCTCGGTTATGGACGTCTTTCTGTTCGATCGGGAAACTTCGAGTACTCAGCGGATCAATCTGGGACCTAATGGAGTCGAAGCGAATCAAGACACCATTTCCATTGCCATGAGCGCAAATGGACGCTTCATTGCCTACAATTCCCTTGCGTCAAATATTGCCGCCGGTGATACCAATGACAAATATGATTTTTTCGTCTTTGATAGGGTGAATCGCACAACTGAATATATTCCAACTTCGCTAACTTCCCAGAACTTCTTTATTTCTGGCGATTTGAAGATTAGCGGTGATGGTCGATATCTAACCTTTTCATCGAACGCGGGGACTATCGTAAGCGGAGATACAAACAACAATTTTGATATCTTCGTCTACGATCGCGTCACAAAAGCCTTTGATCGCGTTAGTGTAAATAGCACTGGCGGACAAGTGAACGGAGATAGCTTATATCCGGATCTCAGTTTCGATGGTCGATATGTAGTGTATCAGTCGTCAGCGGTTGACATTGTCTCGGGGGATAACAATGACAGCCAAGACGTTTTTTGGTTCGATCGAATAACTCGCGAAGTGAAGTTGCTCAGCAAGGCAAACAACGGTTCGCAGGCCCTCGACTTTAGCTTTGAAGCAAATATCAGTGGAGACGGGCGCTTTGTCGCGTTCTCGTCTTTCGCTTCGAATCTGATTCCCGACGACACGAACGGCAATCCTGACGTCTTCGTTGTTGATCTCACCACGAATCAATTGGTTCGTGCGAGCAATACAGTCGATGGTAAACAGGCGATTAGTGCCGGAAGCGGTAATGGCAGCTCATCACCCAAATTAAGCGTCGACGGACAATTCTTAACGTTTCTTTCATCGGCTTCGAATCTGGTCCCCGGAGATAGTAATCAAGGTCCGGACGGTTTCTTTGTCGCCAATCCACTGGCCGATGGTGCGCGTCAACTTACGCTTGTTCCTGGTGATCAGATCGTCGATCTAGATTTTCCATTGATCGCGCAAGCGGGCAATCTTTCGGGACGTCTATTCGTTGACACCGTCCTTAACAGTGAATACGACGTCGGCGAACCGCCCATCATCGATGCAGTTGTTTTTTTGGACTTGAATCGAGATGGATTCGCCAGCAACGATGAACCGCGTTCACGGACCGATGCGGAGGGTCGTTATCATTTTTCGAACGCGGCGTCTCAGCTATCTCACGTCATACAAGTTATTGTTCCCATCGGCTTTGAGCTTGTCACCCCCGGTCGCGAACAAGGCTTTGTCATAGAACGGTTTTTACCTGCCGGCGGATCGTTGACCGATTTGGATTTTGCCCTCAAGCCAGTTCAAAGCGTGGCTCAATCGAGCGATTCGGCGGTGAGTGGGCGGCTGTACGATGATCGCAATGGGAATAAGATCTACGATGCAGTGGATGTTCCTATTGCGAATCGTGAAGTCTACCTCGATGCGACGAATTTTGGGGTACGCGATGCGAATGAGCCGCGGGTGCTAACTGATGCTCAAGGCTTTTATTCGATGAGCGGTCTCAGCTCGCGAACCGTCGCTGTAGCCACCACACTTGATTCGAGTCTGGTCCATGTGACGCCACTAGGAAGTAATTTCACGCTCCAAAAATCTCCGCTTTACAGCTCGGTTCGCCCCTTTAGTAACCCTCAAGCGATCGCGTCGGGAGACTTTAACGCAGATGGATTACTAGATGTTGCGCTAGCTCTCAGTGAAGCCAATAAACTAAGTATTCGATTGAATAACGGCCTGGGCGGATTCCTTTCTACGGAGATCGATGTCGATCTCGGGAGCAATGGAACCGGTCCGACTTCTCTGGTCGTGGGCCAGTTTGATACTGACTCGAAATTGGACGTTGCGTTGACAGCTAACTTTTCGTCAAAGGTTATCGTACTGCTGAACTTCGACCCTACAAACCGAACCTTCGGCTCCCAATCGGCCGTGAATGTCGGCCTGCTGCCAATTGATCTCGTCACTGGTCAGTTCGGTGGTGATCCCAAGCTTGACCTAGCGATTGTAAACCAAGGAAGTTCCACCGTTGCTTCGACTGTCCAGTTGCTTACCAATAACGGGAATGGTGTATTCACCGCTGGCCCCCCGATTGCAACAGGTGGCAAAACCTCCGTCTCCCTCGTCGCTGGCAATTTTGCAGGAGATCCATCGACAGATATCGCCATCGTGAATGCCAGTCCATTAACAACCAATACTCCTAACGGTGGTGTGACAGTGCTCCGTGGCAACGGTGCCGGAGGATTATCGCTCGAGCCGAGCTACTACCAGGTCGGTGCCGTTCCGATCGATTCCGTGACGGCTGATTTCAATGGCGATGCTCGCCCCGATATGGCTGTGGCGAACTTCAGTTCGAATTCGATCTCAATCCTACTTGGCCAAGCCAACGGAACCTTTCGCGTCCAAACGGCAATTCTGGGAACGGCTAGCGGTGCTTTTGATATCACCGTTGGTGACATCGATAACGACGGCGATATGGATGTGATTGCAAGTAATCTGGTCGATCGTAACATCTCCATTTTCCGCAATGTGGGTGTCAATCCGTCGAATGGAGATGTCCTGTTTGAGCCGCTGGAAAATGTTGGATTAGGGCAGTTTTCGCTTGCACAGCGAATGCCGCTGGTGGTTGGAAATTTTGACAACGACAGATCGGGGCCTGGAGGAACCGGAACACTCGACATCGTTACCATTCCACAGCGAACCGACACGCTGCATGTCCTTAACAATAAGCTGGTCAATGGTAGTCGGCGTGTTGCATTGACGGGAACGAATAGCGTTTCCGGTTTGGATTTTATTATCAAGTCCGCAATCCTTTCGCCGTCCTTTGACGAAATTGCAAATCCATCTCCGATCGTCGAGGATGCAACGGAACAGACAATCCAGATTGGAGGGATCAAAAAAGGAAGGGCTACTGGACCTTCGTTGCGTTTCACCGCAAAGAGTTCCAATCCGTCGTTAGTGGCGAGTCCATCGATTTCATTTGTGGATGGAAGTGCGAGTGCTTCCATTCGCTATACTACGTTGCAGAATGCCAATAGTACTTCGGTGATCTCTGTTCGCGCTGTCGAAGCTGGGGCGAACCAGATCTTTGACGACGGTGACGATGGGATTTTCGAACGATCGTTTACGGTCACCGTTCTAGCCGTCAACGATGCACCGAGCATGACGACTCCAACTGAATTGGCCGTTTCACAGAAGGCTGGTTCAAAAACCGTTTCGAACTTTGTCACTGGTATCTCCACAGGTGGCGGAAGTGATGAACAGAATCAAGTGCTGTCTGCTTTTACAGTCACTGCAGATGCAAGCTTCTTTGTTGTGCAGCCCTCCATCTCCAGCACCGGCACTCTTTCATTTACCCCAAGCCCCAATAAATCAGGCAATGTTTTTGTCACCGTGAAGCTCACCGATAATGGTGGGGTTTCCAATGGCGGTGTCGATTCGACCACCAATAATTTCGTAATCAACATTTTGCCGGTGAATGATCCACCTTCGTTCCAATTGACAGGCAGTACCTCGCTCCAAGCCGTGAATGGACCGAACACTCTAATAGGATTTACTACTGGCTTTTCACCAGGTGGTGGCGAAGATGAGCTCTCACAAGTTGTCTCAGACTATTTAGTTTCGGTAGACTCGCCATGGTTATTTGCCGTGTTGCCGTCCATTTCGAATGACGGGACACTGAGATTTACTCCGGCAACCGATCGCAACGGGATAGCTACCGTTACGGTCCGAGTTCGCGATAATGGAGGGACGCTCAATGGAGGTGTCGACATGTCAAGCAGTCAAAACTTTAGCATAACCGTTGGTACGGCGCAATCGCTGACCCTCAATGCGACGGAGCTTGGACCGCATGAGATCGCCATCAGGAACGGACTGCTCGTCGTCACAGCCCGCGGGGCATCGATTCGCAGTGTTCCTTTGGCTGAATTAACCAAGGTGACGACCATCGATGGCAGTGGCGGAAAGCTTTTTGAAGTGGCATTGCCTGCCAGCAATCTACTTGGCATGGTCCGATTTACCGGCGTAAGCAATCCGATCGAGCTCATTGCAGAACGAAGCGCGGTCGATTTGAGCATTTTGACGTCGGACAAACTATTTGGAATTGGGCTTGTTGATTTGCGTGCGGTCGGAGCGAATTCCCTGGCGTTTCAAGCGTCGAATATCAATGCGATCAATGGCTCGAAGAAACTTCGCATTTTGATGGACCGCGAGGATTCACTTTCGATACCTGGAAACTGGCTTGCGCAGACTGGACGACTGGAAAATGGCGTCTGGGTGCAGCCGTTCACGAATGCGGGGGCCAAAATCGAGGTGATTAGCGAAACTCCTTGGCAGAACAAAGTGAATAGATTCGATATCGATGGAGACCAAGCCGTAAGTCCATTGGATGCACTGGTATTGGTAAACCTGATCAACGCCAACACTTTTCCAAACGGTCAGCTTCCTGCACGCGGCAGTACTCAACCGGATGGCTTCTTTGATCCCGACGGCGACAATTTGTTGGGCCCGTTGGATGTGCTTTCGCTGATCAACGAAATCAATCGCGGCAGCGGTGCTGGCAGCGAAGGAGAGGGCGAGGAACGGTCGGATTGGGTAGACCAAGTCATGGTGTTGGAGTTTGGGGATTTGGAGGCAATTTCTTCAAATTTTTCAAAACGCAAGCTTGAAAATCGTCGCTAAGCCTATCGTAGTTTCCAATTTTTGTATTGGCGTCTAGCTTAAACGCAAACGCTAGTTGTGATTTGATGATTCGCGACCTTAAACGCGGCTCAACCGGAAAATTGCCACATGAATATCGCTGAAGAAGTTGCAATCGCGTTCCTTGCCGCCGATAGAGGCTTTGTCGATCAGAAAAAACTCGGCGAATCGATTCGCAAATGGTTAGAAAATGCGTCTGATCGCGGGCTGTGCGAATATTTCACGGAAATCGGTCTGTTGACGGCGATTCAAGTTCGCGATCTTAAAGGTGAGTTCCAAACCGTCATTCCTGCCTCGGGCGGAGAAACGGATGAATTTCAGACGAAAGATTGGGGAGCAGGTACCGGCGATACCCAATCAAATGCAGTCGCGACGAAAGATGACCATTCTCGGTTTCAAATTATCAAGCAATACGCAAAGGGTGGGCTTGGAGTCGTGTATCTTGCGCACGATGCCCAATTGCAACGCGATGTAGCACTCAAGCAGATCCGAGGAGACCGCGATCGGGATTCATTGAGCGAAACTAAGTTTCTTCTCGAGGCCGAAATAACAGGACAACTGGAACATCCAGGAATTGTTCCCGTTTACGCATTGGGAACAGACAGCAACGGGAGCCCCTATTACGCGATGCGCTTCATTCGCGGCCAAGAGTTCAAGAAAATCATTCAGCAATTTCACGAGGCCAGGAAAGGCACAAAAGCTGCGTTAGATGGTGTTCCGTTTCGACAGTTGTTGCGTCGATTTCTCGATGTATGCAATGCCATCGACTATGCTCACTCCCGAGGTATTTTGCATCGCGATCTTAAGCCGGCGAATGTCATGATTGGGAGTCACGGCGAAACCTTGGTTGTCGACTGGGGACTTGCCAAAATACTTGCAAATCAGACGGCGCCCGATTCGGATGAAAATAATGCCCCTGAAGAATACAAACAAAAGCGTGTGCGATTTTCAGGCACAAATTCGGACACCATGCAGGGGAGCTTCAGCGGGACGCTTGCTTATGCACCACCAGAGCAGCTGATGGGATTGATCGAGGAGCTGTGTCCCGCGTCGGACGTGTACAGCTTAGGCGCTATACTATTCGAGCTTATGACCAATCGAATACCGCTTTCCCAAAAGCCCGAGTCTTTGGCTCAAGTCGTGGAATGGACTCGCAATCCCGATTTTGCAAACCCTCGCCGATTTGATTCCGAGATACCAAAATCGCTCGCGATGATCTGCAAAAAGGCAATGACTTTCGAGATCGCTACTCGTTACCCAACGGCTAGAGAGTTGGCCATCGACATTGAAAGATGGTTGGCTGACGAGAGGGTTATTGCGTTTGGCGAACGTGAGCCCGTCAGTGAAATGATTGGCCGATTAATGCGACGCTATCGTCGCTGGACGGTACCTGTCGTCGCTGCCATCCTATTTTCAACGATCGTCGCGATGGTTGGCGCGTGGTTAATAAACAGCGCACGAATTCAGGAACTCCTGGCAAAAGATTCCGCAATTCAAAACAAGAACGATGCTGTTAATCGAATCGGGGTTGCGAGAAGTGCAATCGACACGCTTCTGGTTGGTAGCACGGAATCTCTCGGCGATTTTCCAGCCGCGCGCGATCTGCAAAAACGGCTATACGAAGTTGCCGCGAATGACTACGCAAAAATGAGTTCGAGCAAATCGAACGACCCAGAGTTGGAACTGGAGCGACTGCGAGCGCTGGTTCGCGTTGCAGATATTCAAATGTTGCAATCCGAATACGACGAAGCCCAGAGGAACTATCGAATGGCGATAGCCGAACTTCAAACTCGAATAGATAAACCTGCGAGCGACGATCGCATTGCTCTGCTTTGGAGAGTTGAGTTAGCTAAGACAATTGGAAGATTTGCTTTCGCGCTGGATAATCTAGAAGGGATGTCTGAAGAGTCGAAAAACCAGTTTGCGATCGCTATAGCCCAGTTAAGGTTACTGGCTGTTACCTATCCCAAATCGAGCGAAGTGCATGTTACATTAGGCAAGACGCTCATTAGAGCCGTCAACTCGAAGTTAATGACTGAAAAGCCTGCAGACGCACTTCAAATGATTGACGAGGCATTGGCATCATTAAAGGATGGCGACCTAGCACAAGATAGTGCTCTCTCCTTGCTACGTATCCAAGCGATCCAGAACAGGGCGCAAGCGCTTGGAAGACTGAATCGAAATGACGAGGCCCTCGCCACCATCGAGAGGTCTCTTTCTTTGATCTCTGACTTTGTGAACAATAACAAGGCTGAAAGAACCTGGTTCAATGCACAGGCAGATTCCCGAGTGATCAAGGCAGGAATTCATCGCAGAATAGGTGACTTCAAAACAGCCTCGCAGAATTTGGCAATTGCGTTGGAGACATACAATCAATTGAGAAAGGAATGGCCAGACAACTTGGATTATCGTGCCTTGGCCGCCTCAGCTTCAACGAATGTGGGACTTTTGCTTTTGGATGAAAATCGGCCACTTGATGCGATCCACTATTTTAAAACTTCTCGCATCGAATTTTGGGAACTTCAAACTGATTATCCGAGCATCGAACGATACGTAGAGGGATTAGGCACCGCGTTAAGTGGACTCGGACAAGCTGAACTCCGCTCGAACGAGGATGCCGAGTTGCCGATAGCGATTCTAAGCGAGAGTGATCAAACGTTTAGCTCGCGGGCGACGCTATACCTTGAATCGGATCTTCCTGAAAACGTAAAAAAGCCTTTCCAAGTATATTATTCCCAAAAAGCAGCTACGGCACGAGGGCAATTGGCTCAAGCGTATCAGCGAGCAGGAGACAAGCCAAAAGCGAGGCTACTCTATAGTGAATCTGCGTCTCTTTTTCAGCATCAGATCGATCGCGGTCTCGAGACTTCTGATCTTCAATATGCAATCGCAGAAGTGGAATGGCGAAGAGGACAGCTTGAGTGGGATGATAACGATCAGGAGGAAGCAAATAGATTGATCTCATCCTCGATGGATCGCATGAGGACACTTGTCCAAAACCATTCTGATAACGCGCAGTACCGCTTTCGGCTCGCTGAAGTACTTATTCACAGTCCTGACGTAACAATGGAACACTCGCAAGAGGCGGACAAGCATTTGAAGATCGCTGCCGAATTGCAGCCAGAAAATTTGCAGCTCAAGAATTTATGGTCAGAAGTAAAAGTTCGGCTCAACGAGATCGAACTGGCGAAAAAATTGCTTGCACAAATCCTTGAAGATCGTAGCAGCAGGTCTGCACGTGACTTTGGGGTTTTGGCGATGATCGATTGCCAATCTGGCAATCGCGAAGGTGCAAACGCAAATCTTTCAAGTTGTCGCGAACTGGTAACATCCCAACAACCCTACGATCCCGACCTACATCGATGGATGCGATCGATCAAGCTGAGTATAGATGCGATGCAGTGATTGGCGACGGCCTCAGTTTACCAATGTATTCGGCCAGATAGCCACTACTTTTGGGTCAAATTCCATATCGGGGAGAAATTTTCCGTTGGGTCGTCGAGCTCCGCAACTGCTCTTGCTAGCAGTTTTTTGCAGGGCTTATCTTGGGGATGGGACTGCAAAAGCTCACCGATGCGTCTCACCGCTTCGCCAAACCTCTTCGACTCAAAGTCCGCAAGGGCCAGCTCGTAGTTGGTCGCAAGTTGTCTCCAATTGTCCGTTGGGTTGTTCTTAAGCTCAAAGACTTCGATGGGTTGGTCGATTCCAACGACGGAAATACTCGCAAGTCGACGACAGTCTGAAACTGGTTTCATGGCCTTAAGCGATTCGCCACTCACGATGCAATCGACGCCAAACTGCTTGGTTGCTGATTGCAGTCTTGATCCAACATTGACGGTGTTCCCCAAAGCGCCGTATTTGAACTTTTGTCTCGAACCCACGTTTCCTACTCGCGCGGGACCTGTGTTCACTCCAACTCCTGCTCCAAATCGTTGTGGCAAAACATCTCCCCATTTTGCTCGTAGACCATCGATTGCGGTCATCATCGCCCTCGCCGTTTCGATGGCACGTGTGGCGTGATCGGGTTGCGCTCCCGGAGCACCCCACATAGCCAGTACCTCGTCGCCAACATAGTCGACCAACACGCCATCGCGGTCGATGACGCATTGACTCAACTCACTCATCACATCATTAATCCATTCGATTGCTTTTTGCGGGCCCAGCTTTTCGGTTACCGAACTAAAGCCCCGAATATCGCAAAACAAAACACTGACTTCGGCATCTTGCCCCTCCATCAATTCCGGGTTGTCTGCTAGCAACTTCACCACCTTGGGCGAGAAAAATTCCGCCAGCGTGTTTCGCAAACTTTCCTCCGCTTGTCGTGCAATTCCCGCAGCGACGGAACTGGCAAGGACTTCGACAAGTGTCGCTTCGATATCGGTTATTCGGTTTTTCGGTAGTGCAAGCGCATCTGTTGAGCGATCTCCGTACAGAACTCCGATCACCTTGCGATCGCGATCGAGAATGGGGGAGGCTGTAGCGCAACAGACTTGCATCAGCGATTGTGCATAGTCGATTCCGGAGGGATTCATCGAGCTATTTGAATTTCCTGGATCATGAATTGCTGTGATCCCTGTGCTGATGACTCGGTGAAGTATGGTGCGACTAATCGTCCCAAGTGACTCCACTCGAATCCCCGGGCGCAGGTGTTCTGCTGCAATGCTCCATCCATCGATGACTGCGCTTCGATGCTTAGTCTCGGTCGACGGCAAATGTGTGTCTTTTCGAAGCAATACCACCACACGGTCAAGCTCTACGATTTGAGCCGCCGCAACGGCAGCGGCTTGAAAAAACGCATTGCTTCCAGTTGCCTTTTGTACGACTTGCAATGCAAGCCGTAACATATTCGCAATATCTTTGGCTTCAGGGGCGGAAAATTGACGAATCGTTGCTATTTGAGCAATTGGTTGCTCCTCGTTTGGAGCGAACGGCACAGTTGCAAGCGTACGAAGCTCATCGTTTGTCGAATCTTCCTCCGTTAACGCAGTGACGCGAATCGCCAAATTGCCGCCAAGTTCGAGTAGTACCTCATTCTCAAATTGGCGAGTCTGACCGCTTGCGATGGATGATTGATTGCGAATTGGAACGGGTCTTCCTTTGTGGATGTTTTTAATGTTGATGCGTTTACTATTGGCCAGTTCAATTGCAAACCATTCTCTTGGAATCTCTGTATCCTTTATGTCCGCGACAACGAGCTTCTTGTCTGCGTTAAGATTCTTTTCAATGGCAGGTATTTCCGTCAGGGCAAACGGAGCGGGCTCATTATGTAATAGGTCCTGCCGTCCAACCATCACCGTTGCATCCAGTGAAAAAGAATTGGCAAGCGTTTCAGAACGATAAACAAGTAGTCTAAAGGACGGCACAGAAATCTCTAGCGTTGGAGGGCCAAGGTCAAGAAGGAGAATTGGAACGGGATTCGGCAGGCCGAGAATGCAGCCTTGTCTATTCCGAACTCAATATATCAAAAGCAGGAACGCGATGTAGCGGTGGACGCCATTATGCTTAACACGTCGCGCCGGCTAGCGAATCCACTACCGAGTTCACTAGCTTGCGCGTCGTGCTATAGTCGTTTTCTTAGCACCCGAGAAAAATCAAAGGCACCATCATGCTCAGCCGCGTGGATTGCGGTTGAAGTTTTGGTATGGAAGCCGAACGCCTGCCACCAGGTATTGATCAGCGCGAAGTGCATCCGGAGCCTCGAATCCTTGTTGAGCAGCCACGGTTACAACATCGTCTTGATCGACCCCGTCACCGCTAACGCCTAAGCCACCCACCAGCTTCTTCGCGCCTGAGCCATTATCGTACAATGCCGAACTCCCTGGAAAGAATACGATCCCGTTTTGTCGCTTGATGTTTCTCGGGTCACGGAAGTTTCTCGATGCATTGAACGAGTCGAACGAAAGAACCGTGGCTTTCGGCGAAGCATATTCCGAGGCGGGCAAAGGTGCACCAGTGTTTTCGCCCGTCAACGGATCGATCCCGGCCATGTTAAGGATACTGAAATCACCTGCCGGGGTACCTTCTGGCGAACCCGATGGATAGCGAGGCAATGCGAGGAATCGGAACGTTCGGTTTGTCAATGCAGTGCCTTTGGGAACGTCGGGATTGCCGTTATTGTCTTGATCAATTCGGTCCGCATCGACCAGTGCATTGCTTGCGTAGTAGGCAGTGTTTCTCGACTTAGCAACAGCAACATCGACTGAGAAGATGGTCGCATCGTGCATTCGATATAGGGCCAATACATCGCCCGAAGAATCCGAAACGGCAAGGACCATCTTGGTTCGTGCACCGGGACGGAAACCGTTCTTGAGATCTAGCCGAATTGCCGCTCGCGTTAGATTCGCTTCGGCAATCCCATTGTTGATAATGCGTTCGACTTCGGCTTTGGTGAACTGCGGATCGACGGTGGACGCATGCGCTTCGATCAACCAGCCTTCGGGAACACTATAGCCCGATTGAGCCGTCATGCCTCCAGCGACGACTGGCTGATCGATTCCCGAGTTAACCCCTCGACCGCCGCGATTGGCGCGACCCACTTGCAAAAGCCTTTGCGGACCGGTTACGGCATTCTCCCGCGTTGGGGTTGGGCCAAAGATCTCAAGAGTGATTCCGACAAGGTCGATCCGTCCAATCGGCATTGTAAATGCACATTGAGGTGCAGCGCCCTCGAACTCAGTGACAGGCGTTGCGCCAGGCCCAATCGTTGTTCCTCCTGCCGTAAAGTAAGCGATGAATTCAGACTCAAGAACTTTCGGTGCATTCAATCTCTCGCTGTTCGATTGAGGGCCTGCGGCGCCACGTTGCGAAGCGGGTACAAAGTTTTGTTCGTAGGATGCGTACCCATTCGGCCCAGGGAAGAAAACGCCAACGCCGCCAACCAGCGCTAATGACCCATCACTGCGCTTTTTGTAGAGAGGCATCCCGCCAGGTAGTGTTGCAATTCCACGACCTTGCGAGTTGATAAGCTTGCCAGTTTGAAATCCGTATGACTCTGGAAATGTCTTCAGGAAGGACCTGGCATTCTCTGGTATGTAGTCAGGATTCGCATCAAATCGCCAGGAAAGTAATGGCTCAGGCACATCCTTTCCATTTTTGTCGACTTTCTTACCATCTTCGTCAACTTCGGTTCCTTTTATGCCGTCAAGTCCTGCATGTAAAGCACTGTCGCGGCTTTGATGCTCAATTGCGAAGAGATCCACCGGCGGCGTGTTCGCTACGACAGGCGGAAAGTGAGCGCCCGTTCCAATGGGCGCAACGAAGCCTGGCCCCCTTAGAATAGAATTCGGGTCCACGATGTCTGGGTTCGATTCCACCTCTCGCTGCGTAATAGTTGATTGGCTGATAAAGCGAACCGTTCGAGAAGTTAGCGGCGCTTCTTCGTTGGAAAAGAATGCTGCCGTCCGAGCCTTAGCTACCGCGCCGTCAATTGCAAACACCAAGTCAGCATCGCGACCGCTATACATGGAAACAACATCAGATTCGGTGCGAACCCCAAGAATACGGCCGGACCGATCTACGATAGCAATGATCGCGTCGTTGCTTTCAGTGGCCCTTGAGGCACGCTCAAGTAAACATCTCACATCGTCTTCGGTAATAACGGGACCTGAGATAAAAGGGACGATGGCGGCTTCTGGCTCGACAACTGGATCAGGGGGTACAACAGCAACACTCACATTCAATTCATTGATGACGGCCAAGACATCCAGAGGCGTGACGACTCCATCAGCGTCGACATCGCAGAACGTGACGGGCTTCTCTCCTGATCCCTCTCCCTCCACTCCGCTGTTGCTTCCGTTTATCTGATTAATGACAACCAATGCATCCAACGGTGAAACTTGCAGATCGTTATCGACGTCTAGAGGCATGCTCGTATTGTGGAAACCCGGCAATCCAGCCATGAGCGAACGCCCCTCTAGTTTTTCCAGGAATAGCCGGCGTCGGGACTGAGACTTTTTACTTGAGCGAATTGCCATGTTGTTGAAACCACACTATGAAATCCAAATACATCGAGATTCATCGTTAAGTATGATAGTTACGCAATCTTGAAAAAACCACCTTGGAATGCCATTCTGCGGGTGAGCGGCACCTGTTCTCACTTTTTCCCAACTTGACGGACACCTTGACAAATAAATCCATCGAAAAGCAACGTCTCCAGGACGCTGCCGTAAAACAGCATGGCTGGCGTCGCTGGGGGCCTTATGTGAGCGAACGGTCCTGGGGGACGGTTCGTGAAGACTACAGTTCCGACGGCAACGCCTGGGGCTATTTTCCTCATGATCATGCCCGCTCCAAGGCCTTTCGCTGGGGTGAAGATGGATTGGCTGGCTACTGCGACCGCTATCAGCTTTTGATATTTAGCCTCGCATTATGGAACGGTAACGATCCCATTCTCAAAGAGCGGCTATTTGGCGTCGTCCCATCGGAAGCAAACCACGGTGAGGACGTAAAGGAATACTATTATTACTTAGACGCCACACCAACTCACTCTTATCTGAAATATCTCTACAAGTATCCGCACAAAGCTTATCCCTATGAGCAGCTCTTGAATGGCTGTCGCTCGCGAAGCAAACAAGAGGGAGAGTACGAACTTCTAGACACTGGAGTGTTGGACGAGAACCGCTACTTCGACGTCTATGTCGAGTATGCAAAAGCCAGCCCTGAGGACACGTGCATTCGGATCGAAGTGTTTAACCGAGGGCCCGAGCCAGCAAGTATCGATCTTGTACCTCAGCTTTGGTTTCGCAAAACCTGGGGGTGGGATGGTGCGCAATCACCACAACCCATCCTTCGGCAAATCAACGATGGCTCCGGACTGATCTGCATCGAAGCAGACGAAATGGATTCTCAAGCGTTGCATAATCTGATGACTCCCTACACGCTCGGGAAACGCTATCTGTATGCGGCGTACGGCGGGATCGCCATGTTTACCGATAACGAAACCAACTTCGATCGACTCAATGGCACCTCAGGACAAAACAAATCGCCCTTTGTCAAAGATGCTTTCCATCGCCAAATCGTTAACGGCGAGTCGTGTACAAATCCGCAGTTGCAAGGGACCAAGGCATGCGTCCGATTTCAGTCGGAGGAGATCCCTGCCGGTGGTTCCAAGGTTTTCTTATTGCGATTGACGGATCGCATGCTCGACAATCCGCTTGCCGACGTTGATATGATTGTCGCTCAGAGGAAGACAGAAGCAGATGCCTTCTATGAGGAAATCCAACCTCCGAAAGCGACCGCGGACGAAAAGCTCGTCCAGCGTCAAGCCCTTGCGGGAATGATTTGGACCAAGCAGATCTATTTGTTCGATGTGCGAAAATGGATGGAAGGGGACGATCCCAATTTGCCACCTCCTGCCAATCGGCCGGGGATTCGAAACAAACACTGGAAGCATCTGAACTCGATGCGAATCCTGTCGATGCCGGACAAGTGGGAGTATCCGTGGTTTGCGGCTTGGGATCTGGCATTTCATTGTATCCCGCTGGCGCTCGTGGACCCGGACTTTGCCAAGGAACAATTATGGTTACTGCTGTTCGAACAGTTTCAGCATCCTAGTGGACAAATCCCAGCCTACGAGTGGGAGTTTAGCGATTTGAACCCTCCCGTCCACGCATGGGCTGTTTGGCGAGTCTATAACATGGACCGCATTCAGAAAGGGAAACCCGACCGAGTGTTCTTGGAAAAATGCTTTCACAAGCTGCTCATCAATTTTGCCTGGTGGGTGAACAAAGTCGATAGCGAGGGGAACAACATCTTCGAGGGTGGCTTCTTAGGACTCGACAACATCACTCTATTCGACCGTAGCCAAACGCCGACCGATGGTGCGACCCTCAAGCAGGCGGATGCGACTGGCTGGATGGGTATGTACTGCTTGAACATGATGCGTATGGCGTTAGAGTTGGCGAAGGAGAACGCGAGCTATATCGGATTGGCCACCAAGTTCTTTGAGCACTACATGTACATAGGCCACGCGCTCAAGCACATGGGTGGTGAGGATTTCAGTTTATGGAGCGAAACGGATGCATTGTTTTATGACGTACTCAGTTATCCGGACGGCAAATGCAGGCGATTAAGAATTCATTCGCTGGTAAGCTTAATCCCGCTCTATGCAACGGAACGTCTCGAAGAGAGTTGGATCGATGCTTTCCCGGCGTTCAAGGCAAATCTGCATTGGTTCCTTCGCAATCGGCCTGAGATCGCCAAGCCTTGTTTGTCGACACGAGAAAACGGTCAAGGCGTCGTTCATCTGCTTTCGCTGGTGACGGAATCGCAGTTGCAAGGAATGCTACAACGCATGTGGGATCCGAACGAGTTCCGAAGCGAATACGGCCTCCGAAGTCTATCGCGATTCCACGAAGGCAAGCCATACGAATTCGCGGGCCAAGTTGTTCGATACGAACCAGGTGAAACGGAGTTTAGCATCAAGGGCGGTAACTCGAACTGGCGAGGTCCGATTTGGTTTCCAACGTCGTTTTTGATGATTGAGTCGTTGCGCAAACTTGCGAAGGTCTATGGCGAAGAAATGCAAGTGCCAAAAACGGCCCCAGAAACGCCCACTAACAACGGCGAGGATCCGTTGTCTAATCCAATGAAGGCGAGCACCACGTTGATGGGAATGGCCAGTGGATATGCAGACAGCATGATATCGATGTTTACTCGTGACGGAAAAGGAAGACGTCCGATATTTGGCAATCGCGAGGTCATGCAATCCGATCCGCACTGGCGCGATTGCTTACTTTTCCATGAGTACTTTCACGCCGATACAGGCGAAGGCCTAGGGGCATGCCATCAAACCGGCTGGACCGGTTTGGTAGCGTGTTTGATCGACGAATGGCGCCGGTGAGAAGTCCGCGTCTGGGCAACATATTGCGATTTAGTCCTGAAGGGACGGCATTTGAAAGCCTGGGGTAAAGTTCGCGAAGCGAACGAAACCCCAGGTTACCTGCCTCCATCCGTTCCAAGCTCTGAAGGAGCGCCACTGGCATTATGTAATTCTCTCAGCCATAAGTCTGGTTGGCTATTGTTTGCCTCGCGCCATACGCTATAGTGCCGTCGCGTTGCGACTCCCGACACATTTTGTTTCACTAACCACGGATTGCATCCGTGGCTATCAAATGTCACTGCTCCGCAGTTCTGAAACCAACGAAATTGGTCAACAAAATCTCGACAACGGGTGCTGCCAATCGCAGCCACCGCCCGGTCAAGGAGCTTTTTGATTTAGTTGTTTAACAGTCAGCCGAAGGCGTACTTGGCGGCTTTGACAGTACGCCTACGGCTGACTGTTAAACGAAATGCATTTGAAAAAGTATTAAATCAACAAGCCCCAAGCCGGACGGAAGGCATATGAACTCGATTTCCGAACTTCACTCCAGGCTTTCGAATTCCATCGAAATTGCGATTGAATCGTAGGAGGCTCCATCGATTCGCTTTGGCTTGGAGTGCCAAGCATTCGTTTCGTCTTGTTTTGGTGCATGTTCTTGAACAAATAGATGGAACGGAGTTAAACGGTTTTTGGCAGGGCAGCAACAATTGAGGACAATTGTGCGACACTGTCCGTCCGACACCAGGTTGTTAATCAAGAATCTGACAGCGCCGTCTACCATCCATCTCTCCCACTTCCCTCTTCTACCTTCCGTCTTCCACCTTCTTCTCTGCCTCCGGCTGCTTGGCAGACAAACTAAGGGCCACGCGGAAGCCAATGTCGCGAAGTCGGGCCGACGGAGGGCACGGGTAGCAGAAATCGCAACCCCTTGCGGATTGAGACGAACTGCCGCCGCTGTATGTGCGGCTCCAGCCCTCACCGGACCAATCGTCACCATAAAGTTCTTCACACCATTCACAAACATTCCCATGAAGATCGTGAAGTCCCCAGCCATTTGGAATCTTCTCGCCACATTGCAAATGCGAGTCTTTGGGACGCATCTGGCAATAGCTTACTAATATTGTCTCGTCATTTCCACAAGAATACATTGTCTGAGTTCCAGCTCGACATGCATGCTCCCATTCCGCCCCATGAAGCAAGCGATAACCATTCGCCCCAGGTATCAATCGCCATGCATCATACTCTTCAAAATCATTCTTGAAGCCACCTTTTTCTTTGGTTCCCGTTCGTTCATAGCACGGCTTACGGCCTTCAGTTTCACTCAACCAATTGCAAAACATGACTGAATCGTACCACGATACTGATTCGACTGGATGATCCGCCGTGGTACTTATGGATTCATCCACACTCTTCCACTCTTCAGGTTTTTCCTTCGCGGGATACGATGCGTCGCTCATAAAGAGGTTATACTGACCGCGACTCACTTCCCGATCAGCTACCCAAAACTCGTGGATTCGCCCGTCAAGCAATGTCGTGAACCTCACGTCCCTGTGGAGATTCTCAAGATCCGGGTGAGTAAAAAGAAAATCATTGTATTTGTTGCTTAGCTTGCTGACACAATCTCTTAATGTCGCGATCGCTTGATCGGCAAATTGTTTCGCCTGCTCAGGGTTTTTGCTGAACGCAGCCTTGGAACAACGCGACGCAGCACACGCAGTGTGTAAGCGAGCGGCCGCGTAAATGGTGGAATCCTCTGTAGCGAGTTTCAATTGTCGCGATGCTTCGGTGTAGTCACCGAGCCAAGCTGGCAACTGAATCTGCATGTAAGTCTTATAGGACTCATCAGTCTCTTGCTCAAGATACTTTGCTAGCGATTTCTTCGCTTCATCGGTTTTGCCCAAACGTGCCAGGACAAGTGTCCGATACTGGAGTACATATGCTGAAGTTTCGTTATTGTCTTTGTTGAGCACCCAATCCAGATCGTCTTTAGCCGATTCGATGTTTCCGACGTTGTAGTTTGCTTCTGCTCGTGCCATGCGGTTTTCGGGTTTGTCTAACTCCTCCGCTGGTATTTGCGACAAATCCTCCAATTGCTTTCGGAACTTTTCCAATGGATCCACCAATGTAACTGTCATTGGCGGTTTTCCACGAATCTTCAGCATGGTCGCACCGACCGAATTGACGAACCAATCTCGCTGAGCAACGATCTTATCCTTTTCCGGTGCCATAGGCTCCGCTATGCCCCAACGTCGCAGCAGCCAACCGGCAGCGCTGTGCGTTGTGGTATCTCCCTTATCGACAAACCACCGCGAAGCAAGGTTTTGCCAACGTTCCTTGTCAGGTTCGCTTAGCTTATCGACAGAGATCTGACCGACTGCTAAGCACATTCCCGACCGAAGTGAGGGGCTATCGCTGTTGGTCACCAATTCATGTATATCCTTTAGACGTTGATCCTCCCAGCGTGGAAATTCATCAATAAACAACGTTCGCTGTTCCGGATCCGGACGATCTTCGATTTCACAAACATCCATGGCGAGAGTCGCGTCGCCCAAATTCAAAGCTGCGATCGCTAACTTCGCTTTGCGACGCCATAAGGATTTATCAACGCATTTGGCAGCCTCAGCTTGGATCGAACCAAGGGCGGCAGGTACATTCGATTGCATCGCTTTGATGTAATTTCCCGTGTCTGACTCGGCGATGTCATCAATTCTCGAAATTAAATAGTCAGCATCCAATTGGCCAAAACTTGCCAACGCAAAGGCAAGAGAAAGCTTGTGACGAGGATTTGTCGCCGACGCATAACGGCTTTGCAGTTCCGGTAAGACTAATTCTTTAGGCAAGTTCCCTAGTTCTTTCAAGTTGACTGATACGCTTGGTCCAAGGGTATTTTGCAATGACTCTGCAACAGCCCGTGTCTGATCCTGAAGATTCTTCCAACGCTCCGATGAAATCCATTGCTGGATAGCAAAACCCAAAACAAACGTCGCCAGCACCGTTCCGCCCCACTGGCTTGCATGAACGCGGCCTGCACGCGTCATGACGGTTCGCTCAGACTCGGTCCATTTTTTTGAATCGGTAAGCGTACGAATGCTAAGCCATTCACTAACGGTTGGGAGTTGTTTGTTCTCGCGTTTGTCGCTCCATGTCGCGGCGCGTTCTGCCAGTTTTAACTCCGCTCGCCCTCTGCGTGACTCACGCTGTTTACGCGTTAGCCAATCGCGAAGCGATGGGACTAGGTAGTCGTGGGTAAGTTGGTATTGGGTGGATGATTGTCCAACTTGAGTCGCGGGCGCTAGCCGCGTTACGGTTGGCATGTTCGTGTTCTGTGTGATGTCAGGCGTGGTCGCGGCTGACGCCTGCGGCTCAGATGTTTCTAGCGACGTTACGGTCAATGGGTTTTCGTTTGTGGTCGCGGCTAGCGCCCGCGGCTCAGTGCTATCCACTGGCGTGATCAATCGCAACTCACCGTCGAGGATCCGAATCAAATCATCAAAATCCCTTTGACGATTGCCGTAACCACATGCGGCTCGAAGCTCGTCCGTCGAGCGTTTGTGCCCTTTGATATCGGTTCCTGCCTGTGGCATCATAGCTCGTAATACCGATCTAGCTGCTTCCTGGTGATAGCGATGTTGTGGTGGCGCACCGGATGCCGAAAACGTCTCCTCTAAAAACGTTGCCCCTACACCTGTTGTTCCGCCAACCTCACGCAGCGATTCAGGGGTCCACGGTCGACCCTTCATCATCTCCGCGAACAAGGACAATCGCACGGAGATCACTTTGCCTTGCTCTGCCAATCCGTTTACGGCCTCGGTAATGAATTTCTTTCGGTCTTGTTTCTCTTCCTTGCCGTCCGATTCCAGTTTGCCAAAGGCGCGACCAAATGCCTTCAATACCCGCTCGGCATGGTCCAAGTCGAACAAATCGACCGCAGCCGAATTGATTCGCTCCAACAACGGAATATCCAGCTCGCGAAAGAACCTGGTCGCCGCCATCCAGAAATCATCGCGAACCATCACGATCGCTTGAACTCTCACTCCATCGCATTGCAACAGTGCTTCCAACAAGGGCTCACCCGAAGCGCTGGGACGGGCAAATAACCATTGCTCGAATTGATCGATGATCACGACCAGTTTTTTGCCTCGCGGTAGAATTCGGCCAAGTCGAACTTCATGAAGCAAATCGACCAGACTTGTGGCTGTGTCCGCTTCCTTGCTATCGAGCTTCTTGCGTATCAAGGAAAGGAGCGTGCGCTCCGTCTCGTCCACGGTCGCTTCCAAGTAGATTGGCACAATATCGGGCGCAAGTCTTGGTAGCAGGCCAGCTTTCATCATCGACGACTTGCCGCAGCCAGATGGTCCATAGACCAGTCCGACGGCAAAGGTCTGATCGGCGTCTCGCTCTTCGATGCGTGACTTCCAGAAGCCAACTGACTCAGGGAGCCCATCTCGATCGCGAGCTCCGGGCAGCAACTCCAAAAAGAAATCCGCGTCCCGATGATCAAACGAGCGCAGCCCCTTGGGAACGATCTTGAGAGCACGCGAGCCAGATGTTGGAGTCGCAGCAAACGGTGTTACATCTGAGTTTGGTTTCTTGGTCAGGTTGGAATCGGACACAATCGCCTCTTGTGCTCGCATCGACTGCCCTCTTAGCGGAAGTTGTGAAACTTCCTGCAGATCGAGCGATGTCGACACCACAAATGCCTTTAAGTCATCGACCAGATCCTTTGCGTTAGAATAGCGGTCCGACTTTCGCTTAGCCAACATCTTCAAACAGATGCGTTCCAGTTCCTGCGGCACGGAATCAACCCACTGACGCAGCGGCTTGGGATCGAGGTCCGTGATTTGTTCGTACAGTTCAAGATGCGAGTCCCCTTGGAACGGACGTCGCCCACACAGCATCTCGTAAAACATGATGCCAAGGCTAAACAGATCGCTCCGGCCATCAACACGATGCCCTTCACCGCGAGCTTGTTCCGGGCTCATGTACGCAGGTGTTCCGCCAGCAGGTAGCCTCTTGCCCACGTCTTGATCGGCCAGTGCTAATCCAAAGTCAACCAAATAGACTCGATCATCCTGATCGATCAGGATGTTTTGAGGTTTGACATCGCGATGCACGAACCCCTTGCGATGGGCTTCGCGCAGGGCGTCAGCGATATCGATCATCCACTGTACAGCTTTAGCACTGTCAAGTGACTCATGTTTCATATGGGCAGCCATATCTTGCCCAACAATGTATTTTGAAACGATATAGATTGGGAAATCAGGTGTGCTGCCCACTTCATGGACGGGCACGATGTTCGGGTGCTCAAGTCCAGCGACCGTTCGAGCTTCTTTCAAATAGATTTCGCGATCCTCAGGCCGTTCCACAAATTGCGGCCTGGGAACTTTGATGGCAACTTTGCGTTGAAGCTGCTCGTCCAGGCCTAGGTAGACGACCCCAAATCCACCTTGCCCAAGAATCCGCTCGATGCGGAATTTGCCGATGAATGGTGGTAAAGAAACGGTTTCATCCGAAGCACGCTTCGGAATTGGATCGTGAGTGGAGCGAGTTGCGAATAGGTCGTCGGGCATGCTTTGGGAACTGGGCGATGCGAAAAGGGAATCATCGAGACGCCGTTATGAGGCGAGCGGTTAGTGTGAGTACTACCAATCATATCCCAAAACGTGAGGGCTTGTTGACTTGATCCTATCCCGAAGCGTGACGGCTTGTACCTTTTAGTCACATCCCGAAGCGTAAGCGAGCGGTCGAGAATCCCATGCTCACGTTTTTGAGTTGCGATTTTTCTGTGCTACCGGCCAAGGGCCTAGCAATTCAAATAGCCAGGGCCATCGGCCCTGGTAATTCGGCAACAACGACGTTAGAGTCCCAACGGGCCAGCCGTTCGACATTGTTTTCGATGCCCTCGAACGCTCCGCCCGTTGGGCCTTTTTCATGCTTGTGTTGGATGATTTTCCAGGACCGATGGCCGTGGCTATTGGAACGGATGGCCCATTGGGCCGTAACACTTTTGAAACGTGTCGTTGGATAGGTCGGGCCGCCCTGGCGAGCCGGACGGAAGGCACATGAACTCGATTTCCGAACTTCACCGCAGTCCGAAGAAAGAGATGGACCGGAAGTAACGGTTTTTCGCGGCGCGGCAACAATTGAGGACAATTGTGCGACACTCGTGTTGTAACGAGTAGGTACTGGGCTGCACCGGTTTGAATCTGGTAAACTAAGCTGATTTGATTTAGGGATAAAGTTATGCGACCGTTGGTTTTGAGTGTTTTTATCTTGATTGGCTCTCCTGCTGTCTCGATTGCCCAACAAGCAAAGGCGATTACCAATAGCATTGGGATGAAATTAGTACTGATTCATGCTGGCTCGTTTGCGATGGGGTCAACTGATGACGAAGTTGGCAGGCAAAAAAATGAGACGCTACACGAAGTGACGATACGCAAGTCTTTTTACCTCGGTGTATTCGAAGTGACCCAAGGGCAATATGAAAAAGTGATGCTAAAGAATCCGAGCCGGTTCCGAGGTAGCCAGTTGCCTGTCGAATATGTTAGTTGGGACGATGCCGTTTCGTTTTGCGCAAAGCTATCAGAAATGCCAGAGGAGAAAGCAGCTGGGCGATTGTACCGGTTGCCGACAGAAGCCGAATGGGAGTACGCTTGCCGCGCGACAAGCACCACATCCTATTGTTTTGGCGATAACACCGAATTGCTCGGGGAATATGCTTGGTTTGGTGAAGGCCTTGGAGGCAAGACCCACCCCGTTGGCGAGAAGAAGGCGAACCGCTGGGGGTTGCATGACATGCACGGCAATGTCTGGGAATGGTGTCAGGACGCGTTTGCGGCTTATCCAACGGATGCGGCGATCGATCCTCGGGGGCCAAAAGACGGCTCGGACCGAGTTAACCGTGGCGGCGCTTGGGTCCTTGACGCGGCAGCTTGCCGGTCCGCGCATCGCTACGCGAACAACTCATCCAACCGCGGCTTCGAATTCGGCGGTTTTCGCGCTGCTCTGAGTTTGTCTGTTGCGGAGCCGTAATAAGTTGCATTGCCGTCGAGGGCAACGACTATCCTCATCCACTTTGGCAGCACACCCTTCGGCTACTCAAAAAGCCGAACGCATAGAAAGGCCAAAATCGATCCTCCAAGAACATCCACCAGGTAATGCTGCCCTGTCGTAATGGTGGAAATGAGGACTCCACAGGCTATCAACCAAGCGATTGCGAGCCAAATTTTACTTGTGACGTTTTGCTGAATTACCAGGGCTCCTAGTACGGCAAAAAAACAGTGAAAGCTTGGGAAGCAATTAGCCGCATCATCAACTGCAAAAACAGCTTGCATGAGCGATTCGCCAAAAAGATGGCCGTCAAATTCCGGCCTCCGAATGTTCAGTGGCCACAGTAAGAAAATCAAAAAACCGACCGCGGTTCCTGTGGCTATCATCTTGATGAGTCGCCAGAATCGTGGAGAGTTCCATGTCGCTGCAATCGGCCAAGCCAAAAGAATAGCCGCCCCAGCCACGTAAACAATCGCTGCTGCTGGCTGAATAATCTCGCCCCAGTAATCCATAGGACGCATGCTAAAGAATATTGCACGATCGGCTTTGGCGTTAAATGCGTTTATCTTCGAATAGCCGATCCACCAAACGATAGCGAAAATTAGTAGCGCCGTCACCTTAAATGCATCCGATGTCACGATTGGCCTCAAGTTATCCTCCGTTGTTTGAACCAAGTGGTGCTTAAGCACTCTGATTTCGCGAATGCAATTGGAATTGCCATGTTCGGAATTCTGTTGCTCCGAGCAGACGTACTCGACATTGTATCGTATCAGTATTTCTCCAAGTTTCGGCTTGATTGGGCTTTAGACTTTGCCTTGTCGATATCGAAGTTCTTAAAGATCCGGAGTACAAGGTCCGGAGTACAAGGTCCGGAGTACAAGGTAATGTTCGTCAGTAAGTTGATAAAGGGCCGAGATCGGGCGAACATCGTATTGACGGATTATTCTCATGAGATAAGTCGTCAAGCCCTACTTGATTGGAGCTGCGGCAATGATTAGACTCCGCATAATCAGAATGATTTTCCAGTTCTTGCAGGGAAACTCGTATGGGCCATTGTTTGGTTTTGGGAGGGACTCGAACTGGGTTGTGTCGTGCCAGTTAATCGAACCTGTTAATTCCCTAAACCACTAATGGACGAACTGTGTATGCGTGGACATAAGTCGCTGGTCGCTGCTATTCTCCTTTGCACATTATGGGCTTCTCCCCTGATGTCGCAGAATTCGGCCAACTTCAAAGCTTTATCCGAAGCGCTTGAGCAGTCGCATTTCACTGCGGTTTCGACGCAGGATCTTGATGTGTCTCGTTCGAATGTTCTAGTCGCATTATCAGAGGTCACGGGCGATTTTACGGCTAACGAATGGAAGGATGTTGAGGACTACTTACGGACAAAAGATGTTTCCATTGCAATACAAACGAATGCACCAAATGTGGAAGATTGGTTATTAATCCTATCTGAGAAAGTCAATTCAGACAGTAAGCCAAACGAAAAACCAAAGCTTCTAAGGCTTCGAACCGTTCTTCGACGACATTTGCAGCTACTCGATGATTCGCGCAACGGAAACGAAATCGAAAGTAGGTTTAATCAGGCGATTCGAACGCTCCGCGATGCACTTCAGAGATTCGAGCACTCTGGGAACACCGCCGAACACGATCGGATTTCGAAGGAAATTCGATGGTGCGAGGAGCATGGGTTGGCTGGCGATTTTGTGCGTCTGGCAAAACTGCAACTATCGCATCCTAACCTTGAAATCTATTTGCCGGCAGATTTCATTCGAATCGCCTCGACGCAACGGATGGACAAGACCGAGGCAGTCAATCGCAATTCAGACGGGATTGAAACACGAGGATCAGGCGAATTTCGAGCACAGGGATTCCTGGAGCCCGCAAGTTGCGGCAACTCCGGTGCACTTATTTTGCGAGTACAAGGCGATGCAAAGTTTTCAGCGGACAATACTCGCAAGAAGATTCAATTCCACAGTTTCGCAACAACCAATATCACTGGTTGCGCGCGCATCACCATTAACGACCTTGGGGTGATGGCCAACACAATGCCTGAGATTTCGGCCACTACCAACGTGATAAACTGCGACGCGTCGGTGGATCTTCGATTAGGGAAACGACTGATAGGGCGTGTAGCGGACCGGGCGATTGCTAAAAAAACACCTGAAATTAGGGACTCCCTAACTCGAGAAATTGCAGATCGCCTTAAAGACGAGTTGAAAAATCAACTCGGTGAATTGATCGGAAAAGCAAATGCATTTACCGACGGAACGCTTTGGCCGATGGCTCGGCGGTTGGAACTTGCACCGCGTCGACTTTCAATTCAAACAACCAAAGATGAGATGCGGCTAACTGCGATTGAAGATACCGTATGTGGATTGGCGGCACCTTTTCCATTTAAGCGTACAGCAGAGCGATCGTGCATAGCGGCGCTCCACCAGAGCTTTGCGACGGATTTACTAAACAGTACTTTCGTACGACAGAGTCGCCCTGAATCTTTGAACGCAAACTCTCTTCAGCATCTGAATGATTCGATGCCAATACGGTTGTTTCGCGAAGCCAAGATGCGGGATGAGGGGGCATTGCTATTGATCTTGGACTTTCCTCGCCCTTTCGTTGTAACGTTTTACGATGAGGTCGTCTCCCTTACGATGCGAGCAAAAGAGCTCAGGATACTCGACAAGTCTCATCCGCCGCATGATGTGACCATTTCTTACCGTATAGCCAAGCGGTCTGATGGTGGAATGCAACTTACATTAGATGGGCATCCCACTATTGCGCCGGTTGGGAAGCTTGAGAGTAAAGCGTCCCCAGAGTTAGTTGAAGCCGTACAAAATGATCTTTTCGGCGATCTATTGCCTACATTCTATGTTTCGGCAGACAAATTGGGAAAGAGTGACTTTCCCATTCCAATCCGGATATCGCAAGTTCTTGCCTCGCAAGGTTGGCTTGCGTTGTCGTTGGACCAACCACAGCTTGTCAATGATGTGTCTCCCATCCTTTCAGCAAAAAAAGAATAGAGAATAGATCCGTGAAACCATTCCGATTCTTCGCAGCAATAGTCTTTCTTTTCGCAACGATGGTGGAGAATGTGTTCGCCGATGAAAAAGATACGCTACCGCTTACTTTTGAAAAGCAGATGACTCGATATGAACTATCCACGCTTCCCACTCAAGACCGTTGGTCCTACTGTGTGACGCTCCCTAGGTCGGTCAACGAATTTGAGCGAGACCCCCAAACGATTCGAAACTTCATTACCCCTGAGAAAGGTGATGAGGTCGCATGCCGTTTACGATCTAAAAGAAACTTTGTTGCTCTATTTCGTTTGGTAGATCCGACCTTCAAGAATGCGAGCCGCCTTTCTTGGCGTTGGTCCGTCAGCAAACACCCATTCAATGGAACAGCGGTAGGCCGTCCAAATGATCAGTCTATTCAGGTCTTTGTCGTATTTCACAATCCTGAATTAGCTACCGAATCAGAGCAATACACTATTCTTAGTTTCGTATGGACAGCCAAGACAACCGGCAAGCAGTTTGCTACGGAATATCGGTTACCTTCACCGAATTCGCCACGAGTTCCTGTTAGAGTACAAGTTCTTCAAGACGGCAGCATTGACGGCCTATTATCTCAAGAGGTTGAACTTCAAACAGAATACAGGAAGGCATTTGGTAAAGCAGCACCTCCAGTATGGGGGATTTTGCTTTTCGCTGACTCGGATGAGTCGAAGGAAGTGGTTCCGGGAGAAATGATCACAGACGCTATCATCCGAGATATTCGATTCAGCCGTTAGACTTTGGGCAATTTCCTTTTTACTTTCGTTGGTTAGAAGAGCGGCAGTACGAATATTACTTTAGCACGTCGCGCAAGCGAGCAACCTAGTGAACAGGATAGTTACTCTAACTTAGCACGACGCGCAAGCTAGTGAACAGGATAGTTGGCTCACTAGCTTGCGCGTCGTGCTAGGCATTCCTGAACCCATCGGTCGCCTTATTTCTTTTCGGATGTCCTCGCTACTCGAAAACCGTAAATCTGGTGTGACACTATTGGACTTGCGTCAAGACGATTGCCAGCCATTAAAGATTTGCTGTCATCCATGTATGAGCCTCCCCTTATTACGCGCGACTTGGAAAGCTCCGAAATATCACTTTGCGATTCGTTTTCATTCAGAAAGCTATCCTGACACCATTCCCAAACATTTCCATGCATATCGAATAGCCCCCACGCATTTGGCAGTTTGCTGCCTACAGGCTGCAGTTTATGTTCACTGTCAAAATACACTGCGTAAGAGGACAAATATCTGTCGTCGCCGCTGGAAAAAAGGGTGGTTGTTCCTGCGCGGCAAGCATACTCCCACTCAGCTTCCGACGGTAGCCTGTAGCCTTTTGCGTCAAGTTTCAGCGTCCAAATATCTTGTCCGTCTACTTTTTCGTAGCACTTTTCCAAGCCTTCTTTTTCGCTCAACCAGTTACAGAACATGATTGCATCCAACCAGGTCACCCCGCAAACGGCTTTGTCCGAAGGTAGACCTTCATTCTTACTCGGAGACGTGGGTTTAGCGGCTGTTGGATAGTTAGAATCGTCGATAAACGATTGGTAGCGTACGTGGCTCACTTCACAATCGGAAAGATAGTACCCAGCTAACGAAACAGGGCCGCCCAACTCTAGATTTTCTCCACTTTTGGAACCCATTCGAAAGCTCCCTGCAGGAATGTATAACATTGTCATGCCTAGGTTGTTTGAATACCAATCCACGTTACGAGATGACGATGACGGAAGAAATTTAGGTAAAGTCACTCTCCATTTCTGCAGTGCCCATAAACACGCGCTATGCGTGCCACTGTCCGGCGCGTGCTCATACAGTTCGTACAGTGTTTCTTCCAAGGCAAACCGTTGACTGTCCGAAAGATTACTCATTTCCAGCACCCCAATTGCCGCGACGAGGCCAGAGCGAAAGTGTGATTCGTCGTACTTTTGCAAGATTCCAGCTAAAGTGGATATATCCCCGGGCCATTCCCTAAATTTCTCAATGAAGAAAGTACGGTCACTGGGATCTGCGTCGCATTTCAGTGTGGTTCGCACCTCATCGACTTCACCTAACGACAGCAGTGCGGTCTCCCAGCGAACTTTATTGGAGGCGAGCGATTCGTTTTGCAATCGCTCGCGGAGTGCTTTAATTGCGATTTCCCTGCCTTGCGCCAGTGCAGTAATGAGATTAGTGCTTTCAGACCTCTGACTATTTGGAATACTCGATACGAGGAAATCTGTGGACTGCGTAGTTGGTTTCTCGATTGCCGCCAAGGCGTATGCTTTGCGGATTCTTTTCGGCATTTCCAGAGTTCTGTCCCTATCAAGCGTTGCAAGATATTGACGCGAAAATTCCTTGTACTGAAGCATCAACTTGATTGCAGACGGGACGCCATCTGGGGTTGCCGCCAAGAGGCTGTCAACACTATTTTTGGCCATTTGGTAATTTTCGGCGTTCTTCTTCCATATGGTCAGGGAGCCGAAAAACATAGTCAACAACAAAAGTCCGCCCAAATAAAGTCCATGCTTGCGACCTGCTCGGCTCATCATCGAACGTTCATGTAAGGTCCATTTCTTTGAGTCGGTAAGGGTGCATATACCAAACCATTCGCTTACAGTGGGAAGTTGTTTATTCTCTTGCTTTTGGGACCAGATTGCGGCGCGTTCAGCCAGCTTTATCTCCGCTCTTCCTTTGCGTGTCTCGCGTTGCTTGCGGGTGAGCCAATCCCGAAGCGATGGGACCAGATAGTCGTGCGTCAGTTGATATTGGGTAGTAGGTACTAGCGGCGAAATTGCCGAGGGTGCTTCTTGGTTGTTAGTAGCGACCACTGGAGCATCTGTCGTATCCGCCGGCGTAATCAATCGCAATTCACCATCCAAGATGCGAATCAAATCATCGAAATCCCGTTGACGACTTGCATAATCACAGGCGGCTCGGAGCTCATTGGTCGATAGTTTGTGCCCTTTAATATCGGTTCCAGCCTGTGGCAACAAAGCCTGCAATACTGTTCTGGCTGCCTCCTGGTGATAACGATGCTGAGGTGGTGCGCCTGGTGCTGAAAACGTCTCCTCTAAGAATGTTGACCCTACGCCCGTTGTACCTCCAACCTCACGCAGCGATTCAGGTGTCCACGGTCTACCCTTCATCATCTCCGCAAACAAGGACAATCGAACGGAAATCACCTTGCCCTGCTCTGCCAATCCGTTCACAGCCTCGGTAATGAACTTCTTTCGGTCTTGTTTGTCTTCCTTGCCGTCCGATTCAAGCGTACCAAAGGCTCGTCCGAACGCCTTGAGCACACGTTCCGCATGCGCGATGTTAAAAAGATCCACTGCCGCGGAGTTGGTTCCCTCGACAAGCCGAATATCTAGCTCACGAAAGAACCTCGTCGCGGCCATCCAGAAATCATCGCGAACCATCACGATCGCTTGAACTCGCACACCATCGCATTGCAAAAGCGCTTCCAACAAGGGTTCACCCGACACGTTGGAATGGGCAAACAACCATTGCTCGAATTGGTCGATGATAATAACCAGCTTCTTGCCTCGCGGCAGAATTCGCCCAAGTCGAATTTCATGTAGCAAATCTACCAGACTTGTGGCTGAGTCAGCTTCCTTGCTACCTAGTTTCTTGCGTATCACGGCCAGGAGCGTGCGTTCCGTTTCGTCAACGGTCGCTTCCAAATAGATTGGCACAATATCAGACGCAAGCCTTGGTAGTAGACCAGCTTTCATCATCGAAGACTTGCCGCAGCCAGATGGTCCATAAACCAAGCCGACGGCAAACGTCTGATCGGCGTCTCGCTCTTCGATGCGCGACTTCCAAAAGCCAACCAACTCGGGGAGCCCGTCGCGATCGCGAGCACCTGGCAGCAACTCTAAAAAGAAATCCGCGTCCCGATGATCAAACGAACGCAGCCCCTTGGGAACGATCTTGAGTGCCCGCGAACCAGATGTTGGTGTCGTAGCGATCGGTGTTGCATCTGAGTTCGGTTTCTTGGCGACGTTGGAATCAGATGGAATCGCATCTTGTGGTTGCCCTCGTTGTGGAAGTTGTAAAACTTCCTGCGGATAGAGTGATGTCGACACTGCAAATGCTTTTAAATCATCAACCAGATCTTTTGCGCTAGAGTAGCGGTCTGACTTTCGCTTAGCCAACATTTTAAAACAGATGCGTTCCAGTTCCTGCGGCACGGAATCAACCCACTGACGCATCGGCTTTGGATCGAGATCCGTGATTTGTTCATACAGTTCAAGATGTGAGTCCCCTTGGAATGGACGTCGTCCACAAAGCATCTCGTAAAACATGATGCCAAGACTAAAGAGATCGCTCCGGCCATCAACTCGATGCCCCTCGCCTCGGGCTTGTTCCGGGCTCATATACGCAGGCGTTCCGCCAGCGGGAAGCCTCTTGCCCACGTCTTGATCGGCCAATGCCAGTCCAAAGTCAACCAAATAGACGCGATCGTCCTGATCGATCAGGATATTTTGAGGTTTTACGTCGCGATGCACGAAACCCTTACGATGGGCTTCTCGCAAGGCGTCGGCAATATCGATCATCCATTGTACGGCTTTACCGCTGTTGAATGTCTCTGATTTCAAATGAGCAGCCAGATCTTGCCCAACAATGTATTTTGAAACGATATAGATTGGGAAATCAGGTGTGCTGCCCACCTCATGAACGGGCACGATGTTGGGGTGCTCAAGTCCAGCGACCGTTCGAGCTTCTTTCAGATAGATTTCGCGATCCTCGGGCCGTTCCACAAATTGCGGCCGCGGAACCTTGATGGCAACTTTGCGTTGTAACTGCTCGTCAAGGCCGAGGTAGACGACCCCAAATCCACCCTGGCCGAGAATCCGCTCGATACAGAATCTGCCAATGAATTGCGGCAAAGAATCCACTTTATCCGACGCACGAGTTGGAAAAGGATCGTGAGAGGATTGGGTTGCAAATTGATCGTCGGACATGTTTTCGGATTTTGGCGATGCGAAAAAGAAATCTTCGAAACGCCATTATAAGGAATGCGGGCTGTGTGAGTACTGCCAATCGTAACCTTAAAAATGAGGGCTTGTTGACTTGATGGTAAACCGAAGCGTTAGCGTGAGGCTCCGTAACTGATATTTTTACTCCCCTTCTCCTCCGAAGGACGAGAAGGGGAGTAAAAAACATAAGACCTGACTAATCTTAGCGTTTACCTCGAGATCGCATTTACCTCTGAAATTTTGCGTTTTTCCGAAACTTGTGCGGGCCGAATGAATTTGCGTAGCGATGCAGGGAATGCGTATGTCCGATCATCAAATGGGTCGTCGCTAACCTGATAAAGACTCCCATCTTTTCGACGGTGCATTCGCGTAGCTTCTTCCTTGTTGAGCGGCCTCGCTCCGATACGTCCGAAGACGGCGATCTGATTGCCTGACTCGTCTACTGCCCGATCTCGATCCACTCCTCTCGAGATACAGAGGGCGTGGCCATCCTTTGGTAGTTTTCTTGTCGCAATCAAACAGGGATGTGGGCGAGGTGAAAAGCCATCGTTGCCCGGTAACTCCGGACTCGTTAGCTGCACAACTCGCAAACCATTCCTCCCGTCAGCGATGTACGCAAACTGGCTGACATTGGTAATGCCAAGCTTAACGTCATGCGCATCGTTGATTTCGCCGCCAGCGTTGTACACTTGATCCACGTAGGCGGCAGCCGGGTTCGCAATATTGAGAATGACTAGCCCGTCGTGACCACCTGCCACATAGGCATAGGTACGCCCCAGGTAAACGCTATTGGCTTCATGAAGTTGAACCGTGTGAACATGTTGTGGGAAGCCAAGTTCGGTAACGTCAAAAACCTTGACCCCTTCTTCATCGCAAACAAACGCATAACGAAACTGTACCGCGACGCTTTTGGGATGACGTAGCACTTCGTGGCCAACGACTGAAACGAGAGATGGTTTTGTCGGATCGCTCAAATCGACAACGGCAAGCCCCGCATCGCAACAAATGTAAGCGTAGTGACCAGCAATCATAATTGCCTTGGCTCCGCACAGAATGCCGTTCGGGTTGAAGGTGACGTCGCGCTTTAGGAAATTGTTCGAGGGGTTACCATCGAGCAACGTCGCCGCGCTAACCATCACGAGTCCTTCGTATTTATCGGTGACGTAAATGTAGGCATATAAGGGGTGAACCTTGGATTCGAAGTTCTCTGGACGATGCGTTCGAGTTGGATCGGGAGCGATTGTCGTCGGAGCAGCCAC
>CANHVO010000002.1 GCA_947463915.1 Planctomycetaceae bacterium
AGCCAAACCGACGGTGCTCTTCAGCACGCCGAGTTATGCGCTGCACATGGCCGACGACGCGGCCAATCGCGGGATCAATTTGGTCGGCTCGTCGATTCGTCAAGTCTTCGTGGCGGGCGAGCCAGGTGGTAGTGTTCCTGCCATTCGAACCAAGATCGAGTCCGCCTTTGGTGCGCAGGTTATGGACCACGCGGGAGCGACCGAGGTGGGCCCATGGGGCTTTGGCTCTCTCGACGGCCGGGCGATCCACGTAATTGAAAGCGAGTTCATTGCCGAGTTCTTGCCATGGGAGGCGGGGCAAATTGAGGAGAACAAACCGGCAGAATCGGGGCTTGGTAGTGGCGTTTTCGAATTGGTTCTGACCTCGCTGGGCCGAGTTGGCGCTCCAGTTCTCCGATATCGAACAGGGGACCTTGTTCGCCCGACGTTTACCGAGGGAGGCGACTGCAACTTTGTAAGGCTAGAATCGGGAGTCGTTGGACGGACCGATGATATGATTGTGGTGCGCGGCGTGAACATTTTCCCGTCGAGCATTGATACAATCGTACGATCGTTCCCTGAGATAACGGAATACAGGCTGACTGTGTCCAAACGAGGAGCGATGGACGAACTAAATCTGGAGTTTGAGTCGAACGCAGCCAGTGAACGAAATGCCTCAGAGGATCTGGCCGAAAAGTTATCGATTCAGCTCAACTTAAGATTTGAAGTGACCCGAGTCGACAAAGGAATACTTCCCCGTTCCGAGGGCAAAGCGAGGCGCATGTTCGACTTGAGAGCGGTAGGTATGAAACGTCCATAGCGCGACGAGCAAGTTAGTGAATTGGGCAAAGTGCTCAATTGCTTTCACTTTCGTACCAGGGCTGTAGGGCTTGTTCTAGCCACAAAAGGACACAGAACGCGCAAAAAGGAAAAGTAGGAGCGGTTACTTTTGTCCTGCCTAACTAGAAAACTTACTTGTCGTTTGTGCAATTTGTGCCTTTTCGAGGCCAACTGATTCCTTAGTTTTGCCAAAAAGCACGAAAAGTCAGAGCAATGTAGGCGCTGAGAAACGATTTCAATCCGCATTTAAACAGTCCATGAGATAAAAACGATGCAGTCAATATCTACAGTGCTCCTAGCGATCGGTGTGATAGGTGTTTTAGTTTGGCTAATGATTCCAACAGCTCCGACCGGGAACAATAAGATTGGTTCAAACGATCCGTTTATCGACCCTGACGACTCGTACCAAATTGGGTTGCTCGTCGGCATGACAGGCGGGTCGGTTCCCGATGCAGCAGTGATGCGGTTTGCGCTGCAAAGATTCCAAGAGCTCTATGGTCGCCGCGCAACATCGACCGACATCGGAATCGTGCTAGGCTTAATTAACTCAATAGAGTAGGCCTGCAGAAACAATTTCGTCCGCGAATCCTGTGTGCACGTTGATCTCTCGTAAATCCAGGACATGCAGTGTGATGACTACCAGTTGCGAAACGGCAATGACGTTTTCGGCGCTCAATAGGTGCTCGGCTTTGCTGTCTCGCCACGACTTTCCATACCAAATATAGTCCTGTTCTTAAAATCGGAACTCGCCCGTGATTCCGGAGGAATAGCCGTCCGTATACGGGAAAAATCGCCATTGCGAACTCGGATCCGCCGCTCAGTTTTGTTCTACTTGCCTTCACACCCGTGATCTTCAAATCGTCATTGTCGCCAGCTCGGGCCCTAGCGGAGACGTTCCATCCATCGCATCGTTTACCGCGGACCCTACGAATTCCGTCATGGCGGCGGCAGGCAATGTGGGTTAGCCAAGTTGCAATGCGTTCAGGAAGCACGCGATTATCGCCGCGACATCGGCGAGGTAAGCGTAAGTTTGCTTAGGCGAGCAGCGGAAGAGAACATACAACGATTCGTAGCTGGGTTTGCCAGAATTCAGAATGTTCTGAATTCTGGCGAATCCAGCTACGGTAGTTTTCCGCCTGCCGCTCGCCTGAGTAAGCGAATCTTCAACAGCCGAAACGGTTCACGAGATATTTCGAACTTCTGTATCGATTGAGACGGTTATCGCGGCAAAACTCTGCGGTATCTCGTATGAGTCCACCATTCTCTTGCTGCGGCCAAGAGCCATTCAAGCTTTGTCATTTCCGACTAACGTCGTCTTGAGTAGACAAAATTAAAACGCTTCGGACAAAAAGCAACGTATAGTTACGTTTGCCGAAAAGGGGTTGCGTTGCAATCATTAATTCTCCTGAACAGATGGCCAATTCTATTGGGTTTTTCCATGACGAGCCCTACTCCGAATAGCGACTTTTCGGCTTCGAACGAAGGCGATTTCAGCTTGAGCCTGATCGGGCAAACGAGCGGATTCGAGCACATAGGTAAGCTCGAAGAAACGAGTGCGGACAACTCCAATACTCGCCCTTCTCCCAAAGGCAGACGAGCAAAAGGGGCTGAGCCCCGCCGAATAGGAGGCTACGAACTCGAAGCGCTCATCGGTCAAGGAGGAATGGGCCGGGTGTATCGAGCCGAAGATTCGACCGGCCGTTTTGTTGCTCTGAAATTGCTGTCCCCGGACTTAGCACGGTCAACGGAAGCTTTGGCGCGATTCAAACAGGAAGGCCTCATTGCTGGCCAACTGAATCATCCGCATTGCGTCTTTGTTCACCGTGTCGATGAGGACTCGGGAACTCCGTTCATTGCGATGGAACTCATGACCGGACAAACGCTCAAAGACCTTGTTTTGCTGCGAGGTGCACTTCCCTATCAAGAAGCAGTCCGGTTGATTCTGCAATGCATCGACGGATTGATTGCAGCGCACGCGATTGGAATGATCCATCGAGATATCAAGCCCGCCAATTGCTATCTCGACGATACGGGAAATGTCAAAGTCGGAGACTTTGGATTGGCTCGGTCGTTGGTAGGGGATTCGGATCTAACGCAGACAGGCGCTTTTCTTGGAACGCCCCTTTTTGCCTCCCCTGAGCAATTGATTGGTCAAGCCATTGATACGCGTTCGGATATCTATTCGTTGACTGCGACGCTCTATTACCTGTTAGCAGGCAAAGCTCCGTTTGAATCTCCTCATCCCGCGCAAGTGATCGCCAAGATTGTTTCCGCAGAACCACCCAACTTCCAGTCTGCGGGCATTGATATCCCCCCAGCCCTCGAACGTATCGTCATGAAGGGATTGGAACGCGACACGTCCAAACGCTACGCTTCGTTTGATCAAATGCGATACGATCTCGAAGATGCCCTCCAGCCGAAATCGGAAGCAACCACACTGTCGCGTCGCGCGCTGGCTTGGATTGGTGACTACTTCATCATAACAACGATCGTTGGGGGCGTCCTGCTCTTGATAGCAATGCTAAGCGACGCGACCAAGAATCCTTTCTCAGCAAATCTGGTTTCGACCGTTTTAGTTTTCTTCTATTTCCTCGGTCAAGAATCTCTGTTTTCGACAAGCGTTGGCAAAGCCGCCATGCGAATCGCGGTCGTTGACAAGAAAACGGGACTGCATCCAAGCTTAATTCAAGTGCTGACTCGATCTCTAATCTATGTCATCACGTCGAGTCTACCCATTCTTGTGGTCAAGTACCTACTACCGCTAATGGACTCTCAATGGGAAGCGTTGTTGTTTTGTTGTTCCGTCATCCTCAATGCGGCTCTAATGCTTTCGACATGGCCAGCCACAAAGAAGCGACAATTGCTACACGACTGGGTTAGCGGCACTGAGTGTCGCACACAAATTGCCGCGACATCGAATGCTCCAACCAAATTAGCGATTCCCGATTGGAAGCTACCACTCACGACCAGCTTGAGGAATCCAAAAGCAATGCCTGAAACGATTGGGCGTTTTTCCATCGAAGGGGAGATTGCAATTCAGCCAATGGACCACGGCGCTCGGTGGTTTTTGGCTCGAGATCGACAACTTGATAGGGCAATCTGGATAGCATCTTTGGACGGCATATCCTATGCTTTAGCTGGAGCCCAATTTTGCAAATCAAAATCCATGAGGCTTCGTTTGGTAGAAGAAGGGACCACGGGCGAATCGCATTGGTTTGCTTTTGTAGCCACCGAAGGTATCCCGCTTCAAGAATGCGTGAACCGTGGTATCCAATTCCCCTGGCCGATCACTCGTTCCGTCTTGACTGAGTATGCGGAGCTGAACATGCTCGTCGGTGATCTTCAAGGTGAGACCGATATGCAAACACTCGAGCACTTAATCCGTCCAGAGCGAATATGGATTGAGCCCTCTGGCCGCCTAACGATTGTCGATTTCGTTCTCGAGGAACCGACTGCATCCCGCTCAAAGGCCGGCTCCATCCAGCAAAGCTTTGTTCGACAAGTTGCTTTTCTAGGCTTGCCCGCGAGCCACCCGCTTCGAACATCGAAAAGTTCTCATACCGTTGCCCCTACCGTACCCCATATCGATGGACTCCCGTCGTTGCGGGCCTACAAGCTATTGGAAGCGATTGCGTCGAACAAGCTTGAGCCTACATTGGGGCAACTCTCCGAAGAGCTTGACAGGATCAACAAGAACTCCCAAGGAATAACGAATAGACTTCGTTTTTTATCGGCATCGGTGACAGTTGGACTCATGAGTCCGCTGATGTTCCTTGCCGTGGTTATGTTGTTTTTGCCATCGATCCTTCAATCGACTAAGCTTTTCAACGAGGTCCGGCACATCAAATCGCTGGCCGCGTTCGCCAAAGAACCTGAGCGATTCCAGAATGCCTGGGCCCTTGCATCTCCTGAGGCAAAAAGTTATTGGACGCAGGAAGAGAATCAAATGAGAATTCAAAAGACGCTGGAGAAACAATCCTATCGATTAGAATCCGCATGGGATCAGTTAGGTAACGTAGAGCGGTTCGTTATCAAGTCGATTTCGCCCGTTGACAGGCCATTCACAAAGCCCCCGACATACAGTGCGGACGCAGATTCTGGAACCGAAGTAATCGACGTCCAACTCATGGCAAACATTATGGCCAGTGTTGATCCGATCGCGATGAGAGAGAGTGAAGTGGCTGGATTTCCTGATGGTCAATTGATCGGAATTGGTATTCTCATCTGCATATTGTGGACCACAGTTACGCTCGGCGGCATCGTTCAGTATTTTACAGGTACCTGCATTTGCAATTGGGATGGGCGAAGCCTCGGACTACTGCAGAGTTTTTGGAGAGCGACAGCCCTTTATCTTCCAATCTTCGGATTGGCCATGTCCATCGTATACTGCAATGCGCTCGGGTTGGATTACGTTTGGTACGGAACTCAGCTGAAACGCATTTTCCTCATCGTTCCAATCGCTGTCTTGGCTACCACGGTCCTGTGGTCTCGAAAAACACCGTTGGATGTAATATCCAACACGGTCATGATTCCAAGATAATCGACTGGTTCAGGCAAAAGAAAAGAACCTCTTCTAAATTGCAGTCCATTTTTCGAGCCGTGAAAAAATGCTCGCCCGCTGTTCAGGTGACGCGTTGCTTACTTGATCGAAACGGCCGTTGAGTGCATCACGAGCATCGTCTAAGAACCATTCAAAACACTCTGCGCCACGGTTCATGAGCAGATCAAATACTTTGTCCGCGCCGGCGACAATCGCCCAACCGGCGGGCGAATTGTTGTGTATCTTCCCTGACCTTGCATTGATGTCAGCGCCGACATCGACAAGCGCTCCTGCCGAAACCGGGCAGTTGTTCCAGGCAGCCATATGCAACGGAGTCGCGTGATCGTACCCACCCCGAATATCGGGCGTTAAGCCTCGCTTCACCAACATAGCAACCGATTCACGTTGATCGCTCTTTGCAGCAGCATGCAAGGGAGTGGAATCGCCGCCGATCGAGAACGTCAAAATGTTATGCACATCATGTTCGTTTCCAGGCGGAAAGAACGACTGATTGATTCGAGCATGAATGAGTTCTGGATTGGCGTTCAAGAGTCGGTCCAGGGTATCAATGCTTCCGCAGAGTACCGCTGAAAAGATGTCTGGGGATGCTCCTTTGGTCAAGAGGAACCGTGCGACCTCTGGACGCGTGCTACACAGGTATTGCACTGGGGTACTGTAGTGGTCGATACATCTGCCGTCAATTTCGGCTCCACGATCGAGCAGGAGCTCGGCCACGTCGACTGTGTCTGCAAAATGGAGAGGGTGACATCCATCGCCTCCCTTTTCCACCACACGAGCAGGATCGTCATCAAGTAAACGTGTGACCTCACTGCATCGTCCCAAGCCTGCTGCGGTGTGGACGTCCATTAGTGCACCATGCGAGAGCAGATACTCAGACAAACGTTCGTCTCGGCGAAAGAGCGCGCAATGCAACGGGCTCCAAGGCCCCATGTTCCAGTCGCTCTTCCTGTTTGGATCGGCTCCCATCTCGATAAGCGCCTCGACTACGGCGGGACGATTGCTAAAGCAAGCCGCCGTCAGTGGTGTCGCGCCAAAATTGCGGTAGTCAAAACTGTTGAGTATTCCAGGGTCGTCGGCAACGTAAGCTCGCATTCGCTCGATGTTTCCGGCGGCGAGTGCATGGAAGAAAGCCATTTGCTCGGGTGTATTATGCTTAACCATTTCGATCCTGAGATTTGCGAACGCATGATCGTCATGCGAGGCGACAAGTGATGAACGTTGAGTCAGGATATCCAGACCAACGCTCAAATACAATTTACGTTGGAACAAATACGATTTACGTTGGAACTGGCGCCGACGAGCTCGCGGACTGTTGATTTAGTGCTTTCCTAAATGCATTTTGTTTAACAGTCAGCCGAAGGCGTACTTTGCAGCTTTGACAGTACGCATCCCCTTCCCCACCAAGCCTATCGGGGGCGTTCAGCAAAAAAGTTTCAATAAAGAACTTTTTGCGAGTGACAATCTTCCGGCCTTTCGGCCTTTGAGAAAGTCTTTGCGAGGATTGAATTAGTTGAGGTTCTTGGCGAAAATGGCGTGGATTCCTGGTTGAGGCATGGAACCGTTTCCTCGGTTTATGCTTCTCAATCCTCTAGATTCCACCCAATTCCAATCATTCCCACCCTAAGGCAAAACATGACGAGCGAGGCGATAACATTGCTCCATGAAGCCAAACAGGGTGGTGCTCGCGAACAGGGTAAGCTTCTCGCTCTTTACGCGAATTACCTCAAAATTATGGCCCAGACTCAGCTTGATCGGCGTATCAGGCGACGCGTCAGCCCATCGGACTTGGTCCAAGAGACCTTGCTGGAAGCCCATCGTGATTTTTCCGACTTCCGCGGAGCAACCAACGCGGAGTTTGTCGGGTGGCTTCGCCAAATCTTGGTCCACAATCTCATCCGCGTTACGGAAAAACACTTACAGGCGGACAAAAGAGACGTTCGACGCGAGGTTTATATTCATAAGCTCAATGCGTCACTCGAACACTCCAGTTCGCGATTCGAACATGTCTTGGCCGCGCCTTTCGAAAGCCCTAGCTCCGAGCTGGGACGCCATGAACGAATGCGGTTGCTCGCGGACGCCATTGCAGAGCTACCTGCGGAACAGCGACAGGTCATCATCCTGCGGCACATCGAGGGGTTGCCATTTGCTGAAATTGCGGGGCAAATGGAACGATCTTCGGGGGCCTGCCGCATGTTATGGCTTCGTGCGATGGATCAACTCCGAGGGAAATTGGACGGAATGGAATTCGAATGAGAACCGACGCATCCGTTCACGACTATGCCAGCCAACTTTCGCCGGAACAGCAGGAGCAACTTGCTGTCATTCTGGACCAGTACTTGGTGGAGATCGAGGGAGGCACTGAACCGAACCTAGACGAGCTTTGCGATCAACATATCGAACTGGCACCTGCAATTCGCCATTACGTTCAAAGTTTGCGGATTCTCAAAGTTGCAGCAACCGATGTCCGAGACAAATCCAACCGTCAACATCAACAGTCGGATATCCCGACGAAGCAAATCGGTGACTACCAAATTGTTCGCGAAATCGGCCGCGGCGGAATGGGAGTTGTTTACGAAGCGCACCAAATCTCCTTAGGGCGCCGCGTCGCATTGAAGCTGCTCCCCTTTGCCGCTGTTCTTGACCAACGTCAGATCGCACGCTTCCAAAACGAAGCTCAAGCGGCTGCGCAACTGCACCACCCGCACATCGTGCCCGTTTATGCAATCGGCAATGATCGCGGCACTTATTTTTACAGCATGCAATTTATTGACGGACAATCGCTTGAGCAAGCGATAGCGAGTCTGCAGTCGGGCTTTGACGCCTGGACACCGTCAAGCCACTTGCCCAAAAGTTTTTCGGCGAGCTCTATTGATCGAGACGGGACAACCATCGAAGCCGCCTTGATCGACGACTTGTTAGTACCGTCTCGAGACACACCCACTGCATTTAGGACGAATTCTTCCGAGCAGACCGAGTCGATTCGGCAGGTTGCAACCCACGTTTCGGTTCGATCCAGCAATCACGTGAGGCGAATCGCCGAGCTTGGCATTCAAGCCGCGGATGCGTTGCATTTCGCCCATCAGCATGGGATCGTACATCGTGATATCAAGCCGTCCAATTTGCTTATCGATCGAGAAGGCAAACTTTGGATCGCGGATTTCGGGCTAGCTCAATGCGCTGGCTCGGGAAGCCTAACACGATCTGGCGATATTGTTGGTACCCTTCGTTACATGAGTCCAGAGCAAGCGACCGGCAAAACGCACTGGATCGACAATCGCACGGACATCTACTCGCTTGGATTGACCTTGTATGAACTCCTAACGCTTCATCCCGCCGTCGATAGCGATGATCGATTGACTATGTTGCGGCAAATCGAAAACGAGGAGCCAAAAGCACCGAGAAGAATCAATTCAGCGATTCCAGTTGATCTTGAAAACATCGTCATGAAGTCGATCTCGAAAGAGCGAGAGGACCGCTATGCAACAGCGGGTGACCTGGCAGCAGACTTGCAGCGTTGGCTCGACGGCAAAGTCATCTTGGCTCGGCGCCCTTCACTCATGGATCGCTCGGCGAGGTGGATTGCAAAGAACGCGCGTGCCGTGGCTTGTCTGTTGCTCGCAATGTGTGTTTTGTTCGCGGCAGCGACCGTCACAGCTTCCCTGTTTCGAGCCAAGAATCAAGAAATCCGAACAGCAAATGAGCGAGCACTGCAGCACCTTGAGGTTGCGAACAACGTGGTGGATCAATTTGGTGCACAAATGCTCACCAAGCTAGAATGGGTGGCAGGTACTGAGGATCTACAACAAGAAGTTGCCCAGAACTCGATTGAGTACCTGACTGCATTTGCAGAGTATGCGGCGATGGACCCTAATCAGGTTGTTCAAGTGGGGCGTGCATCGCTGAAGCTAGCTCAACTTTATGAACTGCGTGGCGAAAACGATGCAGCAATCGCGGCATACCGCCGCTCGCTCGAGCATCTCGACAAACACCGATTAACGAATCGCGAAATGGGCGAGCTTAGCCAAGATCTTTTTACATGTCGGAACAATCTTGGCTGCGTACTGATGCGAAGTGGTCGCTTCAATGAAGCGGCCGACTGCTTCAAACTATGCTTGAATTCCATCGAAGAAGATCACCGAGACCAAGTCGCATATGAGAATCCATCTGGTTTATGTAGAGCTCTAGCCCAACTAAATCTTGGGCATCTTTACTTCGAACGTGGTGAGCCTCGTTCGGCTCGCGTTGAGTTCGAAGCGGCGATGAGTACTTTGCGAACGGCCGCTTCTAGCTCCATCGCGATCAACCGATTGCTCGTCACGGTATTGCTCCAAATTTCCTCGAGTGAAAACAACGAGAGTGAACTCGCGATGGAGATGCTGACCCGAGCTTTGGAGCTAGCCGAGGCGAACGCAAGCCTGCAATCCGATGCGGCTCCTGAACTCCATGAGGTATGCGTCTGCCAGCTTGCTCTGGGTGCGAAGTGCGCCAAAGCCAAAAACATTTCGCTAGCTATTGTTTGGTTTGAAAAGGCTGCGGCTGGACTCAATCGGTTGTCTGCGAAAAACCCCACGAATGTTCGTTTCCTGAGCGACCAAGCCAGTGCGTTGAACAATCTTGGGCAAATGGAAATGGAAGCGGGAACGACGGTTGTGGCATTAAAGTCGTTCACCGCATCAAGGAAAATCCTCGAAGGACTAGCGGCGAATTCGTCGGATTATGTAATACAGAGCAATTTAGGCGGGGTCTTGAACAATCAAGCTCTCGCCGAGGAAAATCTTGGGAACATGGAAACCGCAAAACGATTGTTGACACAAGCGATTGAGGTCCAAAGGCAAGCGGTTCAATCGGCCCCGGATAGCACACGTTGCCAAGCGTTTTTAAAAGAACATGAACAGCATTTGCTTCGAGTGTCAAGCAAAGTTACGATGAATCGAGATCAGCCGTTATGATAAACTCCAAGTCAAGTTTCATCGCTAGGCGAACAACGCGAAGACGATTTGCGCATTGCATTCGACGCTGTATCGGTTTAGAACGTCTCGAGAGGCGAACGGTTTTCGCAAGCGATTTCGGTGCGAATCTGGAAGCCCATCTATTGGCGTGTAGCGTTGACGAAATGCAACCTGAAGCGTTGGTGGAGCCCGTATCAACACCGGCATCCCAAGTCCGATCCGAGTCCGTTTACCAACCGAGCCCACGAAATAGTTCGTTCGAGATTGCAAGCTCATCTATTTCACTTGAAAACGGGGACCTCTTGGTGATTGAGGTCCCTTCAGCCTCATTCGCTGACATGCCCATCTATGACTCGTATCTATTTACGTATAGTTATGCGCAAAATTACTTCTCGGATACCATCGGACAAGAGCTGGCTGCAATCAACTTCCAAGCGCTAGCGCAAGCCAGCGGTGCTTGGTCTACTAATGCAAGGTCTGCTGTTGATGGTTTCGTTGGGGCAGGCTCTCTTCCTTTAGGAACTGAATCGGAGACACTCGAGAACCAATTGCAGCCCTCAGATCGAACCATCGTTTTGGCAAGCTTAACTGCGACCACCGACTTCGATGCAACCATTCGTGTGTTCGACAATTCTCAAGTTGATTCTCTTGTTGGTTCTAGACAATCCGATTTCGGCATTAGGCAACTCCCAAGCGAAATACGAATCGAACCAAACTTGACTAGCGCAACGGTATTGCCCTATCCAGGTCCGACCATCACTCGAACGATCATCGTAAATCGACAAGCCGACGGTTTGGTTGTCCAGGAGCAACCAACAAAGCAGTTTGGGCCAATGAAGCCTGAGCCAACAGAACGACAAGTATCCGACAGTGGTCTTGACGCAAATTCCGCTCTCATTTCGGCATCCGCTTCCAGTCAAACCTCGGTGACGAAGCCTAGTCGACCTGCCGTAACGATTAAGACGATTGAAATCTCCCAAGTGCGACGTCACGAAGCCGCTAGACCGTGGCTGCGTTCAACCGTAGTTCAGACCCCTGCTCGACAACGCGACTTTGGTTTTGAAAAGAAGCCGACGATCGTCACCGCAAATGCAACCACTCCTCCACTGTCTCAGCCGACGAGTGCAAACAAATCTGAAAAGGGCGCGAAGTGGAATTCTCGAGTTTCAGCCACACGGCTGCAGCCTGTTGAATTCTTGTTAGCACCTCGTGATTTAGAAACCGAAAAAGTAGCCATCTTAGAGGCGAGGGCACCAGTTTCTACGGACGTTGCGATGGGCAGTTACTCCAATGTCAGCCAAATCGATCGCTTGGAAGATGAGGTTTTTCTGGACTGGCTCAGCGCAAGTGGACTCGGCATTCAAGCAGGTTCCTTAAGCTCCGAGGAATCGAGTGGTCAAAGCCCTTCGGCGCGGCATGGAAGCGAAGCATGGTTTTTGGCGATGACAACCGAGATGCAACGGCTGGCACAATATCCGCCTGCGAATGCGAATCGAGACACCTGGAAAAGTTTAGTTCGATCGGCGTCGGAATCCGCTGCTGGCCAAGCCATTCTGGCGACGTTGTCGACCATTTCAATGCAGCAAAAGGAAATGACTGCCTTTGACTCAAAGTCTGCCTGGGAATACGTGACTAAGGCGCACCAAAGCAGTCAAACATAGGCTTTGCCGCACAGGATTCCCAAGGTATGGAGAGCAAAGCTACTCCGATAAGGCGAGCGACAGGAAAAAACAGGCCACCTTCGTAGCTGGATTCGCCATAATTCCGTACGTTCTGAATTCTGGCGAATCCAGCTACGGTACTTTTCCGCCCGCCGCCCGTCAAAACACCTTTCTCTCCGTGTTATCCAAGCAATTTGTCACTAGGGAGGGTGGGCCAGTCGAACGGGCCATAGGTTTTTGAGATAACTTCGGTACCATTTCCATCTGAAATAAATCTTCGATGCTTCGACGGAAAGTGACTCATGGCAGTCCTAACCCAACCAATTAAATGGCACGGCGGCAAATACTATCTGCGCAAGTGGATTGTTGGGCTAATGCCCCCGCATCTTCATTACGTGGAACCGTTCTTTGGCGGTGGTGGCATTCTGTTGGCGAGAGACCCTGATAAAGATTGGATGGCAACCGAAACCGAGAAATCGCCGACGGCAAAGCTTCCGGCTGCGATTCAGGGTAGCAGTGAGGTTGCAAACGATCTTCATGGCGAATTGATCAACTTTTGGCGAGTCTTGCAGAATCCGGAGGACTTTGAGGGTTTTCGGAAGCGAATCGAAATGACTCCCTTTAGCGAAGCGGAGTTCGATGACGCGTTGGAGAGTTCGAGTTCAGGTAAACCAGCCAGCAACCTAGAGCGAGCGGTTCGGTTTTTTATCCTTGCGCGCCAGTCGAGACAAGGACTGATGAAGGACTTCGCAACGCTTTCGCGAAATCGAACCCGAAGCCGGATCAATGAACAAGTTTCGGCTTGGCTGAACGTGATCGAGGGGCTGCCCGATGTGCACCAGCGACTCCGCAATGTCGTAATTTTGAATCAAAGCGCATGTGACGTTATTCGCAAACAAGACGGGGAAAACACGTTGTTCTACTGCGACCCGCCCTATGTTCATGAAACTCGGTCTACGACGGGGGAATATGCCTTTGAGATGACGGAGGATCAGCATCGCGAGTTGCTGGACCTACTAGCGGGGATTTCCGGTAAATTTATGTTGAGCGGCTACCCGAGCAAACTCTATCAGGAATGGGAAGTCCGGCACGGTTGGAAACGGCACGAGTTCTTAATCGACAACAAAGCGGCTGCAGGTAAAGTCAAGGAAACGAAGACAGAATGTCTTTGGTGCAATTTCTAGCATGCAATGATCTTTTAGCGCACCAAGCATGTTGCGAACATTGGACTCAAGGTCCGAGTTCGCTGCGGTCCATGGAGCCCGAGCTTGCGACGGGCAGCGACTGGTGGGCTTGCCCCACCAAAGTCGCAAATGCTTGGCGGTCTACACGGCGGAGCGGTTCGAAAAAGCACCCGTGCAATTAGACTCCGGTCCAGATACAATGATCCTCAAGTTGCAATGGTTCGAATCCCCCATTCCCCTCCCTCACAATCCTCGATCTGAGGTCCTGCTATGTGGCATCGCATTTTCATTGGTACGTTATGGTCGTGTTTCGGCCTGTTGCTGACTTCCCCCGATCGACTCGTTGCTGATAGTAACCAAGATGCAACCGAAATCCTCAAGCAAACCGGTGTGACGGGCGGTTTCATCGTCCATCTCGGCATTAGCTCGGGTGAGCTGACGGCCGCTTTGAAACACGGAGATGGCATCCAAGTCCAAGGCTTAGATCGCGATACGGAGGTCGTCCTTCGCGCTCGTGAACGAATTCGTGCACTCGGAATCTATGGCGACGTAGCGGTCGAACAGCTTGAGGGTACGCAGCTGCCTTACATCGACAATTTGGTCAATCTCATTGTTATCGAAAACCAAAGTGGCATCTCCGACGAAGAAGTGCTCCGGGTGCTGGTGCCAAATGGAGTTGCCTATCGAAAAGACATGAACGGCACATGGAGCAAAACCGTCAAGCCGCGTCCTAGCAACATCGATGAATGGTCCCACTATCTGCATGATGCGAGCGGAAACTCGGTAGCTCATGATGATGTTGTGGCGCCACCTCGGCATTTGCAGTGGGTTGGGAGTCCACGTTATTCCCGCCACCACGATCGCATGGCTAGCATGAGCGCGTTGGTTTCAACCGGCGGACGCATGTTTTATATTATGGACGAAGGGAGTCGGATCTCAATCCAGTTGCCATCAAAATGGAAGCTGATCGCGCGAGATGCTTTCAATGGCACCGTCTTGTGGAAACGAGACATCGACAACTGGCAAAGCCATCTCTGGCCCCTTAAGAGCGGTCCGACCCAGCTATCGCGCCGACTGGTGTCAACAGAGGACACGGTTTTTGCAACATTGGGAGCAGACGCACCATTGACGGCTATCGATGCCGCGACTGGCAAGACCGTTCGCACGTATGAGGGGACGGACGGGACCGAAGAGATCGTCAACACCGAAGGGCTGTTGTTTCTTGTCGTTCGAAAAGGGAAACGTCAACTTGCAGACTACGCTCCGTTGAACGGGACTGTAGGCGATCAAGCTCTTGCACGCGAAATGTTTTGGGATGAAGATCCTCGCGTCTTAATGGCTGTCGATGCGAAATCGGGTAAAACGTTATGGGCCAAGCAAACCAAGATCTCGCCGCTAACTTTGGCGGCTGACAAGTCGCGGGTTTATTTCCACGACGGCGAGAAATTGATTAGCGTAGAACATCAAACCGGCAAGATCGCTTGGGAGACGAACCCAGTTAGCCGTCGCAATCAATTCACATTCAACTTCGGCCCTCGGTTGGTGGTCGACGAGGAAGTAGTTCTCTATGCAGGCGGCGACGGCAAGATGATCAGCGTGTCCAAGGATAACGGACAGAGGCTCTGGGATTCGGTTCATCCTAATTCTGGCTATCAATCGCCACAGGACTTGTTGGTGATGGACGGACTCGTTTGGGTTGCACCCACAACCTCTGGGAAAGACACAGGCGTTTACACAGGACGAGATCCTAAGACAGGAGAGATCAAGAAGGAATTTGCGCCGGACGTTGACACCTATTGGTTCCATCACCGTTGTTATATCGCCAAAGCAACCGACAACTTTCTGATACCGTCTAGGACTGGAACCGAGTTTGTGAGCCCTGACACCAAGCACTGGGACATCAACCACTGGGTGCGCGGCGGTTGCCTTTACGGTGTCATGCCATGCAATGGCCTGACTTACGCTCCGCCGCACAATTGTGCCTGCTACCCTGAAGCCAAGTTGTTCGGTTTCAATGCGCTCGCGCCACTTGCACCAACGCGTCCAATCCCAACGAATGTCACCGAAGAAGGACGATTGCAAAAAGGCACCGAGTTCTTGACGCCACTCGAGGATGTCGCTGAGGCAAAACGAGGAGATTGGCCTACATTCCGACACGATGGATCGCGAAGCGGCTCAGCATCAGAAATGATACCACCAGCAGTTGATCGCAAGTGGAGTATCGATCTCGGAGGTCGATTAACGTCACCGGTCATCGCAAACGGGAAAGTCTACGTTGCCAAAATGGATGCGCACACGTTGTACGCATTTGATGAAGCGACCGGCAAGGAAGTATGGTCGTTTACCGCTGGCGCGCGAATCGACTCGCCTCCGACCGTACACCGAGGCAAGGTCGTTTTTGGTGGAACCGACGGATGGGTGTACTGCTTGCAAGCGTCGAACGGAAAATTAGCCTGGCGATACCGAGCAGCTCCGATGGATCGACGAACAATGACTTACGAACAACTTGAATCGCTTTGGCCTGTTCATGGTAGTGTTTTGATTCAAGACGATATCGTGAACTGTGTTTCCGGTCGCTCCAACTTTTTGGATGGCGGTTTACGATTAATTCGATTGGAGCTTGCGACCGGAAAGAAGCTGACCGAGAACATCATGGACGAAACCAATCCTGAAACGGGCAACAACATTCAGGACAAAATCAAGGTGCTGCAGATGCCAGTCGGGCTACCTGATATCTTGTCGACCGATGGCAAGTTCGTTTATATGAAATCGCAGAAGTTTGACTTGGAAGGGAACCGCCTCGAGATCGGTCCAAATTCAGGAGATTTCGTTGGACAAGCCTCAGTGCAGCGAGGGGAGTCAGCTCACTTGTTCGCACCGATGGGCTTCTTGGATGACTCTTGGTTCCATAGGTCGTATTGGGTGCTTGGCCAGAGCTTCGCCGGAGGGCATGGCGGATACTATCAGGCCGGTCGATTTGCACCTTCTGGCCGTATCATGGTCAATGGCAATGGATACGTTTATGGGTACGGACGCAAGCCCGAGTATCTTCGATGGACGACGACGATGGAACATCAACTGTTCAAAGCGGACCCCAACCCACCTGAGATCCCAGCCAATTTTATCAAAACACCAAATGCAAATCCGGTGGCTGGGAGTTCTTATGCTCAATTCCAAAAAGCACCGAGCCTGAACCCAGCTGGAAAGGCGATCACGATCGAAGCTTGGGTGACAGCCACGAAGCCCAACGGCGTGATCGTTGCGAGAGGTGGACCAGCCGAAGGGTTCGCGCTCATTCTCGAAGAGGGAGTTCCGGCGTTCCTCGTTCGATCGGACGCGAAACTAAGCAAGGTGAAAGGGCCGAACCGAATCGTCGGAGGCTGGCATCATGTGGTTGGTGTATTGACCGAGGACAAAAAAATGCGACTGTTTGTCGATGGTGAGCGAGTTGGAGAAGCGACCGCATCAGGGCTTCTAACCAAAGATCCAGCCCAGGGAATGGAAATCGGTATGGACGGTGGCTCTGCGGTTGGTGAATACGAGACACCCAACTCCTTCGCCGGAATCATCGACGAAGTGCGATTCTACTTGAATGCGACCGAGGACGAAGCCATTGCGGAACGGTTTAAAAACGGTTCCGAACTCGGCAATGATCCTAAGCTAGTCATCACTTTTGACGATGGCACTGCCCGCGACTTTTCGACACACCGAAACAACGGCACACTGGAAGGTGGCGCAGTGGTTGATGGCAAGATCGGCAAAGCGATTCAGTTCACTGCAAAAAAGGCCGCGAGCAAAAACTCACCTGCTTCCAAACTAGGGGCTGGAGCCAAATCGGGTGCTGCTGGGAGTGCACCTGACAAGGAGGGGGACGAGAAACCGAGCAATAGTCTCGTCAAACCAAAGTGGGCGAACGATGTCCCCATTTATGTTCGAGCGATGGTTTTGGCAGGAAACAAACTCTTCATTGCCGGACCACTAGATATCATCGACGAAGAAGAGACCTTCAAAAAGTTGTCTGAGAAAGACGAGGAAGTTCAAAAGTTATTGGCCGATCAAGACGAGGCATTGGAAGGTAAGGTAAGCGGGCTCTTGTTGGCAATCAATTGCGATAGCGGCCTTGTCGAGCACCAAATTGAGCTCGGGACGTTGCCTGCCTGGGATGGCATGGCCGGAGCAAACGGAAAACTCTACCTTTCCACGATCGATGGAAGACTCATGTGCTTTGGCAAGGATAGCGAATGATACTGTACCGCTTCTGGATTCGAACAAGCATGGCCGCGATGATCGCCATTAGCGCTACTGTGGCGATTGCTTGCAACGTTCCCGTCTTTCGTTACGCTCTCGAGCGTTGGCGCCCCGATCTTTGCCAAGTGATCGTTTTTCACGAGGAGAAACTATCGGCTTTTGATGAACTTCAAATTCGATGGGTCGAGGAGGAAACCACCGCAAAGGGAGGATACGCAAACGCCGAAATCATTCAGTGCAAAGTCGGATCAGAAACCGATCGTGGCCGAAAGGAACTCTGGGAGACCTTGAGCCGCCAGCCCAATATCAGCATGCCATATGTTGTCATGCGAACCTCGTTGGGAACGGGCGAACTCGTCACACACTGGAGTGGGCCGCTTCAAGAAGTATCGAAAGCTCATTTGTTCGATTCCCCGGTTCGTCGCGAGCTATCTCGGCGTTTACTGGCTGGCGATTCCGTTGTATGGCTCATGTTGAAATCCGATGATGCGAGCAAAAACAAAGCGACCCGAGATTTATTAGCCACGGAGCTTGAGCGATTGGGTAAGACATTGAAGCTGCCCGATGGCATCGGTTTGCCTGGTTCCGAGCTCTATTCCGAAGTCCCCCTGTTTTTGAAGTTTACGATTCTTGAGCTGGACCCAAAGGATCCTGCCGAACAGCTGCTAGTCCGATTAATGTCGGGCTTTGAAAAGGATGCAAAAAGCGAACCATTGCTTGCGCCGGTGTTCGGTCGAGGGCGTGCGCTCGAGGTCATCTCGGCCAAGCAATTGAATGCAGGTCTCATCGAGGACCTTACCATGTTTCTGTGCGGAGCTTGTTCCTGCCAAGTAAAGGAAAGAAACCCGGGATTTGACTTGTTGCTCGCGACCAATTGGAATAGCGAGTTGTACGGCGAAGATGGAGAGGCACCTCCGCCGGTTACCAGTTTGGAACGGACGCCGACGAAACCGACGCCATTGACCATACCTCCTGGAAGAAAACGATAATGGGGTTACCTGTGGAGCGCTTTCGATGAATCGCCAGAGCCTCGTCTTGATTGGATCGGGTGTTGTATTTGTTGCAATGCTGTTGTTAATGAATGCGTCGACATCAACAAAGCCCTCTCGCAACAGCGGCGAGAAAGAAATGGAGCCGCTGGTCGTATTCTGTGCGGCTAGCAATCGAGCCGTTATGGAATCGATTCGAACGCAATACGAAAAGGAGTATCATCGGCCCATTCAAATTCAGTATGGTGCCTCACAGACGCTGCTTTCTGCGATCGAGGTTAGCGGGACTGGAGATATCTATTTGCCAGCAGACGATAGTTTCATCGAACTAGGTACATCCAAAGGCTTGATCAGCGAAGTGTTCCCGTTGGCATCGATGAACGGTGTTATCGCTGTTCGCCGTGGGAACCCCAAAAACATTAAGGACTTCTCCGATCTGTTGCAACCTGAGATACGATTGGTTCAGGCGAGCACAGAAGCATCTGCGATTGGCAAGAAAACGAAATCCGTACTTTCTGAAGAGCAACGGTGGGCTCCATTAGAGAACGCAACGATTGCTTTTCGAACCACCGTGACGGATGTCGCGAACGACTTGGTGGTCCAATCGGCCGACGCCGGAATTGTATACGATGCGATTTTGAAATCGTATCCGGATCTGGAGTCGATCCAACTACCGGAGCTTAAAGGGATCGTTTCCAGGGTATCTCTCGGTGTCATTTCGAGTTCAACGCAACCGCAGGCGTCTCTGCATTTTGCTCGCTACGTAGCAGCCAAGGATCGAGGACTGAAGCACTATCAGGAACAAGGGTTTCAAGTGGGTAGCGGTGATGCCTGGAGCGATGTACCTGAGCTGGCGATCTTTGCCGGTTCGATGCTTCGCCCTGCTATCGAAGATACGTTGGTAGCGTTTGAAAAACGGGAAGGGGTGCGAGTGACTCGGGTTTACAATGGATGTGGAGTCTTAGTGGCACAAATGAAAGCGGGCCAGCGACCCGATGCTTATTTTGCGTGCGATCGTGAGTTCATGTCCCAGGTAACTGATCTGTTCCCGAAACCAATTGATGTGTCGATGAACGAACTTGTCATATTAGTACAAAAAGGGAACCCAATGGAAATCAACTCGTTGCGAGATTTAACAAAGAAAGGGCTTCGAGTCGGAATCGGTCATGAAAAGCAGTGCGCGATGGGTTGGTTGACACAGAACACTTTCCGCCAGGGAGGGTTACAAACCGAAGTGATGGAGAATGTGACTGTTCAATCGCCGACGGGAGACATGTTGGTAAACCAGATGCGAGCTGGGGCGTTGGATGCGGCGGTAGCTTATTTGAGCAACGCGGCTGGTTCCGCGGAACATCTAGATGCAATCCCTATTGAGGGATTATCCTGTTCGCTCGCCATCCAACCGTTTGCGGTTGCGGATGGATCACCCAATGCTCAATTGGCGCAACGGTTGTTTCACAAGCTTTGTTCGGTGGAGTCCCAGGAGATCTTCGAGGCCGAAGGTTTTCGTTGGCAAGCTCCACTGACGTCGGTCAAACCGTTAGCACCCTAATGTCGGACCAAAAATCAAGTGAAATAAGTCAAGCGAAAAACGCCAATTGGACTCCAAGACGCCGCTCTGATGCATTGTTCTTTTTGGTCATGGGTGGCATTTCGGCCTGTTTCGTCCTGCTGATCATTTTGTTGTTGGCAGCTGATATTTTGTTTACGACGCCTCGTAACTTTTACGAAGCGCTTGCAAAACCTGAGATCCGCGCGGCGGTTCAATTGACGCTATTTTCATGCACCGCTGCCGCCATCTTGTCTATTTGGGTTGGGACTCCGCTTGGCTATTTGCTGTCGCGTTACTCGTTTCGAGGGCGTTGGCTAATCGACACTTTGGTCGATATTCCAATTGTTTTGCCACCGCTGGTGCTGGGGCTTAGTTTGTTGATCCTGTTTCATCAGCCAATATTTGGGCTGCAGTTGGAGAGCATCTTTCGCGATTCGATAGGCTTTCCAGTTACCTATCGTTGGCCGGCGGTGGTGCTTGCGCAATTCTCAGTCGCCTGTGCCTTTTCCGTTCGGACGATGCGGGTAACTTTTGACCAGATGAACCCAAGAGCCGAGGAGGTAGCACGAACACTTGGCTGCACCCGAGGACAAGCGTTTTGGCAAATCGCACTTCCACAAGCACGCAGAGGCATTATTACGGCATTTACGATCGCATGGGCGCGGGCACTTGGCGAATTTGGTCCGATCTTAGTCTTTGCTGGCGCAACGCGGATGCGCACCGAGGTCCTGTCGACATCCGTGTTTTTGGAGCTGAGCGTTGGCAACTTGGATGCCGCGGTTGCTGTTTCACTCTTGATGGTGATATTGGCTGTGATTGTTCTCTTGATTTTGCGAGCTTTCGGAACGGGGTTGAATACGTGATCGAACTTCGCAATGTCACGTTAAAGAGCGGAGCGTTTTCACTGGCTGGAGTTAACTTGTTCGTGCCTTCAGGCAGGTACGCGGTATTGATGGGACCGACCGGTCGAGGTAAGACCACATTGTTAGAGAGTATTTGTGGTTTGCGAAAGGTTGCTACGGGGCAGATTCTGATCCATGGTCAAGACGTGACGCATTGGAACCCAGCCGACCGGCAGATTGGTTACGTACCTCAAGACTTGGCATTGTTTCCAACATTGACGGTTCGCGAGCATCTTGAGTTTGCGATGCGACTTCGCAAAAGATCAGGTGCCGAAATGGCTGCACGAACAGGTGAGTTGGCTGAGGTTCTCGGAATCACGCACTTGCTGAAGCGTTCGATCGCAGGGCTGAGTGGAGGTGAATCGCAACGGGTCGCCTTGGGCAGAGCACTGTCGTTCAAGCCACCTGTATTATTGCTGGACGAACCCTTGAGCGCACTGGACGAAGCAACTCGAAATGACATGCATGCGTTGCTGCGACGCGTGAAGGAAACCTCAAGCGTAACAACGCTCCATGTTACGCACAGCCTTGCCGAGTCGGAATCACTCGCCGATTGTTCCCTTTGGCTAAACCAAGACGGAATTCTGGATCGCGGCTGACCGGTCGATTTTTTGAAATTTTTTCATTTTCTTGTACACGGTTCCGTTACCGTCTGCAGTTTCCGTTAGGTGCAGCGAAATTAACAGTTTTCGAACGGGCAGCAATTGACTGGGAACAAGGCAAATGACTCAAGCGAATTGAACGAGTTTCATCGGATCGTTGATCCGTTGGAACCGGAGATCGGGCGCGCACTTTGGAGAGTGACTCGCGACACCGATGCTGCCGACGACGCATTTCAAATTGCAATGCTCACAATTTGGCAGCGGCTATCGGTGGTACGAGTCCATCCAAACCCAAGAGCGCTTGTCCTCCGGATTTGCATCGATTCTGGATGGTATGTTCGAAGGCAGCAAAAAAGGATTCCAGAAACAGGCGTGCGTCTGGAAGAGCAGGCAACTAGCCAATCGCAAAGCGCGAGCCAAAAAACGGTATTCGACGAGCTCACTCAAGATCTCTTTTCGGCGATAGAGTCTCTGCCTGAGCAGCAATCGATCTGCGCATGGCTACGCTTTGTAGAACAGTGGAAGACCAAAGAAATTGCAGGCAGTCTTCAGATTTCGGAGCCTACGGTCCGCAAGCATATTGAAAGGGCTCGCAAACAGCTTGCCCTTCGATTACGAAGCCATCTTAAAACCGACTAGTATCAGTGGATTGACATGAACAACAGCGAATTCCAAGATGATGATGAACTCGGTTGGGAACGACTTAAGGATACGGAGCCGCCAGCCGAATTGATAGCGAGATTGCATGGTCGGCTTGCTGATTTCCATCCAGACCGAGTGCCCATCGAGCTACGGCGTTCTAAATCACGAAAGTCAGCTGCTTTCTTGACGGTGTTCCTGGTGACCGCAGCAAGCGCCGTCATCGCAGCGTGTGCATTTCGTTTCTTTTTTGATAGCCCGAATGCTACCATCGCGAAGAACGATCCGCCGAATGAGAATGTGAGCGAGCAGGATTCTGCTATTGAGGAGCAACTTCCCTTGGAAACTCGCAATCAACTATTGATTGCGAGCTACAACTCAACTTCATTGGCTCCTCCGAAATTAGTAAATGGAAATTTGGAAGAACTCCGGCAAGGTAAGTTTGCGGTTGGATGGCAGTTTAGAGCAACCTCCAAGCACTTTCAAATGAATGTATTCGAAGATACCGCTTCGAGAAATCACTTTGTACGAATCGAATGCGGAAAGAAACTGAATGCGGATCACTTCGGAAACGTGATGCAGACGATCGAAGCCGAGCCTTTTCTCAATCAGCGAGTTGTTTTTTCGGCCAAGGTAAGGGGAAGGGACCTTGGCCATCATGGGAGTGTTCATTTATGGCTGCGCGTCGATGGGATGAATGGTAGAGGCGAAATTGTTCCACTGACCTTTGACAACATGAGTGATCGAGCAGTGCATCAACCGGATTGGGTTGAGTGTTCGATCGTAAGCGATGTCCCCTCCAATGCAACCCATATTAATGTCGGTGCATTCTTGATGCGAGGAGGTATCGCAGAAATCGACGATTTCAAGCTGGTTCGCGCTGACGAAGGTATGCCTGTAACAGCACCTCTGCTGCAAAGCTCCGAGTTGGCGATGAAACGCAAGGAGCGGTTCGTGACTCTTCGTTCGCCGACGCAAGAAGAACCAAAGATTGCTGTTACCGAAGGACCGAAAACGAGCTTAATAAATGGCAGTTTTGAGTTGTCCACGGACGACCAACCCACAGCAGGATGGCAACTCTACGCGGGCGGAGCGGAGGCCAAGCTTGATTCCGAAGAGACTTTTCATGGTTCAAAGGCACTAAAACTTTCTAGCGAAGCGAAACGGAACGACAGCCAATTTACCAATGTTTCGCAGAGCTTCCCTGCCAAACAATGGCACAATAAGACACTTCGGTTTCGTGCGGGGGTCAAGGTAAAGGACAAGTCATCAGGAGTAGTTCAGCTATGGCTTCGAGGGGACGGTATCTCTGTAAGTGGCGCCACGCATCCCGTTGTTTTCGATAACATGCAGGATCGTCCAATTCGATCCTCTCTATGGAAGCACTATGATATTATCGTAAAGATCCCCGCAGAGACAAAAAGCATTGTATTGGGGGTCTTGTTCATAGGTGAGGGGACCGCATGGATTGACGATTGTTCTTTGGAGACAGTTGAGTCTCATGGTCTGAGCAATACGAGAAATGAAGAGCCTATTGCATTCGTTGTTGTCGGTGTCAGCTTGGCGATCCTAGGCTTACTACTTTCCATTTGGGCGCATCAAGCGGAGAGTCGGGTTGGACAGCCGTTTTCCCTTCGATTTGCTTGCGTCTATTGGTTGCTGTACACACAAGCTTCTGTTCTGCACGTTTTCCCCTTTACTGGGTTAGCGGTTGGAAATGCGCTTGCGTTCATTCAGGATCGCAGTGTGCGTTGGTTTGCGAAGAACGCATTGGGAATTGAACGAGAGTTGATTGGCCCAAATGGTAGCGGAGACACAACGCATGACTTCATTCGACTGCTGTTACTTCTGTTCGTCAGCCTTGGTATCGGGGCCGTTTGGACAGCCCTGAGTCGTAAGTCGACTTGGGATAGACGACTCAAAGATTTGTTTCAAAGCATGCTAAGGTACACACTGGCACTGTCCCTAATTGGCTATGGTTTGGCAAAAATGACTAAGTCGGGAAATCAGTTTCCGGAACCTGGAATTGAGCAGCTGCTCAAGACATGGGGCGATTCGTCACCTATGAACCTCATCTGGACGATGATGGGTAGCTCACAGTCCTACAATTTTTTTGCTGGAGCAACAGAAGTTGCGGCATCGCTTCTACTCATTTGGCGTCGTAGCGCTTGGCTCGGGGCTGCCCTATCCGCAGGAATCATGTTAAATGTATTCATGATCAACATGTGCTATGACGTCCCAGTCAAGCAATACTCGTTTCATCTATTAGCGATTGGGATTCAGCTCGTGTTTGCAGATCTGCGTTGGGCACAACTCATTCTACTGAATCGGCAAACGCAAACTCGCGATCTCAGTCCTGATTACCAATCCAAGTTCTTCGAACAATTCCATCGAGCGATCAAGGCGTGGGTCGTCGTTGTTGGCTTTGCGATTCCAATCGCGATGGCCGCGTACCAAAACTGGACATACCGTGCGGCATTGCCGGACAACCAAATTTTTGGTGCTTATCGTGTTGAACAATTCGAAATAGAAAACACCGCTGAAAGTGACAATGCAAGAATGTGGCAAAACGTGATTCTTCGCGAAATCCCTGGCACGGAGGGAAGGCCTGGCTACTCGAGGATGCAAATCTATTGGGTAAAAACGGAGGCGATTTTCGATAATGTTGCAAGCAAAGAAAGCTTCACTGTGGTACTCAACCCCGCGGAGTCAACCATTTCGATTCCGAAGGAGCAAACGGAACTCCACTATGTGCTCGATGGTAACAAGGCCGAATGGACGGGCTCTTTCAAAGGAAAGCAAGTCCATATTAAGCTTCAACGGATTACGCGAAATGATTTTCTGCTGGTCAATCGCGGCTTCCGATGGGTTAACGAAATCCCCTTTAATCGCTAAGCAATCGGTGAGTAAGCATCGCGTGGCCAAGCGCAGCGCCCCCAACGCAGAGAGGCACAATGTAGGCATACGGTAAGTGCAGTATCAATTCCAATTTCGGTTCGACATCCCAGCCGAAGGGGACAGGCGATGAAAGCAGCGCTACCCTGCCCACATTGAGCAAGAGGACGATGCCGATGATATTGAATAGCCACGCGAGCCAGTAACGCTTGTCTACAAACGCGAAAACCAGACAGGCCAGCACTCCACTGACGATATCCCAATTGCTCCCAGTCCAAGTCATCGTTTTCGGAATGGTACCGCTCAAGTACCAATCGTGCAGAACAAGCTCTAGCGGAAGCCGAAACGCTTGAAACAATACGAGCCATGCGATTGGAACTTGATGAGCTATGCGGCGCCCTATCGGAGTGAAAGCCATTAGGACCGCCGCTGCGACGGTTCCAGCTAGGAACATTGGGCCAAAGGGACATTGCACTCTCTGCTGATTTCTTCTGCCAATTGATCCAAAACGTTGACGCTTCGACTGACCAAGATCAAGTCCAATCCTGCATGGGCAATTTGCTTGGCAAGTGCGCGCCCAATCCCTGAAGACGCACCGGTAACGACGGCCCAATGTCCGTACTTTTTCAAGAATGTGTTCTGACTCATATCGCTCTTTCGTTTTTATGGAAAGCAGTTTCCGAACGCTGCCAAAAGTTTAGGATTCCCCCAAATACGCACTTGCATGGTCATTAGCAACCAACCGATGCTCGCTTCTTTACGAAGCAGGCGAAGCCAACCGCGCGACGATGCGGTGATACGAATGTCGCAGTCACCTTGCAAGCCATCCTCGACTTTGATTTTTTGGTCGCAAATAGTGACCGTGCATTCCGCAGGCTGTTGACCCGTGAATCGAAAATGGTAGCGTGCCGAAAGACCTTTGGATCGGCCGGGTTGGAAGCCATGACGCATGAGTTTAATGAACCCAGGAATCGAAACGGGCCGCAAGACAGCACCGACTTGTTTGACGTGCTTGTGAGGAAAGCGTTTTCTGACGTAAGCTTCCGCGTCGGACCGTGGCTGGACGTAGATCGTTTCCTCCTTTTGCTGGAGCGGTTTGACGACTTCCGAAATGAAACCGCTGCGGTCCTGCAGGAATGGAGAAATAACATCTTCACCGGCGGGGCAGGCGCTCAAGCAGTAGGCTGCTTTGTAGTTTGGACCAAAGGCGAGCGACTGCCACATGGACGCGCTTTCGCTGTCGCTTACTTTGTCTCGGTAACGAACGGGATTTGGACTACCTGCGATCACTTCAACCCAGTCGGTGAAGCCACTCATGAACTCGCGGTAATTGTGCGTATAGCAAGATGAAAAATTGAATTCGCCGTCAGGTGAAATGGCTCCCACGGGACATGCTGCAACGCACAGTTTGCAAGTCAAACATGGATTGTAATCAATAGGTGCACTCTCCTCGGAGACGGCCACATCGATGAGTACGGTTCCCAAGAGAATGAAGTTTCCAAACTTGGGATGGATCACGTTTCGGTGCAGGCCCATGTGCCCAAGTCCAGCCGCAACAGCTAACGGTTTCAGCGAGATGCTCCACATCTTTCCCGGAAACTTGTCCATTTCCATCGGGAACGCCATCGGTGGATTGAGTGCTCGAATTCCCAATTCGGAGAGACGAGCGACGATACGTCGTGCGACATCGTTTACTTCATCGCCCGTTGCGTGAAACTCGTGGTTCGCCATAATTCGGGCAGGGCTTCGAACCGACTCGGGGTTCATTCTACAAACGATGCAAATGAGCGATCGCGTAGCAGGAAAAATCCGCAAAATATCGGATCGTTCGTTGTCCATTTCAGGTCGATTCAAACCAACAAATCCTACGTCTGCTGCACCTGCTTCCAGGCACAATCGATGCAGTTCCAAAGCGTCAATCGAAACCGGTGGGGAAGGATTGTTTTTTGCTTTGTTTGCTACAACAGTTGGATGATCTTCAAGTCGATTCATTTCAGATTCCTTAGTAGACAACAACAACTTGCACTTCGCAAGTACTTGCAATTTACAAGTGCAGGTAGTATTGTCAAGAGGAGAGGATCTGTTTCAAATGTTGGAAGGGAAAAAGATCGATGAAAAAAGCAAAACACAAACGCTCGCCTTGTCCGATTGCGTGCACCCTGGACATCCTGGGTGATAGATGGACGCTACTTTTGATACGTGACATGCTGTTTGGCAGAACGCACTTCAACGAGTTCTGCCGATCACCCGAAGGGATCGCGACCAACATTCTTGCCGACCGGTTGGAGAAACTGCTTGCACACGATTTGGCTGAAAAGTACACATCAAACGAGGTACCGATTCGAGACGCTTATCGATTAACTGAAAAGGGCAAATCCCTGAAGACGGTCCTGGATGCGGTTGCCAAGTGGGGCTTAGCTAACATCGACGGGACAGAAGCCCGCATGAAACCGAAAGCACTTTAGTCATATTCACTAGCTTGCGCGTCGTGCTAGCAGTGCTCTCGGATTTTCAGGCTAAATTGCCTTCTTTAAGTGGCTGGACAAGACCGGATTTGCTCAAGCATTGTCGTTCCGATTGCCGAACCTGTAACGACAGGAACAGTTTTTCTAACGCTGGAATGCAATCAAACCGGCGCGGCGTTCACTTTTGGTGATGCAGAATAAGCGATTCAATTCATGACGGCCCAACGAACTCACCTTCATCAGACCAAGCTAGCGATCCAAATACGTCGAAGGTTTGCGATTGCTGCTATTGGCGGCATCGCATTTGCAATGACGGGGTGCACGACTTCTCCAGGTAGCCGTCCTTCCATATGGCCGACGCGCACCGCAGGCTCAGCGAGTTCGTTAACTCCAAGCTCCTCCACAGGAATGGCGGGTACGTTTGCAACGACCACTCAGGCGGTGAAAGGCCAGTTCTCATCAATGGGAACTGCAGTCTCGTCCGCATACGGCAAAGCCAAAACGGCAATTACCTCTCCGTTTACTGGAACCACAGAATCGGGAGGGGCATCGGGCGACGCGACGGCCCTTAGCAACAAGCCGTCGATCGATCCCGAACTGAATATTTTGAAAGGGAACCTCGATGAGCAGCAAGGGAACTATGCGAAGGCTCTAGATAGCTATAGCAAAGCGTTGGAAGCGGAACCGAAAAATCCAACGGCATTATTGAGTACAGCAAGATTGTACGATCGCCAAAACGAGAAAGACAAGGCTGTCGAGTTCTATCAAAAAGCTGGTGCCGTTGCCCCGAACAATGCCGCCATCTTTGCGGACCTTGGTAACCTCCACGCCCGGACAGGAAACTTGCCGGCCGCCCGAGCCGAATTGCAAAAAGCCGTCAACCTGGATCCCAAGAACGCATCCCATCGTTCCTCGTTGGCAGGTGTCATGCTCGATTCCGGAAACGCAGACGCTGCCCTGACAGAGCTCGGACAGGTTCACAGTCCGGCCATGGCGAATTACCAAATGGCTTACCTACACTTCAGCCGCAAGAACGTTCCGGCAACGCAGCAGTATTTAAGTGCTGCTCTACAAATCGACCCCAATCTCAAGCCTGCACGAGATCTGATGGCGAGCATGGGTGGAGCTCAAAAGATCAATCAAATGGCTCAAGGCGGACAACAAGCTGTCCAACAGGCACAAGGCATCTATCAGCAAGCCGGAGCAATCGGAAGCAACATTCAAGGTCTCTTCAATACTGCTCCAGCATCCTATCAATCGAGCCCTGCGATGGACACGACATCTGCCCAGCAACTACCACCTGCCGCGCCAGCTCCAAACGCTGGGCTGATGGGATTGCCTGGGTACCCGCAGGCAGCAGGGGCACCTCCTGGCTCATTGCTTCCACGCTAAGGTGTTGAGGGCAAGTCAATGATAAACGAGCTCCCGCCACTATGTTGCGGTGCGTAATTTAGAGTTCCTTGGTGGTCCTCGATAATCCCGCGACTGATTGCGAGCCCCATACCCAAGCCATTTGTCTTCGTGGTAAAGAACGCATCAAACAATCGTGAGCGTTGCGACTCATTGACACCACTCCCCGAGTCGAGGACCGAGATCCTAACCCGCTTCGGAGTGGAATTGATTTCGATCGTTGCAATTTTCTGAGATTTGGGTTGATCTACCATCGACTCAAGCGCGTTTAAAACAAGATTCACCAAAACCTGTTGCAATCGGACAGGGTCGCCAAGCACGACGGATTTTTTATCGACATCCACAATTTGGATTGTCATTCCACGTCGCCGAGCCTCTCCCTTGAGCATCGCGGCTGTATCAGCCGCCAATTCGGAAAGATTCAGTCGTTCGGGTTGATGTTTGCCTGTCGATACGAAATCGCGTGTTCGGCGAATGATCTTTGCTGCCCGAGTAATCTCACCTGAAAGTTTTGTCAGAACATGCGACGCTGCCTCGGAAACGGGGGACGTCGACAAAATTTGTGTCAGGCTCGAGACGTAGTTTTGAATCGCGTTCAGCGGTTGGTTGAGTTCATGGGCCAACTCACCTGACAATCGTCCCATGACACTCACGCGAGAGAAATGCGATAGTTGAGCACGTTTTTCCTCGAGCAGCTCTTCAGCATGCTGCCGATTTTCGATTTCATTCACGAGCGAATGATTCACACTCACCAACTCCTGAGTCCGTTTGTTGACGCGTTGCTCAAGCATTAAGTTATAGTGTTGCAATTCTTCTTCTGCTTTTCGACGATCGGTGATGTCGATGGTATGTCCAGCCACCCCTATTGGCTTACCATCGGTGGAGTGGATTTGCTGACAATTGCTGAGCATCCACCGCCATTCGTTATCTTTTCCCTTCATTCGAAATTCATGGCTCGCCGTCTGCTGCTCTCCGGAGAGTACAGCCCCCAGGCTGGCTGCTGCTTTCGGGAAATCCTCTTCGTGAATCCAACTTTCCCAGCTTTCTCCAAGAGCGGCTTCTGTTGGCTCTCCAGTTATGGTGCAAAAATAATCGCTGGTGAAAACACACTGTCCATCCATGGTTAACTGCCAAATAATGGCTGGGACGGACCGCGTTAGATCTCTCATCAAGCTTGCTTTTTCTCGTAGCTCTCGCTGAGCAGCTAAGCGATAGGTGAGATCAACTATGCTCCCGATGTACGAAACGGTATTGTTGTGCGTGTCCGACACACGATTGAGGGATAGCTCCACCGTGCACTTGTTTTTCCCTTCTATTGTGCAGTCGATGCGGTCTCCTCCGGGCTGCGAATCCGTATTGCCTTGAAGATGCTTTACCAGTCGCTGCTGATCCTTGGCGATAAGCTCATTCCAATGCTTTCCAGCAACTTCGTCGAAAGTTAAGCCAGTGATTCTTTCCCATTCCGGGTTAACATAGGTTAGCTGATGACTTGGATCGCATTCAAAGATGCCGACTGGGCACGTTTGCGCTAATGCAGTAAATCGCTTCTCGTTTTGCTCAAACAAACGGAAGGCTAGTTTGATATGCGAGATATTCGTATAGCAAGTAATGACACCAACACATCGCCCTTCGGAGTCAAGTATAGGGCTTCTCGAGACCAAGAGCGTTCTTTGGTCGTATCCCAAATCCCAAGTTTCTTCGATCGACTCCGCTTTGCCGGTGGCCATGACATGCTGATCACGCTCTCGAATCGATTGCGCTAATGCCCTAGGCAAGAACTCGTACGAATCACGGCCTGGCAAATCATCCACCGAACACTTGAGAAACTCAGCGACTCTCTGGCTCCCAATGAGAACGATTCCATCGCAATCCTTGATAAGAATGGCTTCGCTCGAGGAATTGAGAGCCAGCACTAGCAGTTCTTTGGTTAGACGAATCTGCGGGTTCCGCTTGAAGGACGTGTTTGGCAAAGTGACTTCCTTTAGTCGAGCGGCGAGTTCCAAAACACCTAGCACGACGCGCAAGCTAGTGAATCCACCTTTATTTCACTAGCTTGCGCGTCGTGCTAAGGTAGTCATGCTGCCGCTCGCCATACTGGGACTGTTACTTAAGATAGGCCAGTGTAAGCAAAACATAGCCTGTTACAAGGTTCGGGTCACCTTCCATCCAGCGTGCATCTGGATTGGTCCACGATCCATTCTCCTTTTGGGTGTTTTTCAGCTGGATCAATAGCTCCGCTTTCCAGTCGTGATTTCCATCCTTGGCGCCGAATTCCTTTTCACCTAGTGCAGCCAATGCTTTGGCCATCGTATGTTGATAATAGTACAACCCCGAACTTCCCATACCGGGATTGGTCGACACCGAGTAGTTGTTGTACAAAAATTTCTTGGCCGCTTTGACGCGAAAATCTTCCTTGTCGACCCCGGCGAAGATCATACTCTTCATCCCGGCGTACGTCATCGAAGCATAGGATCTCAACCCGCCGTTTTCCTCTTTGCCGGCCATCGAATCACCGCCATTGGCGGGGGTGTAGTAGAACCCACCGTCATTGATCTTCGATGCGAACTCGGTCCTGTTGTTGGCTGACTCCAGGTTCTGGCAGCGAGACACAAACGCGAGCGCTTTCTTTATCGCTTCATCTTCCTCACTCACACCTGCACTTCGCAATGCGTCGATCAAGAACGCAGTGTTGGAAAGATCGGGGCGCGATTTACTTCCGTACCCAGCTCCACCATAGGCAACATCATCGGACTTGATACCTTCGCCTTCGTCCCATTGCTGCAATTTGACAAATTTCTCAGCCCCACGAATCAAATCGGTGTATTTGCCGTCCTGATTCGCCTTTGAAAACGCCATAATCGCCAAACATGTTTCATAATTTGCGTGCGTCGACTTGGGCGCGTACAAACCGCCATCTTCGTGCCTTGTGCTTTGCAGGTACTTTAAGGACTTCGCCACAACAGGATGGTCGGGCGGCAGATCGACCGAAAGGAGCCCCGCGACCACCAATCCAGTCACCCCTGGCCCAGTTTTGCTGCTGAACGAACCGTCCTCGGCTTGTCCAACATCGCTTAAATAGCCGACCGCTTTTTTGACCATCTCCAGACGCTCGGCTGGTCCTTGGGCCTGAAGAAACGAAAAGGACGAGACCATCCACGACGCGACGAGGCCAAAAGACAAAAGGCTTGTTAGTTTCATTAGTTTCGACTCACTAAGTTAACGAAATTCGCATTCACTCCCACGAATTATAGACTAGCACGACCTCGCCTCCACGCTATTGGATGCACATTTTTTGTCCTAGCGCGACGCGCAAGTCTTGAAGTTGCACACTTGTGATTTCGCAGCAGAATTCATGAGAATTCTGGCCGCGTCTTCATTGCAAAGTGTCTGAATTCTCACGAATTCAGCTACATTTCTTAATACAGTACAACTTCAAAACGCGCAAGCTAGTGATTTTGGCTTCGAATTCACTAGCTTGCGCGTCGTGCTAAGAAAAAAGCTGCTTGTGGACACTGGAAAGGATATTGAATCTGACGCCCCAAATGCATGCCAAATTGCTGATCGACTCGGCATCGAGTACACTGCCCATCCCACGACTACCCCAAAACAATCTTTCCTTTACCGAATTCCCTGTCGAGTTTTGCATGGGTCAACTGCGATTTCGAGTGCCAGATGCTCAAAGCTACGACGCGCAAATATGGGGCACCGCGTTCGTATCTGGCATCGAAGGGATACCTTGGGCTAGCAAAAATCGAGTCGAAAAAGACTGCTTGATCATCGAGCGGGCGGTCAACGAATCCGGAAAATTGTCGATCGTTTGGCCGACCGAAGAGTACGGGCCGATCATGCTTTCGACCGCGTCTCTGCGATGCCAAGAGACCCCCTATCTCCTACACCTCGAACTCGCCCGAGGAACCCTTCATCGCATTCGCGGTCGGGGAATCGATTGGCAACGCCTCGGACTTAAATTGCCTGAAGCATTTGCTTCACTCATGGATCGCTCCGTCTCGGCGTTTGTTCAAGCGATTCTAGCGGCGGACGATTTAGACCGTTGTGTCAAGCTCGCTCAGATGGCCATCGATTTCGCCGTGAGCGCATCAAAACCACTCTGTCGGGCATTTATTTCACAGGCTTTGCATGCACGTCATCAGTCCGAAAAGCAACTCAGCACTCTCTTGGGTGTCAAGCTTGCACCGTCGAAAGCCTGGGAACAAGATGTAGAAGCCATACTACCAGCTATCAACACCATCAACATCTCGATGGAAATGGGCCAACTCGAAACCGAATCCAAAGGATCGGCGCTCGCCGTTATCGACTCACAACTCCAGTGGGCGCGACGCAATTCGCTAAGGATCTTCGGAGGCCCACTGCTAAATCTTCAATCGCATGCTGTGCCTAAGTGGCTTTATCTCCTCAGCGATTTCCAATCGATGTACGAGGCCGCTTGCAAGCATGCCACGATGATGGTGGAAAGATACCGCGGCCAAGTTCACTTGTGGTCGGCAGCGGCGGGTCTGAACGCCCCCAACACATTGGGCATCACCGACGAACAAGTATTGCACTTGGCTGTCGGTGTTATTCAAGCCGTCCGTAGAAGCGATCCCAAAACACCGGTTGTCCTCAACATCGATGCGCCGTGGGCTGAATACTTGGGACAAAAGTCCGATGGCATTAGCCCTTTGCACTTTGCCGATGCTCTCATCCGTGCAGATCTAGGCCTTTCAGGATTAGGTCTCGAACTCAATTTCAACTATTGGCAAGGCGGGTCGATGCCGCGAGATCTCGTCGATGTTTCCGACTTGATCGATCATTGGAATATCCTGGGGCTGCCTCTCTTGGCTCACGTCTCCGCACCCTGCCATCTGCAAACCGACCCAATGGCAACCTCCAAATCTGAACTGGTTTCGAATTGGCGTTACCCAAACTATCCGTGGTGGGATCAGTCACAAATGTCCGACAGCGGCTCGATCGAACTTCCATCCGGCGAACCCATTGCACCGGTGCTCGCCAACATGAATGCGACTCCTGCGACCCGAGAACGCATGCCCGTAAACGGGTTGGAAGTCGTGCAGATGCTGCTCGCCAAGAGCAATGTTCACGGAATATTTTGGAACCAATATTCGGATCGAGAAGACCACGCCTTCCCAAATGCAGGACTGGTCGCCGCAAGCGGAAAACGACGCTCCCTGCTCGATGGCCTGAGTCGCCTCCGCCAATTGCATGTGCATTGATTGGCACGTAATGTAACTGAGTTCGTGAGAATTCAGTTACATCGGAATTCTTACGAATCCAGCAACGAACCGTGCTATTGCGATTATGCCGCCCGGCGCTTCTCGTTGTTCTGAACCGTACTTCGTTCTGTCTCCATCGCCAAACTCGCCAACTCCAAGCGGCTTTGAACAGAGCGAACAAAGGTCCTGTCGCGGATCCCCATCACCCAACCCAGTCGTTCCGCAACCGTCTTGGGGCTCATCAATCCACCGGCTAGATGCCCAAGCCGTCGTGCGAGAGAATCGATGACGACTCCACTCTCTTCAATCGACGAATACGCACATGCCAATTGCCCACAGGCACGGCCAATTTCGTATCCCGCTTCATGACCAGCGGCCACTCGTTTCGAAGCGTGTACCGTGACTTCTTCCGCCGCCTCGATTTCGAATTCCATGGCGGAAGCCAGAAGAGCAAATTCGACTTCAGCGATCTCCCGCGTGCATGGCTCCAGCCATCCACCGATGCTCTTCAACATACGTTTGCGAAAGACTCCTCCGCAAAGCAACGGAGCGGCCACGACATCAGCGGAGTCAGTGACCCGACGATGTGGCAATGATTCGCCTGAGAGCCCTAGATAGAGCTCATTCGTAGTAACGTCAACGACGGGTAGGCATACTGCAGTTACAGTTCTGTCCTGCAGCAAATGGAGAGCTTCGTCGCACCAATTTGGGTCCACCACCGAGCCTGGCAGCAGAACTTGAACGATCGGCGAGCAAGCGGAAGCGACCGCCAAATTGAGCTGTTGGGAGAAACTGGCTCCTTGCTCCGACTCGATTAAAATCACTTCGTCTTGATCCAAGCCATAAGGGTCGTTGTAGCGACCATCGTGAGCTAAAAGGACTTCGAAATCGCTCTCTCGGTTCTCAAGAATTGAGAGGAGAGTGAGTTCGAGACCAGAATCATCGTGAAGGTGAGGAACAATGATTGAGAGACGCGGCACTTCGATGGACTCCAGCAAATCGCGATTGGGCGAACTGAATCAACCTGAACTCTAGCATCGATCGGCCAGATTGAAACTGAAATTCAGCCATTTGGACGTTTGCCAGTTAGTTAAGCCTGGGTGACTTTGACGCCTGCGTTGTTTTGACAATACGGTGATATCCTAAATGCCAAGCGGCCTTGGGCTACCGTGCGATTGCCTACGATTGGGTCCAACAGTCAGTCTTTACCAAGGTCCGAGTGTTGCCTCGTTTCACGCGATACAATATTGCGATCCAATTACCAGATTACCGAAACTACTGATCCCATCCTTTTTTTGAGATTGATTCAATGCCGTCCGTACTCGCACTTTTTGCCCATCCAGATGATATTGAGTTTGTTGCCGCAGGAACGCTCCTCCTGCTCAAGGACCTTGGTTGGGATATCCACTATTGCAATATTGCAAACGGATGTTGCGGCTCCACCGTAACCGACCGCGACGAAACGGCAGCTATTCGTCGCATCGAGTCAGAACGCTCGGCAAGACTTTTGGAAGCTCACTACTATCCACCTTTTTGCGATGATCTCGACATTTTTTACAATCGCGAAAATTTGGCTAAAGTCGCAGCTATCGTTAGGCAAGCTAAGCCCAACGTTGTGCTAACACATGCTGCTTCTGATTATATGGAGGACCACATGGAAGCTTGTCGCCTTGCTGTTACCGCTGCATTTGCCAAGGGCATCCCGAACTTCAAAAGCAATCCAATCGAACCAAGTTTCGATGGTGATGTTGCGATCTACCACGCACAACCACACGGAAACCGGGCACCGTCCGGTGAAACTGTAATACCCAAATTAGCCATTCCAATCGATATGGTGCTCGAGCGAAAACTAGCGATGCTGGATTGTCACAAATCACAGCAGCAGTGGCTTCAAGCAACCCAAGGAATGAACTCTTATCTTCAGGCCATGCTAGAGCTTGGTGGAGAAGTTGCAAAACTTGCGAATCTCGAATGCAAAGCCGCCGAGGGATGGCACAAACATCTGCATCTTGGATTTGGTGCAAATGAGTACGATCCTCTCGCAAAATTGTTTGGTTAGCACCGCAGACGGCGCGCAGGAGCGTCCCTGCAACCTCGAACATCACATGTGTTTCATTCGGCACAATCCCACAAACACTGTTTTACTCGAGTGCTGCCGTTGCCAACGACGATGACCATCACGAAGGGTTTTCTCGGCTACGGAAAAGATTCAATCGCTATGGACATCGATCGAAACCGATATTTCATGTTCGGCGTCATACTGTTCCTCTTAGGGTTACAGTTTCGCCTGGTCGACTCGTTTGTTCTCAACGAGAACAGCACTCGCGCGTTGTACCGATTTGCACAAAAATCAAACCTCGCCGATAACAGTATGGCAACAAATGCCTACATGCAAGTTGGCACTCCGAAAAAGAACATGCGTCCACCAAACTGGTTGGGTTTCGTGCTCCTCACGGTCGGTGGTGTCATTTCCTTGCATGCTATGGTACTGCCTCGACGCCAATGAGCGTCCCTTGGATTCCAATGGAACCCCGTCTCTTTGAGAACCATGAATCATGCGAGTCCTTAAGTCTTCTTCGTTTTGGGTGATTTTGACGGCACTCGTTCTTGCTGCGTACGTCAATCTCAGTGGCGACCTCCCTCAGTCCAATGCGATTATGGCAAGCGATCGCCCGTCGTTAGCTCAGATGTCGAAGCAAGAATCTCTGATGCGCGAGGGGACACCCCTTACGGACATCAAAGGTCGCTTCAAGAAGCAAGGTGATCGATTTCTCTTTGTCGAGGATGGCGCGACCAAATCATTCAAATGCTTAGAAAATCTTTGCTTGCAGAGGGTGACTACGAATTTACAAGATGACGATCGCTCCACTAACTGGTTGATCTCAGCCAAGTTTACGGAGTTCAACGATACAAACTATCTGCTGGTGGAAAAAGCGGTTCGCAGTAGATAAGACGCGGCGGCGGGCGGAAAACTACCGTAGCTGGATTCGCCAGAATTCAGAACGTACTGAATTCTGGCGAATCCAGCTACGAATCGCGGAATGCACTCTGTATGTTCTCTCCCGTCGCTCGCCCTAACACGTCTTTGTGGCTTTGCCTGCAATCCTTGGTCGCCGCTCTCTGGGACATTGACTTTGCGCCACCGACGGACGATCATTCTAGATTAAGCAATCGCGTCGCACTCGCTGGCTACTCGGGCCGAAGTTGAGGTTTACCTGCCGCTGGTTGCCCCTCCCACCACCGAGGCTCTCGATCTTGATGCTCCAGCATTTCCAATTCTTTCCTATCCTGTGCCTTTATTGGGCTTCCGGTTTCCAGTTCGCGTTTGCGGACGAAAAAATCGACTTCAATCGCGACGTTCGGCCGATCTTGTCCGACAAGTGCCTGACCTGCCACGGAGCCGATCCCAAGCATGTGGAGGCCGGATTGCGACTCGATTTATCGGAATCTGCGTTCGCTAAACTCGAAAGCTCCAAACAAGCTATCGTCCCTAACCATCCTGACGATAGTGAGCTGATTCGGCGAATTCGTTTGCCTGCGAACGATGAACTGCGGATGCCGCCGGTCCGATCGCATAAGAACTTGTCTTCTGCCGAGATAGAAATCCTCGAACGCTGGATCGCTCAAGGAGCGGAGTATAAAAAGCACTGGGCCTTTGTCCCTCCCGTTAGACCGAGTGTGCCCCCCGCATCCCAGCAATGGAGCGTAAACGATATCGATGCCTTAGTGTTTGCCAAGCTCAAGTCGCAAAGCCTATCGCCATCTCCGGAAGCAACTCGCGAAACTCTCATCCGTCGCGCATCTCTCGATCTGACCGGTCTACCACCCTCCGTCGTTGAAGTCGAAGCCTTCGTCAAGGACAGTCGTCCAACGAGTATCGCTTACGAAAAAGTGATCGATCGACTTCTGACTTCACCTCGTTATGCGGAACGCATGACCATGTGGTGGCTCGACGGCGCGCGGTACGCTGACAGCAATGGCTTTCAATCCGATGACCAACGATTCATGCACGGATGGAGAGATTGGGTTCTCAATGCCTTCGACAAGAACATGCCATTCGATCAGTTTACCGTAGAACAGCTTGCTGGCGATTTGCTTCCGGAAGCAACCTTAGAACAGAAGATCGCAACCGGCTTCAATCGAAACAACCGCCAGAATAGCGAAGGTGGCTTAATCGCAGAGGAATGGCGCATTGAAGGGGTCATCGATCGTGTTGAGGCGACGTCCGCTGTCTGGATGGCGTTGACGATGGGATGCGCTCGCTGCCACGATCACAAATACGATCCAATCTCGCAAAAGGAAATGTATCAGTTCTTTTCTTACTTTAATAATGTCCCTGAATCCGGTGTCGCATCCGCTGGCAACACTGCGCCATTGATCCAAACTCCCGGCCCAATGGATGTCGCTAAACTCAAAGAGCTCGACGCAGCCATCACGTCAGCGCAACAATCAGTTCAAGATGCGGAAGGGGTGCTGATCCCAGCCGCTGCAGAATGGGCCACGAATATCGGCCCCAAGTTATTGCAAAGCACCAACCGTTGGCGAGTGCTTGATGGCGAGTTAGCCAGCAATGGTGGCTCCAAGCTAAAAATGCAGGCAGACGGGACGATCCAAGTCTCCGGCAAAACACCGGCATTGGACGTCTATTCTCTCTCACACAAAGCGACTCAGCCGAAAAAGGTTACAGCCATTCAGCTGGAAGCCATTCCACACGCTTCCCTCGCTGCCAACGGCTTCGGAAGAAAAGGGAACGGAAACATCGTCTTGGGTGAAGTGGAAGCGGAAATGACAACGGCATCAGCTCCCGACACTGTCGTTCCTGTCAAAATTGCGAAAGCCTTCGCGGACTACTCGCAAGCAAACTGGAATATCTCAGCATCAATCGATGGCAACCCGGCAACAGGATGGGCCTTGGATGGTTTAGATCCATCGAAACAAGTTACGCGACACGCTGTGTTTGTATTCAGCGAACCTATTGCACTCGATACAGGAAGTCGTCTAACCATCCGCTTGAAACAAGAATCGCTCAGCAACCACAACTTAGGATTGTTTCGACTTTCAGCGACAGACGAGTCCGAGATCAGCGAAGCGATCTTGAGTCCATTGCCCGAACCGCTCGTAGCTGCAATCTTGGTGCCAGCCGAGAACCGCTCCGAGGAACAAAAGAAATCGATCGTCGATTACTATCGAACGCTCTCGGAGAGTCCGGTGGCGAGAGCGACAGCAACTCGAGAAGCCGCGAAAAAGACAAAAGCAGACTTTGAAAGAAGCATCCCCACGGTCATGGTGATGCAAGAAACGCCGCAACCCCGCGATTGCTTTGTGCTCGTTCGAGGACAATACGACAAGCCTGGTGAAAAGGTCACGGCCTCGCTACCTTCGGCTCTACCGCCATTACCAAACGGTGCACCAAACAACCGGTTGGGAGTTGCGAAATGGCTCGTCGACCCATCGCATCCATTAACAGCGAGAGTCCAAGTCAATCGCTATTGGGAACTGCTCTTCGGCACAGGAATCGTCAAGTCGAGTGAGAACTTCGGCATGCAGTCTCAATTCCCAAGCCATCCAGAACTACTCGATTGGCTGGCAACCGAATACATCCGTCTTGGCTGGGATACCAAGGCAATGCTTAAGACCATTCTCATGAGTGCGACTTATCGGCAATCATCCAATGTAACACCTGAACTGATGTCACGTGATCCTGAGAATCGTTTGCTCGCTCGTGGACCAAGGTTTCGTTTGCAAGCGGAGCTGGTTCGGGACAACGCTCTGGCGATCAGCGGACTGTTGGTTGAGAAAGTGGGTGGTCCACCAGTTCGACCCTATCAGCCCGAAGGGATCTGGGATGAAATCAATGTCTATGGAAATCTTCGAAATTACAAACACGACAAAGACGCTGGCCTCTATCGGCGAAGCATGTATACGATCTGGAAGCGGACCAGCGCGCCCCCGAACATGCTGATCTTCGACATGCCGGGCCGTGAAATGTGTGTCGTGCGTCGCTCTCGAACCAACACGCCCCTTCAAGCTCTCTCGCTCCTCAACGAAGTGACCTACGTCGAAGCTTCGCGGGCACTTGCCGAACGCATGCTCACCGAGGGTGGTTCGACAGGTCAGGAACGCATTCGTTTTGCGTTTCAACTCGCGACCGCTCGTAAGCCCACCGAGCGAGAACTCCATACCCTACTGGCTGGTCTCGAACGACGCAACAAGAGCTTCGCAGCCGATCCGGAATCCGCTAAGAAACTGCTAAGCGTGGGTGAAAAGAAGCCCAACGGTGATCTCGACCCGTTGGAACTAGCGGCCTACACCATTACGGCCAGCGTGATTTTGAACTTGGATGAAACGGTAACGAAAGAATAGCATGAACCATCAAAATCAACTGCTACACCTTCAAGACGTGATCAATCGCCGCTCGTTTTTGTCCAACGGAGCGGGTGGTCTTGGACTCGCAGCGCTCGCTGGGCTATCCTCAAGCGATGCCAAGGGGGACCAAGCAACACGGAACGCTGGTGGCCTCTCTGACTTGCCCCATATGGCGGCCAAAGCCAAACGCGTCATCTATCTATTTCAGTCGGGCGCACCATCCCAAATGGAGTTGTTTGACTACAAACCGACGCTGGAGAAGTATCGTGGTGAGAATTTGCCAGACAGCATTCGCAATGGCCAGCGATTGACCGGGATGTCGTCCGGACAAGCGACCTTTCCGGTCGCACCCTCCATTTTCAAATTTTCGAAAAAGGGAAAGTGCGGAGCGGATTGGAGCGAACTGATGCCGTTCACGGGCGAGTTGGTTGACGAACTCGCAATCGTTCGGAGCATGAATACCGAAGCCATCAATCATGATCCAGCCATCACGTTCTTTCAGACTGGCAACCAGTTACCTGGCCGACCAAGTATTGGCTCGTGGTTAGCATACGGACTGGGTAGCGAGAACCAAGACTTGCCAGCCTACGTGGTCTTGACAAGCAAGGGGACTGGACGCACCGACGATCAGCCACTTTACGATCGGCTTTGGGGAAGCGGTTTTTTGCCGACGCAGTACCAAGGAGTGAAGTTCCGAAATGCGGGCGATCCAGTTCTCTATCTTTCAAACCCTCCCGGCGTGGACCGCGATCTGCGCCGAGCGATGCTTGATGAGGTTCGAGATCTCAACGAACAAAAACTATCGCATTCCGGCGATCCCGAAATCACGACTCGCATCGCACAGTACGAAATGGCCTTCCGAATGCAAACCAGCGTTCCTGAATTGGCCAACGTCAAAAGCGAACCGCAACACATTCTCGATTTGTATGGCCCTGAGGTGAATATGCCTGGCAAGTACGCAGCCAATTGCTTGTTGGCTCGGCGATTGGCAGAACGTGGAGTTCGGTTCATCCAGTTGTTTCATATGGGCTGGGACCACCATGGCAATCTTCCCAATGCACTTCGAGGACAGTGCAAGGACACAGACCAACCCACGGCCGCTCTCATTCAAGATCTGAAGCAACACGGACTTTTGGACGACACGCTCATCATTTGGGGCGGCGAGTTCGGTCGGACGGTCTACACACAAGGTGCATTGACGGAGAGTTACGGCCGAGACCACCATCCACGGTGCTTTAGTTTGTTCCTTGCCGGTGGCGGCATCAAGCCTGGCGTTACCCACGGGGAGACGGACGACTATTGCTACAACATTGTCAAGGATAGCGTCCACGTTCGCGATTTGCATGCCACGATTCTGCATCAATTGGGTATCGATCACGAACGCTTCACCTACCCTTTTAATGGACTTGACGCCAAACTAACAGGCGTCGAACCCGCTCGCGTTGTCACGGAGATTTTGGCTTAATGAGTCCTGCATCATCGTTGGTGAAACCGAGCCGTAGGGGCCCTGGGATTTGTGAATTCGCCTGTGCGTTGGTTTTGACGGTTGTATCCATTTGTCCATTGCGAGCCGACGATGAACCGTCACCTAAGGCAGACAAGATCCGACCGGCGGAGCTCGCGTTCTTTGAAGAGCACATCCGTCCTCTGCTTCAGAATCGCTGTTACAAATGCCATAGCGCTGAGGCAAAAGAACTGCATGCAAATTTGTACTTAGACAGTCGACCTGGGTGGCAAAAAGGTGGCGATAGCGGACCAGCAATCGTACCAGGCAAGCCGTCGGAGAGTCTGTTTGTGCAAGCCATCGGCTATTCCGAGACGGCTGCAACCCAAATGCCTCCGGAAGGGAAACTGCCCGACAAAGAAATCTCGCTGCTGACCAAGTGGATCGAGATGGGCGCGCCGGACCCTCGCAGTGAAGCATCAAAACACGCCAAGCAGCGAACGATCGATCTCGAATCCGAACGACATCATTGGGCCTATCAACCTCTCAAGGTCGTCACGCCGCCGAGCGATGAGCAACTACAGGGCAGCGATCCAAGATGGTTGACAACCGCCATCGATCGGTTTCTTATGGCGAAACTCAAGGAACGAGCCATCGCACCAAGCGAACCGGCCGACAAAGTAAAGCTCATTCGGCGAGCTTACTTGGATTTGATTGGTTTGCCGCCGCCACCTTCCGAAGTAGACGCGTTTCTCAACGATTCGGAGCCCAATGCCTACGAGAAAGTACTCGATCGATTGCTCAGTAGTCCGCACTATGGTGAGCGCTGGGGGCGACACTGGCTCGACCTCGCTCGCTTTGCCGAAAGCCACGGTTTTGAACAAGACTACGATCGACCGAATGCGTTCCACTATCGCGATTTCGTCGTCCGAGCCTTAAACGAAGATATGCCTTACGACCAGTTTCTCAAATGGCAATTGGCAGGCGATGAGTTTGCACCAAGCAACCCGCTAGCGCTGGCAGCAACCGGATTCTTGGCGGCTGGCGTACATGCGACACAGATCACGGCCAACCAAGCCGAAAAGGAACGTTACGATGAGCTGGACGACATGGCGCGAACCGTTGGCACGACGATGCTCGGCTTGACCGTCGGTTGCGCTCGCTGCCACGATCATAAATTCGATCCTATTTCCAACGCGGACTACTACGGGATAGTTAGCGCGTTCACCACGACTGTCCGAAGCGATCTCGACGTCCCGACCGATCCGGAAGGGGACAAAGCCAAACTAGCGACCTACGAAGCGGAGCATGCCCCCTTGGTGGCCAAGCTCGAGTCGTTCGATCGGGACGAACTGAGCGATCGATTTGATCGTTGGCGTAAGGCCAACACGGTTGTTAGCAGCACAACGTGGCTCATTCTCGAACCGATGACGGCAACTTCGTCTGGTGGCGCAACGCTCACGAAGCAAAACGATGGCTCGTTTTTAGCGACGGGCCAAAACCCAAAGTTCGACACTTATAAGTTCGTCGCAAAAACAGAGCAGAAAAACATTACAGCGATTCGCATCGAAGCCTTAGCGGACTCATCGATGGCGAAAAGCGGACCTGGCCGCGCACCCAATGGAAACTTTGATTTGACCAATGTCAGCTTGGTTGCTCGACCGACAAACGGTGCAGGGAAACCTCTTTCGGTCACATTGAAGAACCCGCAAGCGACCTTTGAGCAAGGCGTTAACCTAAGCGTCGCGTTGGCGATCGATGCTGATCCCAAGACTGGATGGGCGGTCGACCCGCAATTCGGAAAAGACCACGCCGCAGTCTTCGAATTAACCGACGATATCGGATTCGAAGGTGGAACGGAGTTGGAGTTCATGCTGGAGTTCAATGGAAACGATCAACACAACTTCGGCAAAACGAGACTCAGTATCACAACAGCACCCAGACCAGCTAAGGTTGAAATCGGTGGCGATTTGATCGCGATCCAGGAAACGTTCGCCGCGATTGGGGAGAAACCTATTGCGAAGGCAACAGAGTCACAGCGCCAGTTGCTGCTCGATTGGTACAAGACTCGCGATGAAGCCCGAATGGTATTGGCTAAGGCCGTTGAGATACATGCCGCCGCGAAGCCTAAACCTACCTTGGTCAAGATGCTGATTTCCAGCGAAGGGGTGCCTGCGGTCCGGCTGCACACTCAAGGCCCAGATTTCTACGAGAAGACATTTATCCTCAAACGAGGTGACCCGAACCAGAAATCAACCGAGGCTGAACCGCGTTTTTTGACCGTGTTAACCAAACACGCCGATGGCCCGAAGCATTGGATTTCGGCTCCACCGTCGGGCGCAACGACGAGCTTTCGTCGAACCGCCTTGGCCAACTGGGTCACAGACACGGAGAACGGCGCAGGCATGCTCTCAGCGAGAGTCATCGTCAATCGCTTGTGGCAACATCACTTCGGGATTGGGCTAGTCGCTACCCCAAGCGATTTCGGCACCCAAGGCACTCGGCCGACGCACCCCGAACTTCTCGATTATCTGGCGAGCGAACTGATTCGCGGCGGTTGGAAGCTCAAAGACATGCATAAGCAGATGATGTTGTCAGCAGCGTATCGTCAATCTTCGAAGGCAGAATCGACTCGATTGTTGGTCGATCATGACAACACAACGCTTTGGCGATTCACTCCGCGTCGGCTAGAGGCGGAAATCATTCGGGACTCGCTGTTGTCGGTCAGCGGTAAGCTGGACACGAAGCAGTTTGGTGCCGGGACGATGGACATGAAGATGAACCGACGGAGCATTTATTTTTTCGTAAAGCGTAGTCAGTTGATTCCCATGCTTAGTCTCTTTGACTCTCCAGACACATTGCAGGACTTAGCGATTCGAAGCAATACGACCGTCGCACCCCAGGCACTACTTATGTTAAACAGCCCAATTGTGCGAGAGTATGCCGAAGGGCTGGCAGGAAAAGCCAAGGGAGCGGGCAGCGATCTTGAGACACAAGTGCGTGCCGTTTACCGCGAGTGTTTATCACGAAGCCCAACGGCCCTAGAATCAGCGATTGCGATCGACTTCATTGGCCAACAGCAGGCGGACTACATTGGCGCTGGTAAGCAAAACGGCCATGACTTGGCACTCACCGATTGGTGCCAATCCATTCTGAGTTTGAACGAGTTCGTCTTTGTAGATTGATGACGCGAATTTTCGTCGAAACAAACCTTAACCACGAAAGACTCGAATCACACGAAAAAAAGGACATGAAAACCGAGGCCAATAATTGAGCCAGAGCAGATGGTCTTTTTCGTGTCGTTCGTGGATTTCGTGGTTAAGGTTTGTTTTAAAAAGAGTTGTTGCCGACGGAAATTTAAAGGAACGATCTAGTCGATGTCGAGTTTGATTGCAAGAATCGCTGCCGTGAATTATAAAGAGTGTGACTCTGAATTGGCGTAGTCATGCCAGATTCAGATGTGCCCGCGTTCAATGTGCTTCGCCCACAAGATGCCCGAATTTCTAGCATGTGTTTTCGTGATTCTGTATTTGTTTGGCAACTCTCTGCATCAACGTGTTTGGAGCGTCCCGACTCACCAGCTCAATGAGTCGGGAAAGAACCAATAAGTTTCATGTATAGAATCCAATGCGAATGTGGCAAGCCGCTTAACGTGGCATTCGGGGACTTCAACAAAGTCGGAAGATGTCCTTGGTGTTCTCGTGTATTTACGATTCCTGCACCGGTTGCATTGACGACTGGCAAGTTGCGATGCCAATGTGGTCTTGTGATGGACTATGAATATCAGGATGCCGGTCTATTGTGCGAGTGCAGGCAATGCAAGGCTATTTTTAAGATCCCCGGCGGTACAGCTGAATCCATGTCGAGTGAGCTTGACCGGGAACTCGCTGCGAAACGGGCCGTGGCAGAAGCATTTAGGATTAGGCAACACAAAAGTTCAAGTCCGCCGCTAAACCCTGTTTTCGAATCGCTGGGTGAGTTTCACCATACACGCCAACCGATTGTTCTCGACGACTACGAGCGGTTTGGTATTGAGAGAATGATCGCTGGTGTTGCCCTATTGCTGATGACCTGCGTAACGTTATCAGTCATTGCAATGTGGGCTCAAGGCATATTGAGTGTCCCCGACCAATGGCTTCCTCAGCAGTTGAGTTCTATGGAGGTAGAGCAAACAGCACCAAAGCAATTCCTAGAAGACGAACCGAAAGTGATTCCAATTGCACCTCTCGAACAGCCTCGTACTCAACCCGAGGTATTCGAAACCCCAAGTCGATGGGTGCATATCGGAGAAATCCCCCCAAGCGTATCGCCCATTCGTCCCGCAGGTATTGGCACATCCTTTGATTCAACGCTCCTCAGCAATAGCGAATTAGAATCGTTAGCAAATCAAATCGTAAGCGCTGTGAACGCAAACAATAGCCGTGGTCTTACCGAACTTATGGACCCTGAAGTAATTGGAAACTATCTATTTCAATATGCCGAACTCCCGCCCGAACAGAGATTTCAATTGGGCGCAGAGGCGATCGCACTGTATGCCAACCATCCTCGCATATCGGAGCAACTTCCAGACGCTCAAGCGTTTCCGGCAATTCGTATTGGGCAGTCGATGGTTCCATTGATTCGAGTGTGCAACAATTCGCGTCAAGGCTCAGGCAAATTAACGATGGGGCAAAGCCAGCTCACCAACCGTCCTGCGTCGACTCCATCTCCTGAGAGGAAGCGTGCAACGGACGATTTGGTCAAAGAGTACGATCGACTGCGACAAGCATTAGATGCGAAATTGCCCTCTCGATTCGGAGGACGCACGATGGTCGAGTCGAGTGGCACAAACAACTTTCAACGCACTCCTTTGAACGATCTATTGGATCATCCGGCTGTGTATTTTGCGGTCATTGCGACACGTAGCCGGTCAGGCAAGCCAGTATTGCTGGACCTAGCCTGCGTAAACTATGACCTATGCTTACTCGACGCAACATGGAATGCCATTGATCGTGACAATCGTAAAAAGTCCTTCCAGTGCAGTCGCCCCCAAAAACAAACCGAGGAGTATTTCAAAGCGTTTCGTGAGTCGGTCGGCGAAACAGCGGTCAAGGACATCTTCAAAACCAATTCTGCGTTCGATCAAATTCGAACATACAAACGCGAGGCCATTTCGATTTCCAGTTACCCCGAAGAATCGAGGATGGCGGACGCGGGACCTGAGGACTGCCTGAACGCGTTGGAGGTCCTCGAATCGCTCTTTCCGAACGACATGCACAATTTCATGCTCCAATGCTTGACTTCGCGCGATGCTAAATTTGACAAAGAGGCCCGACTCCTTTTGGATAGGCTTATTGAAATGAAGTATAGTAATGTGCATTTCTACGACGACTGGATGAACACCTGCCGTCGGTCCGGCGACGTGGAGTTGGCGAGGCAAATAATCGATGCACTTAAGGCAAATTGCCTACGGTAGAATCCAAGTTTCGCCGATCCGCGTTGTGGACCCATTTCCTTCCGGAGCAATGCGATGGACCAAATAGAATTTGCCAGCGAACACATGTCTCTCGCGAGACGGTATTTTTTGCAACTTGGATTATGTGGTGTTGCCCTCGCTCCAACAGATATCTTGGCTATGGCTGGCGAAAACCTAATCGCCGCTCCCTCACAAAAACAGAGGCCGGATAAAGCTGGTGCTCGCCGTGAACCCTACTTTACGCCCCAGGACGAATTCCGCGATGTCTCGCGAGGGAAACCGTTACCGCATTCCTTGTCCGAGGAAAAGAAACGCTCCGTCGGATTGACGCGTGAGACATGGAAGCTCGAGGTTCTTTCGGACCCTGACCACCCAGCCTCCCTTGGCAAGACGTTGATCAAGGCAGATGGTACGGCCCTCGATTTCGATGCATTGCTTCAGATTGGCGAAAAACACGCCGTACGATTCCTTAAGGTAATGACATGCTTGAATTTAGGCTGCCCGCTAGGGATGGGACTCTGGGAAGGTGTTCCGCTGCGAGAAGTGATTTGGCTGACCCAACCCAAAGAGAACATTCGGCGGGTGCACTATCATGGGTACCACAATGATGATCCAAAACAAATGTTCCGTAGTTCGCTCCCTATCGGACGTGTGTTGGAGGATCCGTTTGATTTGCCACCTGTGATTTTATGTTACAAGCTGAATGGCGAATGGCTTGATTCCGAGCGAGGCGGACCGGTTCGGATGGTTGTGCCTGAGGCCTACGGTTTCAAATCGATCAAGTGGTTGTCACGCGTCCTATTGACAAATCTTGCCCATGCCAATGACACGTATGCGGAGCAAAACAACGACGTCGATAGTATGCTCAAGACGTATGCAGCGACGTTATCCATTCCGAAAGAGGTTAAGGCGGGTGAGCCCATTCCAATTTCCGGATACGCTCAGGTCGGAGTCTCCGGACTGGCGCGAGTGGAAGTCTCATTGGAATCGAATACGTTGGTGCGAAGCGAGAGCGATCCTTACTTCACTCAATGCTCATGGAGCGATGCTCAAATGCTGGCAGCACCCCAACGTTGGGGCGGACTCATTGATGATAGTTTGCCAGCAAATACTCATGGTATTGATGGGAATGGAAAACCGAAACATTGGCCAATGCGTTTCACCAATGCGCATTGGGCGGTGGTGCTTCCCGGTGTCGCACCTGGAGAATATATGTTTCGATGCAGGACAATCGATGAAAAAGGAAATGCTCAACCGCTTCCACGGCCTTTTCGAAAAGGGGGGCACGCAGCAATCGAATCGATTGCTATTACGGCAAAGGAAACGTGAAAAGTGTCGAAAGATTGTACTCAATCGTTCCTGTACTGAAGAAGGGCATATATAAACGCGGAGTTTCGCGGAGCATGTTGCAAAAGAAGAATGTCTCGACTTCGTGTTACAATCTTGGATTGTATGCACCTCTACACCAGATAAGGTCTCGATATGCAAAATAGTGCGTTGATGTCTATTGGTCTGACCTTGTTCGCATCTGCAAATGCGCTCGCTCAACAGAATTTCGATTTTCACCAACCCATCCAGCCACCTCGCAAGGTCCAAGTGATGGTGCATCGCGGGATGTCATGCGCTGCTCCTGAAAACTCTGCAATCGCGATTGAGATGTGTGCACAAGACTATTGCGAATGGGCTGAAATCGATGTCCGAATATCCAAAGACGGCCAACACATTATCATTCACAATGATACCGTCGACGCAGCAACGAACGGTACTGGACGAGTTGGAGACCTGACACTTCAACAGCTAAAAAAACTCGATGCGGGATCTTGGTTTGCAACGAGATTTGCTAGCAACCGATTGCTGACGTTAACCGAAGCGTTGGAGCTGGCCAAAGGAAAGATCAACTTGGTTTTGGATTGCAAGAGCATCCATCCAAAGCTTTTGGTCGAGGAAGTCATGGCGGCTGGGATGGAGCGTCAAGTGATTGTTTTTGGTAGTCCCGAAGACCTGACTCTATTGCAATCCACCGCGAAGGGCAAAGTGGCTTGCATGGCAAAGTTTCGACCAAAGTCCATGACGTTCGATGAATTCGTGAAGCGACTCAACCCAGCAGCCGTGGAGATCGATGCCGACGAAATAACGCCTGCACTATGCCAGCAGTTTCAAGCTGTCGGAATCAAGGTTCAGGTGAAGGTACTCGGAAAGGATTGGGACAGTCCCACGTTTTGGGGAAACGCCATCGACGCAAGAGCGGATTGGCTACAAACCGATGACCCAGCTGGTTTTCTGTTCTTTAGTGCACGGAAAACCGGACTAACGTTTCCCATGAAAATCGCAGCTCATCGAGGTGTCAATCGCTATGCACCGGAGAACACTCTGCCAGCAATTCAGGTTGCCGCGAGACTGGGGCTGGACTACGCCGAGATCGATATTCGTACAACTCTCGACGGCAATCTGGTACTCATGCACGACAACACGTTGAATAGAACGACCGATCGAAATGGAACGGTTCGAGAAACGACCTACGAGGAAACGAAAAATCTGCATGCAGGCAATTGGTTCGGCCCGCAATTTCGAGAGACGCGTGTTCCGTCATTCGACGAAGGACTTCGCGCGTTAGGTGAAAAAATGGGGGTCTACCTAGATGCAAAAGAAGTTGGAGCGACCGAACTGATTGCAGCGATCCATAAGTTCCATCTCGAGGAACGTCATGTCGTTTATCAATCGGTCGAGTACTGCAAAAGAATTCACGAGCTCGAACCGAAAGTGCGAACGTTGCCACCCTTGAAGCACAGAGAACAACTAGATGCCGTTGCTGCCATCCATCCCTATGGAGTCGATGCCGCATGGTCCATCTTGTCCAAAGAAATGATTGCAGATTGTCACAAGCGAGGGATACAAGTCTTTTCGGATGCGATTGGTCGGAACGAGACTGTCGACCAATACCAACAAGCGATCGGCTGGGGAATCGATTGCATTCAAACCGATCACCCTCTGCGAGTCCTAAGAGCCATCGAGGAACTCGATAACTTAAATGCGAAATAGAAAAAATCATCTTCATGTGCTTAGATGATCTTTAGAGTGGATTGATCGAATCGGTTGGTGTTACACTAAGGGATTCGTCGCCGTCGTTTGCTTTGAAAAATTGGGCAAGATTATGAAAGATTTTCGGAATGTCGTTTTGTTAGTTTTTATCACCATATTCGGATTCGTTTTTGAATGCGACCGATGTTGCTCGCAAGACGACCTGACATCAGCCAGTAAAAAACAGCGAAAGGAAGAGCAAGAGCAAGTACTCGCCTTAAGCCAACTGACAATTGCACCAGAAACAAGAGTCGCCGAAGGGTTTGCGGACGACGGCGAGCTCAAGGCAATTTTCTACGATACGTTACCTTGGCAGGGGAAACCGACGAAGGTGTTTGCATGGCTAGGAATTCCCAAAAATCGAACGGGCAAAGTGCCAGCGGTCGTGCTATTGCATGGCGGTGGTGGTACTGCGTTCAAAGAGTGGGTACGGAAGTGGAACGAGCGAGGCTATGCAGCGATCAGCATTGCAGTCGAAGGCCAAACAGATGCGGTGGATGCTTCTTTCAAGGGGCCAGATAATCCAGCGGGTTGGAAGCGGCATGCTTGGCCCGGACCGAATCGCAAAGGCATCTATGCGGACTCAAGCGTTTCGCTGAAAGATCAATGGATATACCACGCAGTCGCGGATACTGTGCTCGCAAATTCCCTATTGAGAGCGTTACCCGAAGTAGACTCGAGCCAAGTTGGCTTGATGGGGATATCATGGGGTGGCGTCATTGCCAGCACGGTCATTGGAATCGATGATCGCTTTGCATTCGCCATTCCGACTTATGGTTGCGGTCATTTGTATGATTCGGACAACCAATACGGCCGAGCTCTTGGCCAGAATTCGCTCTATCGTGAAGTCTGGGATCCGATGCTGCGTATGAATCGAGCTACGATGCCAACACTTTGGTTCTCGTGGCCCGAGGAAACTCACTTTCCGTTGGATAGTCACGCAGCGAATTATAACGCAGCACCGGGGCCGCATATGGTTTCGTTGATTCCTCGCATGGGCCATGGTCACGAACCACCTTGGAACTTGCCCGATAGCTATGCGTTCGCCGATAGTGTTGTTCGTGATGGCACGCCATGGTGCGTACAATCCAAACGAAAGCATACCAATGGCGTAGTTGAATGTGAGTTTAAGTCCACTAAGCCACTTGGCGTGGCTGTACTCGTTACGACGACCGATGCGGGATTTACCGGCAGTCGAAAGTGGATCGAGACTCCTGCGACGTTGACAAAACAAGGTGAAGCGTGGCTCTTCTCTGGCACTTTGCCTGCCGGTACGACAGCTTGGTTTGCAAACGTGCGAAGCGGCGATCTCACAGCGAGTTCCGATTATCAGCAAGTCCCTTAAACGGGTCGCAACCGAAGCGATATGATTCAATCCTTGGACAAAAGCCTATCGTTTAGACAAAGCACATCGTTTAATTTAACAGTCAGCCGACGGCGTACTGCCAAGTCCGTGGCACGCCGTTCTACACTTTTGCATCATAAACATGAATCTAAACTCCCCGTCACTGTTCTCCGCACTCCTGCTTTGGCTGTCATCAATGCTGTTCGTCACGGATCGCTCTTATGGTCAGGAGCAGATCCAATTGGTAGCGGGAGGTCACACGAATGCCGTCGACATACCCGCAACGCAAGCCGTACTAAAGGAGCCATTCGGCACCGCATTTGATGGGACTGGCCAGATGTGGATCGTAGAAATGGCCTCTGGCAATCGCCTGCTGAAAGTGAATGAGGCTGGGATATTATCGCACGTAGCTGGTCAAAGCCAACCTGGCCTCGAGGGGGATGGCGGGCCTGCATTATCCGCCCGATTCAACGGCCCGCACAACTTAGCCATTCGGCCCAGTGGACGGATTTTTATTAGCGATACATGGAATGGACGCATTCGCGAAGTGGATCCGAAAACCAATCTGGTCGATTCGCTGAAGGGTTTCGAAGTTTCGCTCGACAAAGCAAAAGCCGCTGGCCCCTATTGCATTTCGATGAGCATGTCGGGCAAACAGCTTTACATTGCCGACTTGATTCGCATCCATCGACTGGATCTAGAAACGGGGAAATCGACCGTTGTCGCAGGAAACGGTACCAAGGGGATCCCGAAAAATGGGGCGATCGCGATAGATGCACCTCTAGTCGATCCGAGAGCGGTAGCCGAAGACCGACTTGGAAACGTCTATATTCTCGAACGCAACGGAAATGCGCTCCGGGTCGTTCGGCCCGATGGCAAGATTGAAACATTGGTCAATGCGACCGGCAAAAAAGGGCCTGAAAAATCGCGGCAAGAACCAGCCGTCGAAGCCATGATGAACGGCCCAAAACATCTTTGCGTGGATTTGGAAAACAGGGTCATCATTGCAGACGCCGAAAATCATCTCATTCGCCGATACAACCCAGCCGAAGGTACCCTCACCCGCATCGCAGGTACTGGTGTCTCGGGCAAAGAAGGCGTAGGCGGCCCACCGACCGCATGCCAATTAGCCCGCCCTCACGGAGTAACCATCCATCCGAAAACAGGCGAACTCACAATCACTGACAGTTATAACAATCGGATCCTGGTGATCCGACGTTGACGACATCGAGCTATTTTCAAAATGGGATGCCATCATTCCTTTACTTCATAAGTGAACTCGGGCCTGTAGTCTGATAGCCCGGAGGGCGACACATCTCTGCCGGTGGCGTAAGCCACCGGCAAAAATGTGTCGCCCTCCGGGCTTTGACTGCAGTGCAAACAGAACTAGTTTCGTGCTTCAGATTGCCCTGCTTCTCGGTCTGAAAATGGAGCAAAAAAACGGAATCAAACTTGTGAAATTTTCTCAAAACTGGCCTTTGTCGCACAGCTAGGCCTAGCGCCCTAGTTCGCAATATACTTGGCGTGCTAGCGGACCGCACAACGGAGCGTGCCATTCAGTTGCGAATCGCGTACAAGGCTTCGTAGGATCGGATATACAAGGTTCCATTCGACACAATTGCAGACGCAGTGATCGCTTCGCCCATGTCCATCGTACTGACGACCTCGAAATCTTTGCCCGCTTTGACTACTGTAAAATGGCCGTCGTTGGAGCCGAAATAGAGATGGCCATCTGCGTACAACGGACTCGTTCGGTGCTGGCCTGTGTACGTACGATTCATGTAAACTTCTTTGCCCGTCGCCAACTCCACGCATTGCAATTTGCCGTCCTTGTTCAACATATAAACAAGACCATCGACCACGAGCGGTATCGAAACGTCTGGTGTCCTTGGCAAGTTCCATACGACGGCCGATGTTTTTGCAGAGCTATCACCCTGCAGCTCAGAAACCTTGACCGCAATGACAGGTCCTTCTTTGGCCGTCGGGATGATGATGGTGTTACTCTTGGGATCGACACAGGGGGATGCAACGAAACGAAAAGTAATGTCGTTGGGCTTGGGATTCAGCGCGGTTGGACCATTGAGTGTCCCAAAACGCCAAAGCTCCCTACCAGTAGCTAACTCGTGGCCTGTTGTGCAATCGGCGCCATGCACAACCAGAACCTTCGACTTTTTGTCATCGTAGATGAACGGGGATGCATAGGAGTGTTTGCACTCGAACTGAGCATCGGTCACACGGTCCACTTCCCATACGGTTTTTCCTGTTAACTTTTCGAGCTTTACGACCTTGCCTGTTCGGGACTGGTCCCCCTGCTTCATTCGACCATGAATGAGTTGCAGATAGAGTCCGTCGCCATCGAGCACCGGAGTGGAGGTCATGCCGAACTGGATATCCAGATTTCCGAAGCGATCGCCAACGTTAAATTTCCAGACTTCTATTCCGTCTTTGGTGTAACAAGCAAGTGCACCGGTGCCAAAGAAGACCCAAACATGTTCGCCGTCGGTCGATGGTGATGGCGATGCTGAATTGCCTTCGCCGGACCGCGCGTCCTGATTTCCCTCGCCTACTTTTTGTTTCCACAAGATCTTTCCGTCCGTCGCATTCAAACAAAGCACGACCAGATCGGTTCCATCGGCGCTAGTCGTATAAATTCGATCGCCCCAAACGCACGGAGTTGCACCTGCTTGGCCAGGCATTGGTGTTCGCCAAGCTACCTTTTCGGTTTTGCTCCACTTGGTCGGAATATTCTTTTCCTTGGAAATACCGTCCCCTTGCACGCCACGCCATTGAGGCCAGTTATCGGCTTGGGCGCTGGCGGTCTGGAGGAGAAGCAAAGAGGCGATGCAGATGAAACGTTGTAGACGCATGAGGTGGATGTTTACTGAGGAAGGAAGGTGGGTTTGTTGCGACACATGGAATGTGCTGCAGGGTTAATGACCGCGGCACATGCAATGTGTCTTCAGCTTTGGATTGTACCAAAAATTGAAGAATTCTTTTTAGCAACGACGATGTAGCGTTTGGTTCGCGTCGCGGGCCTTTTATTGGTCTCGTCCATTATCTCGACCGCATCAATGCGAAAGCCAGACGCTTCAAGAAGGTAGGGTATCGTCGCCATTGTCTGGCAAGCCGAAAGAGGCAGGACATCCACCTCTTCTTCCCAGATACCACGCCATCCGTCGCGCCCATAAAATCCGTCGATGACAATCACGGTACCGCCCGGAACCAGCCAATAGTGCCAGTTTTGAAAAGCGACTAACGGATCGAAAAGCCCGTTTGCCACTTGCCTTGAAACGATAACGTCAAACTTGGCCTCACCAAGAATCGCCCGGTCGTCTAGGTCGTCACAACCTCCGGCAACGAGACTGACATTCGAAAGCTCTGGCTTCCCGCGAAACAGGTTCCGCATCGATGGCGATGGCTCCATTGCGGTCATGCGTAAGCCTGGTACACGAGTCAAGACTTTGCTCAACGAACCTGTCCCAGCCCCGACGTCGAGCACGGACATTCCCGGCTCGAAACGGAACAATCGCGACATATCGCTCAGGTACGCGATCTCGTCTTCGTCCGAAAGTGTGCCAACATATCCGTCGTAAGCCTTGCTCTCCGCGTCATCGTATTTCGCGACATACCTAGCTCGGCAGGCGGCGCGGCTCTCTTGCCAGTTCATGGAAGTTCTTTGATGCTGATGTTTCGGAACTGAACGAGGGCCGGAGGACTTGTCCACTTGCCATCCTTTTTGCTGCCGTGGTGTTGCAATCCAACGGGGCCTCGGAGCGGCATTCCAGGAATCGTCGCTTCGGAGATGACGGTCTCGTTGTTCAAGACCACGGTAACGGTCTCTTTACGAACCGTGATTTCAAAGCGGTTCCATTGGCCGATCGGTTTATCCGCTTTCATTTTGGGAGTTACGGCTGCTCGAACTTCTTTCGGCATCTTCATGTCCCGTCGAATGCCATACATTTCACCCGACCCGATTGGCCAGCACCAGATATTCACTTGATGCGCTAAACTTCCTCGCAACAAGATGCCCGAATCCGAATCTGGAATCGAAAGCTTGATGGGCTTGCCGTCCGCGTCAACCGCTTCAGAACCATCCGCCAATATCTGGGCTACGTTGGGATTGGTGTACGGAGTCTCCTTGATTCGCCAATCGACAATCAATTGAAAGTTTTCGTATTCGCGTTCCGACCATAGTGATTTTTCTCCCTTGGCTTCGCTTTCGCCATCGTAGTCCAACACTTCACCCGCTACCTTCCAGTGCCCATTGTCTCCCTCAGGAACTTTCCAGTTGTCTAAGTCGATGCCGGTGAATAAAGGTACTCGCCCCTCACCTGAAATCGCGGTTTCTGTTTCAGTCGCGTTGGTCGAAGGGAGTTCTTGGATACGAAGGTTACGGAAGTGACACTCAGAACCCTCGGACTCAAGGAAGAGATAGCCTTTGCGAGGCCAGCAGCTTTTCCCGACGGACACTTCTTTTCCGTTGACGCTCAACCGAATTTCACCATCGTTGGCAACGACGCGATAGTGGTTCCATTCGGGCGAGCTCTTTGACAATTCTTCGGTTGGAAAGCTCCTCACACCACTCAATGCGACCTTGCCCGCAGGTGTCATCTTCGCTCCGTGGATCGGGAAAATATCGCCATGGGTTGTGAACCATTCGTTTTTTCCTTTGGCATTATAAGCGTTGTCGAGGATCTGAACTTCGATCCCGCGAGTGAACGGGATACCTGGCGCTGCGACACCGTCGCCCCAGAGAAACAGGCCTGCATTGCCACCTTCCTTCATGTGTCGCCACTCAAGCTCAACGATGCAGTTTTCGTACATCTTTTCGGTTCGAAGGACGCCGGTGGGCTTGCCCGTCGAAATGATCATCCCATCGCGAGCGGTAAATGTTTTAGGTGACACGTTGACTGGTACCCAGCCCGATAGATCCTTGCCATTGAATAGTGGCACCCAAGGAGCTTCGTCTTTGGGAGCTTGGGCCTGAAGAGGTGTTTTGGCCTGAGGTGTCTGGGCCTGAGGTGTCTGGGCCTGAGGTGTCTGGGCCTGAGGTGTCTGGGCCTGAGTGGGTGTCTGGGCTAGTGAAAGGAGAGCAGTTAGCGTTAAGAAGCGAACACGGGAAGGGACCATTTTCATCGCAGAACTCCAGGAGGGTGGCTAAGGAAAGGGATCGGTATTATAGTCGAAACTGCGGCGTCGCGCTACCTTCGCAGAGCGAAGGGCGACAATGTCGCTCGTTGCTCCGCGACGATTGCGTGCACTCGACCGGGATTCTAGCGAGTCAAAGAGACAACATAATGCTGGTTCCAAAACCATATTCATTCCTAAGGTGCTTTAGCCGAAAGAAAGCCCAAGAAAATCACATGTTTATCTTGTTTCGGATTCGTCCTTTTTTTCGAGTTTTCTCGTTTTTTTCGGCTCAATTCCGAATGAGATTTTCAGCTACACATTCGATCTCAAAACAAGGGCTACTTTACCTGAGTTTCGTTCTTGCTCTGGGCTACTTGTCTTTACTTGACAACGCAATTGGAAATGAAACCGCACCGGCCAGCAAAACGAATGTCGTATTCATTTTGGCCGACGATTTGGGTTGGGGCGAACTCGGTTGTTATGGCCAAACAAAAATCCCGACACCGAACATCGATCGGCTCGCTTCGCAGGGGATGCGCTTTACCAACCATCACAGCGGCGCCCCAGTATGTGCGCCGTCGCGTTGCGTCCTCATGACGGGCAAGCATCTCGGGCATTCTGAAATTCGGGGCAATCAGCAAGCCAATGTCGCTTCCCCACAGTTTTCGGAAGGGCAACATCCGATCACAGAACAGGCCCTTACGATCGCTCAAGTTTTCCAAGGAGCTGGCTACACAACGGGAGCCATGGGGAAATGGGGGCTTGGGCCTGTCGGGAGTACGGGCGATCCGAATCGAAAGGGTTTCGATCTGTTCTTTGGCTACAATTGCCAAGCGGTCGCACACAGCTACTACCCAAAGCATCTATGGCGCAACACAGAACAAATCGTTATCAATAACAAGCCTATACCCGGTAGTCGCAAGCAGCCGGATGGGGCAGTTCAAATGGACGATTGGATTGGCCAAGCATACGCGCCATCCTTGATGATCGCAGAAGCGGAGAAGTTCATCGACTCGAATCGAGAGCGACCATTCTTTCTTTATCTACCTTTCATCGAGCCACACGTAGCCATGCACCCGCCGAAAGCATCGGTCGATCGATTTCCTCTCGAATGGGACGACCAAGTGTATCGAGGAGAATGCTCTTATCTACCGCACCCAAGGCCGAGGGCCGCCTACGCTGCGATGATCAGCGACTTGGATAGTTACGTCGGTCGAGTCATGCAATCTCTCGAACGAGCCGGCATCGTCGAAAACACGCTCGTTGTTTTCACCAGCGATAACGGGACGACGCATCCAGGCCAGCCCGATTCGCATTTCCATATCGGAGGTGTGGACCCGAAGTTCTTTGACAGCACAGCGGGCTTGAGAGGATACAAGGGGAGTGTATACGAAGGCGGCATTCGCGTGCCGATGATTGCAAAACTGCCAGGTCGCATTGCTCCCGGAACAAGCAACGATAGCCCGTCCTATTTCGCGGACTGGTTCCCCACGTTGTGCGATTTGGCGGGTCTTGAGAAACCCGAGGGTCTCGATGGCAATAGTTTGTGGACGACACTGACTACTGGCAAACCCCTTGAGAATCGCAAGCCGATGATTTGGGTGTTTCCCGAATACGGCGGCCAAGTCGCAGTGACCATCGGCAAAATGAAAGCCGTTCGGCAAGGTCTCAAGAAAAAGAAACCAGGCCCATGGGAAGTCTACGACTTAGCAAACGACTTCTCGGAGTCGAAGGATGCTTCAGCGGTCAATGCTGAGTTCATCGCGCAAGTCGAAGCCCTATTGCATCGCGAAGTTTCAGAAAACGCAACATTTCCACTTGAGATTAGTAGGCCATGAACCAGTGTAAAGCGATTGTCCTCAATCGCTTTTGGTTACTGCGGTTAGATGCTAAGCATATCGGCACGAATCTTAGAGTGAAATGAACCGATTAGCCGCTGTTCTCGACGAGTGTCCGTACTCTCGAAAACCGGGCTAACGCCCGACGGCTAATTGACCCGTAAAGCACATAGCTGAGAATTTTCGATCAACCCGCTGCTTTATCACTGCGCAACCAAAGTTCCAGAAACAGCAAATTCCAAAGTCGATAGGCTTGGTTGCCGCGGCCTGACATGTGCTCGTCTACCAAACTTGCTACGGCCTCGCGACGGAAATACTGATGACAGACGGCATCCTTTCCAAGCAACGCGTCGTAGGTCCTGTCTCGCAACGTCGTTCGGAACCATTTGGCGATAGGCACGCCGAAGCCCATTTTGGGGCGATGCCAAATCTCCTTTGGCAAGAGATCATAATAAGTGTCCATCAGCAAACGCTTGCCTTGCTTGCCTCGCAATTTAAGATGCGATGGCAGAGAAGCAGCCCACTCCACCAAGCGATAGTCGAGCATGGGCTGGCGGGCCTCAAGCGAATTGGCCATCGAAGCGATATCCACTTTGGTCATCAAATCACACGGCACATACGTCTGCAGATCCGCGGTTGATGCACAACTCAGCAAATCCCGCTTGCCCGCGTTGCGCCATGCGTCTGCTAAAAAAGAGACTGGGTTTCGATCCGGCAATTGCTCGATAAACGATTCTTGATACAAATCCAAACGACTGGCTTCCCCGAAGATTTGAATCCAATTCATGTATCGCTCGATCGGCGGTTGGCCTAAGGCTTCACAAAATCGACGCACGCGACGCAAGAAAGATCGTCGAGCATTGGAGTCCGGCAAACGTTTCATCAACCACGTTTGGTTCAGCCAATGAACAGGCAACCACGACTGCAATTGGCCGCTCAGCTTCAATGCCCGATAGCGTTCATAGCCTCCAAAAAGCTCGTCGCCGCCATCGCCACTAAGTGCGACCGTAACATGCTTGCGCGTCATTTCAGACAGATACCAAGTTGGAACGGCAGACGAATCTCCGAATGGCTCATCGTATTGGTTCACCAATTGGTCCAAGATGCTCATTGCATCTGGGGTAACTTCAAAACGCTCGTGTTTGGTTCCAACGTGGTCCGCAACCATTTTGGCAAAATGGGTTTCATCGAAGTCCGCTTCCGAAAAGCCAATCGAAAACGTTTGTATCGGTTTGTCCAAATGCTGTTGAGCAATGGCAACCACAAGCGACGAGTCAATCCCTCCCGACAAAAACGCTCCTAACGGCACATCGCTCCGAAGCCGCAATCGAATGGCGTCCGACAGCAGCGTTCGCAATTGCGCCGAGGCGGCTGGCTGATCGATAGGAGTTTCTTTGGACCAATCGACGTCCCAATACTTCTCAATTTTCAGTGTGCCGTTTTCGAAAACCGCGTAGTGGCCAGGCGGAAGCTTATGAATGCCGCGGTAGATCGAATGAGGATGCGGAATGTACTGATAGGTGAGAAAGAGATCGATCGCGCCAGGATCAATTTGCTTGTCGATGCCAGGTAAAGTCATCAAGCTTTTGAGCTCGCTCGCAAACAGCAAGCGACCATTTTGAATGGTGTAGTAAAGCGGTTTCTTCCCAAGTCGATCTCGGGCGAGAACCAAGCGATCTTTGTGGCTGTCCCAGATAGCCAAGGCAAACATACCGTTGAGATGCGAGAAACAATCGACCCCTAAGTCTTCGTACAAATGGACGATCGTCTCTGTGTCAGATTGCGATCGAAACGTGTGGCCGCTGCCTTCGAGCCGATGTCGAATCTGTTGGTAGTTGTAGATCTCGCCGTTGAAGACAATTTGAACCGAGCCATCCTCATTACCGAGCGGTTGATGGCCAAGTGCTAAGTCGATAATCGAGAGGCGACGAAAGCCGAGTGCAACGCCAGGCGAGGGCCGTCCATCGATGATTGAGGGATCCGTCTTGGACGGGATGATCAAGTGACCTTGTCCATCAGGACCGCGGTGAGCGATCGACTGGGTCATTCGACTCAGCTCATCAATAGTCAGACCGCGTGCGTCATGCGACCAAACTCCACCCGCAATTCCGCACATGTTGATCTCGCTCGCAATTCAGTTGAAGAGGTTTAAGCCGTATGGCAGTTGCTTTTCGACTTCGTTTGTAGCGGCAGGGCGCGAGCCCTCCGGTTTCGCAGCATTTACGGGACACTCACCGGACGGCTCGCGCCGTTCCGTTAACGATAAGAGCCTCCTATAACCTTACCCCTTGATAGTCCACTCGACAGGAACGGGCTCAAGGCTCTCGGCTAGCGGCGAGCCACAGTCTTTGCGACCGCTTCCCTCTAAACGACTGATGATGCGCACTGACATGTCGCTATCGCATTGGATCTGGCAACTGAGTCGAACCCCCGTCGCTCCTTTGGCGGCCAAAACTTGCTTTTCAGCGACCGTCATTTTGTCTGGTTCACCGGAGACAAACTCGACTCGGCAAGTAGTGCAGCGAGCTTTGCCACCGCAAGCGTGCAACTGATCGGTGCCAGCTTCTTCTCGAAGCGCAGCAGCGAGTCGTTTACCGGCAGGGACTTCGAACGTTCCGATTCCTTCAACAGTTAGATTTGGCATATGACTTTAGATTCAAATGTGGAGCAGAAAAGCACTAGATTCAAGATGATCAAGGATACTCGTGATTCTCGGGCTTGGCCAGTGCGGATAGAGCCCAAATCAGCCGTCGGGCTATTGCGTTTCGTAACGTCTGCGTTGATAGAGTTTCAAGCCGGAGATCGCGTGGTAGGCGCCGCCGCATTCGAGATCGATTCCTTCGCCAGCTTTTAACATGGCGCACAATCGCTCCGCGGCCTTTTCCATCCAAGGCTCTGCAAGTTCGCGGTCTTCTAGTGCATACGCCAGAAACTCAAACGTGTGCCCGGTCGCACTGATGCTCGCACTGAGGTCGCTTGTATTGCCCGGTCGAGCGGAATAGTTGGTTGAAAACGAGCCGTCTGAGTTTTGAAATTTGCGAGCGCTGTCGACCGATGCTTCGACTACTTTTTTGGCCATTCCCCAGCCTTCATTGAAAAGCCCGTTTTGCTTTTTCCGATAGCGAACCGCATGCGCGAGTCCCATCAGTCTATGCATGCCACCGCAGGGGCTGTCCGAGAGGTCTTGTTGTGCTTCAAATCGAACCAGAGGCTCGAGCGTCCAAGTCTTCCCGTCGCTCGCTTGCCACTCGGTTTCGCCTGGGAAAAAATTGGTTAGCGCAATGAGAGTCCAGGAATACTCCTTGAATGGATTCTTGGGAACATCCCACTGCGCTTGCCTTGCCCAGTCCTCCAGCGCAAGAGTTTGTTCCTTGACAGTTATCTTGCGGTTGAGCGAGAGTGGAATTTGAGAAAAATAGCCAAGCCATTGATCCGGGTGTCCTTGGCCGATGTAGCTTCCAGCTTCCACGCGAGCGAGAATGCCCGGACGTTTCGTGGCTGGTAAAACGGGGCCAGCTTGGATTTCCCATCCGTTCATGGTCCCACCGGAAAACAGGAACTCGACGGCCTTAACTTGCTTTCCATCGACCATCATGGTCAGCTCATCACCGTAGGCGACGGCACCATGGATGACTTGCCAAGCACCGTTTCGCTCTGCCGAAAGCTCCCGCTTTTCGAGATTGTTTCGCAGTGTTGCCTCGATCGTCTTTTTTAGCGGTGTCGATTCAGCAATGGTCGTCGAGGTTGGTCTATCAGTTGCGATTATGACGCGATCGAGACCTTGAGCGAGCGTGTCTGGCGATTTCGTGTTGCGTGAACAACTAGCGAAAGGCAGGATTCCGCAAAGGAGTAGTTTGAGATACTTAGAGAAATGAGACAACGAAAATGTCCTTATTGTTTTAAATCAAAGTGCGAGACTGCTCGGTCACGCTTAGTCGTTTAACGATCAGCCGTAGGCGTACCCGCAAGAGCCCCCAATACCGCCTTCGGCTGACTGCTAAACAAAACAATCTACTGCCGGCGATCTTCGGATTGAACGACGGCAAGCGTGGTTTCGAATAGTTCCGCTGAGATTTTGAATTGTGGAGTTTCCGAACGGTAGCGCTTGCAATGCTCAGTGATCAGACGATATAGGAACCGGAACAGGTTGCGCGGAGTATGAAGCGATTGCAAGGCGGTGATGAATCTTGTCTCGGTCAGTTCGGATTCAAACAATTCTTTGGGGCTAGGTTTAGCGCCGGCGTTGGCACAAGCTCGCATGCGAGAGGCCAGCAAGTCGTAAAGCGCTTCGCCAGTCCAGTCAAAGGATTGAACCACGTTTTGTTTGTCGAGTCTTGCGCGTTCGTGAAATTCGCGAGACTCGCGATCGATATAGTACTGGAGTTCGCTCGGCAGAAGCAGCTTGATTCCAAAGTCATTGTGCTTGAGCAGTTTATTGTCTAACAATGGCCAAACCAGTTGCTTCATCCGTTCCGCTTGGCCATTGACCAAGTCCGGTTCGTCCACTCGATCCACGATCACAATCATGCCTGTAAAACCGAGAGAGCGGAGCAGCAGTTGGAGTTTTTCCAAAAGGGCGTAGCGGTCGTCGGAACGTTGCGAATGAGGTAGTGGCTGTTCGTCCAATTCTTTATCTGAGAATTGCATTAGCAATTTACGAAGTTGACCGCGATCACGTTGTATCACTCGAAGATTTTTGCAGACTCGCATCGACATCCATTGGTGGCGAATCCATCGATAGGCATACATTCCCCACGCGGACATGAACAAGAGTGGGAACAACCAAAGAAGTGTTTTGGTTGTTACCGTCTCGGTGCTGTAAAGAAAGTAGCTAAGCCAAATCGCGACGATGCTGAGCACAATTCCAACCGACAACGGAATCAATGTGGAAGGGGAATAGAATCTCAAGCGTTTTCGGATCGACGCGAAGCGGTCGTGTAGGGTTCCGGACTTGGAGCGATCGTAGGCTGCCGTCAGTAGGAGCAGATCACGTCGTTGACCGCGGTCCAATCGATCGATGGCATCCTGGCGAACGTTGATGGCTGGCTGGTTATTGGTGGCGGAGGTCTGAAGAATTCGGTCGACCAGTTGAGTTACGCCTTGGCTTAGCATGGCGTCCATGTGATCCCAGAGGCGTAGAGACTGCAAAACGCGATCGGGATTCGTCTGTTGCCGATGGGGGAGATGTTCCTGAAAGGGGCCGAGGTAACTATTAAAATCGTCGAATTCGATCAAAAAGACCCGGTTTTCGGCGTACTGTTGGTTGTGCTCGGTTATGTGCCGGACCAGTTGCAGGCGCATCGCGGTTTTCCCGGAACCTTTTGGGCCGAAAACCACAGCCGTCGCGGGTTGCTTCGCGTCGCCAACGACCTTGCTCCAGGACGGGTGGAATGTGCCGGAAATGCAGAATTCGCGGAAAACAGAGTCAGTCTGAGCGTCCTCGTCCGAAAAAGGATTGCGAGTCAGCTGGTGGTGAGCGAGGAATTCTTGTTCAGTCATGATTCCAATAGCATTGTCAAACAACAGCGAAAAACAAGGTCACACGAGAAGACCGCACCGGTTTTGTTGCAAAGGAATCGACTAAAACGGTAGGAATCGAATAGAAATGAAAGCCATTGAGTACAATAATGAGGCGAGCCACCCTTACCCTATAAGTTTGATGGGTTTCCCCATACTCACCCCCCACTGAGCTTCTCGATTATGGCACGGATTATTCAAGACAAATGTTCCCAACCTGCTTTCAAGCAGGCTCGTTTTGGGAACTCGACTCGGAAACGAGGAAAATTCCGAATTTTCTCTCCTTTGGTGGGGGGGCTCAATTTACGTCGCGCTGGTGGTTTTTTCTTTAGAATTGCAGTCCTCCTCTTCGCCGCAAACGTTGCGATTGCTGCCGACGACAAACCCGCAGCAAAAAAAGACTCGAAACGGGCGACACTTCCTGTTCAAGTAGCAAAAATCGATGCGTCGATGCAAGCATCTTGGGAAGACAACAAAATCAAGCCATCGCCGGTGGAAGATGAAGTGAAATGGTGTCGTCGCTTGTTTCTTGATTTGATCGGCCGAATTCCGAGCTACGACGAGTTTGCCGACTTTGCAAAGGACAAGTCTCCCGACAAGAAGCTCAATCTAGTCAATCGACTGCTGAACGATGATCGTTACACAGAAGAGTATGCCAATCATTGGTCCTCGGTTTGGACCAACATTCTGATCGGGCGAAATGGCGGTATGGAAAACCGTAGCCTAACCAACCGGGAGGGAATGCAAAAATACCTCCGGGACAGTTTTGCTCAGAACAAGCCATACAACGAAATGGTCGTCGAGCTTGTGACTGCCACAGGAACCACCAAACCGGGAACCGAAGGTTTTAATGGTGCTACTAATTTTCTGGCGATGAAGGTCAATGAGGAAAATGGGACTCAAGCCACGGCTGCCGTCTCTCGGATTTTTCTCGGACTGCAAGTTCAATGCACTCAGTGCCACAATCATCCATTTAATCAATGGAAGCAGCAAAAGTTTTGGGAGTTTAATGCGTTCTTCCGTCAGTCGCGGGCTCTTCGCAGATACGTATCGGGTTCCGTGAATCGAGACATCGATCACGCGGAAATCGTGAACGAAGACTTTGCGGGCGAAGGGCGTCGGCCTGAACAAGCCGAAATCTACTACCAGCTTCGAAACGGTTTGACCAAGGTAGCGTACCCGGCTTTTGTTGACGGCACCGAAATTGGCAAGAGTGGCTATGTTAGCCAAGTCAATCGCCGCAATGAGCTAGGCAAGTTGATGATGGAGAGTCCCTTCCTGGACAAATCGATTGTGAATCGGATGTGGGCTCACTTCCTCGGTTATGGTTTTACAAAGCCGATCGACGATCTTGGTCCTCACAATCCAACGACACAGCCAGAGTTGTTCGATGAGCTTTCTTCCGACTTCCGAGCTGCCAGCTATGACTTGAAGCAGTTGATTGTTTGGATCACCATGTCCAAGCCTTATCAGTTGTCGTCAAAGATTACGAAAGACAATGCGTCGGATGAGCCTTCGCTTGGTGAGTCTCCCAAATTCTCCCACTTTTATACCCGCCAGATGAATGCAGAACAGCTTTTCCAATCTCTGGCGGTTGCAACGCAAGCCAATCGCAAAGGAAATTTGGAAGAACAACAGAAGAAGCGTGAAGACTGGATGCGACAGTTTGTGGTTGCGTTTGGAACAGACGAGGGAGATGAGACAACAACGTTCAATGGCTCGATCCCGCAAAGTTTAATGTTGTTCAATGGCGATTTGATTCGTGAAGCGATCTCGACTGAGTCAGGTAGTTGGCTCCACGCGATGACGCAGAACAAAGGAACAATTGCAGACAAAGTTCAGTACTTGTACATCGCGGGGCTTGGCCGGCGGGCGAGACAAGAGGAAGTGAATGTTGCTCAGCAACTACTAGCGGCTCGTAAGAATGATGTCGGCGGCATGTTGCAAGATATGTGGTGGGCCATCTTGAATAGCAATGAGTTTATCTTCAATCATTGATGTTCGATTTGTTTCTGAATCAAGAAATTTCAAAAACGGGTTTGGTTTAACTGTAGTAAAGGTAAATGAATATGTGGTCTAGATTTGCACCTCCAGTAGGAATGGACCGTCGGCACTTTTTAAGCCACATGGCTGGCGCGAGTGCGTTGCTGGGTTCGTCGATGTCCTTGGGGCATTCACTTCGTGTCCACGCGGACACGCTCAAGAAGAATCACAAGTCCTGTATTTTGCTTTGGATGGGTGGCGGCCCGTCGAGCATGGATATTTGGGATTTGAAGCCTGGCACAGACAATGGTGGGCCATTCAAAGCGATCTCGACAACAGGTGACATGCAGATTTGCGAACACATGCCCTTGATGGCAAAGCAAATGCATCACATGAGTATTGTCCGATCGATGAGCACACGCGAGGCAGATCACAATCGCGGTCGATATTACATGCATACCGGGTATGTACCGGATGCAAACGTTGACTATCCGAGTTATGGATCAGTCATGGCTCACGAGCTGGCTTCGCAACGACCAGAGCTTCAGATTCCACCGTTTGTGTCCATTGGTGGGGCGAGCGAAGGACCAGGATTCTTAGGGATGTCATGGGCCCCCCTTGGCGTTTCGAGCAATGGCCGGATTCGCAACTTGGAAATGAAGCTTGAAAACGATCGGCTTACTCAACGACGAATCGCATTGGAGCTTATCGAAAATTCCTTTATCGCTCAAAATCGAGGAGCGGTACTTGAAGACCATCGTAAAGTTCAAGGCAAGACGTTCGATCTGATGACAAGCACTCAGATGAAGGCGTTCGATGTCGAAAAAGAGCCTGAAGAGGCTAAAGAACGATACGGTAAGAACAATTTCGGCCAAGGCTGTCTACTCGCTCGCCGATTGGTTGAGGCTGGGGTGCCTTTTGCGGAAGTGGACCTTGGGGGATGGGACAATCACCAGGGCATTTTCCGGACTTTAGAAAATGATCGGCTGCCGGTTTTGGACAAAGCCATGAGTGCTTTGGTCGAAGACTTGTCGCAACGAGGCCTATTAGAGGATACTTGTATCGTTTGGATGGGAGAGTTCGCTCGCACGCCGCGAATCAACGCGGACGCAGGTAGAGATCACTGGGCCAAAGCTTGGAGCGTCGTCGTAGGTGGCGGGAAATTCAAGGGAGGCAAAGCGGTTGGCGCCACGAGTGAGGACGGGACGGAAGTCGTGGGCGAGCCTTACTCTTCTGAGGATTTGATGGCCTCGGTTTGCCATGCTTTGGGGATTTCATTGGAAACAACTTTCACCAGTCGAAATGGCCGGCCGATGAAAATAGCCAACAGCGGAAAAGTGATTAAGGATCTTTTCGGATAATCCGTTTGAGCAGGCAGCCTATCCATTCACCTAATGCAGACCAATCCCTTGATGCATCGGAACTCATAACCGAACACCAAGCTGGAGTGTGGAGGTATTTGCGCGCGATTGGATGCGATCAATCGCTCGCGGATGATTTGACGCAAGAGACTTTTTTTGCTGTTTTGCGACGTCCATTTACCCAAGTCAATGCGAACGCAACGGCAAGTTACTTGAGGCGAGTTGCCTATCATTTGTTGGTTTCCTATCGGCGCCGGCAGAAAAAAATGACGGTAACGAGCGAGCTAGACCAACTGGACACACAGTGGCTCAGATGGGCAGGAGCGGACACTCATGGCAATGAACTCGCAGATCGACTCGCAGAGTGCTTTGGTCGACTGACCGACCGAGCGCAATTGTCTTTAAGATTAAGATTCACCGAGGGGGCATCTCGGGAATCCATTGCAAAGGAATTGGGCATCACGGAACATGGTGCAAAAAATTTGATGCAACGCGCTAAAGCACAACTAAAACTATGTTTGGATGAAAAGTTGAATCGTGAATAGACCACTAGAGGACGAGTTTCAGGACAGACCGGAATTCCCGAATCCCAGCGACTCCATGTTGAATGTATTGCTCGCGAGCTTTTTCGAAAAAGAAGAGGTGCCGGATTTGCGTTCGCGAATTCATTCCTGCCTAAGCAAGTCATCCGTTTCCAATCCCCGGTGCTCATCTGAGGAATACGACGAAGCAGTTCAATTGGCTGCCGCTGACATGACCAACGGTTACGGTACGGTTATTCCTCCTCCTGTCGAACGGTCTGAAGTCATTTCCGATGTGGATGACGACGCATTTACTCCATGGCTTCGTCGAGGTCTTTATCTAGTGGCCGCGTTGGCTGCGGTTGTGATTGCAGCTGTCTTTCTTCCTAATTCGGTTAAGTTCTGGGTGCAGCCAGAGAACGGAAAGGCGACGGCGCCAGAGTTGGCTTCTGGCACCCCTGCAACTGGCGCACCCGCATCTGAGAACCGAGAAAGTTTGGCAACAGCATCGCCATCAGACCCAACCCCAGAAAACATGGTTGAGGCCCCAGCGCGGGCGCCTAAGGAATCGATCGCAGCGCAATTTGAAACAGCAGAAAACTCGAGTGTATCACCATCCTCTTCCTCGGTTTCGATTGCAAGCGTTGACGTTGAGTCGATGGACAACAAGGAAATCGTCAGGGTTATTGATAGTCAATTGAGTTTTCTATGGGACCGGGTTGGACTGACTACAACTCAAAACATTCAAGTTGATATGTGGCTGGATCGAGCGGCGAATGCGATTATTGGGCGTCCGGCTACAAACGCCGAGAAACAAGTTTTTTACAGTAACAAAAGCGAGAATCGAATTGCAAACTATGTGGACAGTCTGATTTCAAGCGATGAGTTTTCTCGATTCTGGTCCCTACGACTTGCGGAACACTACTTGGGTCGAAAACTACCGCCGAAGCGCGATCTTTCTGCGTCAGAATATGCGTTCCTCGAATGGCTTGAGGATTCGCTTACACAAAAAACATTCGTCGGTGATATCGAGCAACAGTTGATCGATGGTCCATCGGTTGCAGATAACCTTTCGGTACGGTCCGATCCCGCGTCGCTGTGGCTCATCGAAGTGATGGAAAAAACCTACAGCAATCATCGTGAAACCTTCGACCAGCTGGTTCCGCCAGTGAAACGTCGTCAACCGCGTGACGAATCCTTGATCGGTGTCTCGCGGCAATTGATGCGCATTGCTGGAAATCCTGCTATGGTTTGTTCGCAGTGTCACGTGGACGAAGCGGCGAGCTCGGACATGAGAAACTACCTTTCCATGGCCAGCCAACAGTTTGCAGTTGGAGCCAGTTCGTTTTGGTCGGTACCCGCGAATTTTTCTGGCTTAACCATTGTTCATCAAACATTCGAACGAACGCTTAAGACGGAGCCTCCCGTGGAGTACTACTACGAAGACGGTGAAGGACGAATGAAATTGGCGGCAAGTGGTCCTCCGACTCTTCGAAAGCGCGACTCGGTCAACAAAAGCTTGGGTGAATGGTTTCGTACATCTTCTGAGCCTCGTCGTGCCATCATTGAATTGGCGTGGGGGCAAATCTTCAAACAACCGTTGGTGCCTGCCATTGGACTTTCCGAAGACGAAGGATTGACCGAAAGAGACGATCTTCGCGAGTTGCTCGCAAACCAAATGCAATTACGGAAAGCCGACCTGGGAACCTTAGTGCGTTGGATTGTCTTTACAAAGTCGTTTCGGCTAGATGGAATGAAAACGGATGCACCTTGGTACCTTAAATCCACTGAGCCGCAAATCGCTGAGTCACAACGAAGAATGAGGCTGTTCGGAGGATTTTCAGGATATCAGTCAGGGGTCGCCGAATCCGGTAAACTTTCGCCAAACAAAGTTGCCACCTGGCTGGATCAGAAGCGTGCTTTTCAAAAGGCAGAATCAGCAACCCTGGCCCAAGCAGGAAGAGACCAGAAACCAAAAGTTGCACCGAAATCGAGCAAGATCGAATACAGTGAGGATCAAGTCCGATTCTTTATCTCTGTAGAACAACCTTACAGCCATCTCAAGGCGTTATCGCAGCGTTGGGCAAACAGCTCGATGTCTTGGCAGATGCTGTTAGAGCATGCTTATTTGGCCACGGACGCACGGTTCCCGACGAAGGTCGAGCGTGACGAAGCGAACAAGCTGTTCGAAACTTCGGGCAAGGATCGCGCCAAAGCGTTAGTGGTTATCGTGAACGGCAGACTGGGGAGTTGGTAGTTAGTTTTCAGTTTTCAGCTGGAAGCAGGAAGCTGACCTCCAAGGCCCCCGGCGCCGCTCTTCAATGTGACCGAGTATGGTATGCTGACGTTCTTGTCTGCAGCATTCCGATATCCATCATGGGTCGAAACATCGAAAGGGCCCTTTATGTCTCGGAATTATTCACTGGCCATCATTCTGATGAGTCTTGCGGCCCAATTGTTTTTGTCAGATTTATTGGCGCAGGATTGGCCGATGAGAGGTCATTCTTCCAGTCGTGCTTCCTTCGTGGCGAATAAGGACGGACCGCAATCTTGGGATCCCAAAAAAGTCTTCAACAAGGCTAAGCCAGTTGGCGAGAAGAATGCCCAGGACGCACGCATTGGCGTGGTGAAATGGGTGGAAGGGGACTTTTGGGACGCAATGTGCGATCCTGTCGTTGCAAACGGGCTACTGTGGATCGGTACGGCAAATCCGATGGGAAAGAAGACCGAAGACGCAAGTGTCCTTGCATGTTTTGATACTAAGACCGGGGCTTTGCTTTATCAGCACGTCAGTCAAAAGCTCGGAGTTGCGAGGCAAGATTGGCCCGGCACCGGAAATACTTCCACGCCATTCATCGAAGGCAATCGATTGTGGTTTTGTACGAATCGGTTGGAAGTAATCTGCATGAATATCCAGACTCTTGTTGAGAGAAAGGGAGACCCAATCGTTGAGTGGACAGTTGATCTGAAGACTCGATTTAATGTGGTTCCGAAAGATGTTCACCTTGGTAACCGAGCAAGCCGATGTTCCATCGTTGGCGTCGATGGTCGAATCTTTGTGAATACCACCAACTCCTTCAGATACGAGGATGACCCCAGAGTCGACCCGAATGCGCCAAGCCTGGTTTGTCTGTCTCAAGATACCGGTGAGACCGTCTGGATAGACAATTCACCAGGAGCGGATATTGTTCGCAACCAACATTGCAATCCAGTGATCTTTCAGCAAAACGGCCAGAATTACGTCGCGATCGGACAAGGGGACGGATTTGTTCGAGCCTTTGAAAGCCAAACCGGCAAACTAAAATGGCAATTCGATTTGAACACTTTGGACGAACGGAGAGCAAAGAACGCTTACGCTAAGCGGCGATTGCTGACAGAGTCGCCGGTGTTCGATGGCGAGAGACTCTATTTCGTCATAGGGGCTGATCGAGAGGGAGGTGTTGAGCGTGGCGGCATTTACTGTATTGATCCCTTCGGCAGCGGTGATGTTAGCCCCGAAATCATCGTCGAAAACTCCTCGCAAAAAAACAAAAACTCAAAGTTGATTTGGGAGCACTCCGAGCTCGAGGGCATGCAAGTGCATATCAGCACGGCTGGACTCTGTGTGACCCCGTCGTTTCTTTTCTCCGCAGATATCGACGGTATGGTCAAGTGTTTCGACAAACGCTCGGGCAAATTGCATTGGAAGCATGACATGCAAGCTGCAGTGATTGGTACTCCCCTAGTTGTCGGCGATACACTCTACGTGGCAGACGAAGACGGCGATGTCGAAGTGCTAAAAGCTAGTGCCGAGTATGAATTCATCTCCGGTATGAATCATGCCCAACCGATCGAATCTTCCCCAATCTATGCGGACGAAACGCTTTTCATCGTTACACGAAATAAAGTTTTCGCTATTGGACAGTAGTGCCGACTCTTTCATCGAATCCAATGCGAAACTACATTCGATGATACTCTCCAATCGAATCACTTACGAGTTTCTCAACAGACTTGTCAATTTCAGGGCTGGTTTTGATGCAAATTACTAGCAAAGGTGTACGTTGCAGATCAATGGCTCTGCGTATTTTTGCTGCGGGAAGTTGCTCTTTGTGCAAAACAAAAACCAAATCGCATCGATACTTGGGACCTTCGCGTGAGACTTGTTTGCCATCATAGCTTTTCATTTGCGAAATCAGAAAATCACGGTTGCTCGAATGAGGTAACTCTGAAATCTTCTCGAAGTCCGTTTCTTCCATGGAAATGAATGCAACGGCTTCAATGGACGCTGGTGTAACTTTTGATAGAGATTCAAGAAAAGAAATTCGAGTTAAGTTTCGACAGTCATCAGGCAACGCATCCAGGATAGCGGTGTTACTCTCGCGACTGAGACTGGTCGAATCCATCGTATGCGTAATCTTTTCTGAGATATTTGCAAAATCAATTCGAGAATCGCTTATTTTTGGTGATTTGGTATCGCCTCCCAGGCCAATTCCCGAACTTCCTTTCCTTCCAATGTGGAAGTTGGCAGAGTCTGGCAATTTAACTTCAATCGACATTCCCGTACTCATGTCATAGTCTGTTGCGGTGTTCGTATCGAAGGTTGCCGCAGATAATTCCTCAATTGCCGTTTCGATATCTGCCTCCGCCGGTGACAAATGGAGTGGGCGATAAAACGACAGTGGTGACGAGGTAAAAATGGAAGATAAAATGAGTAATATCGCAAGATGCAATAGGCCTGAGACTAAAAGAACAAGGGTGTTTTGTCTCATCATTCGTCTCTTGGCCTGTGCTAAGATCAGTACACGGATCGAAACTCGAACCGACTATTTGAATGCTCACGCTAGTGGGTGGACAACCAATCCGGAAACGAGCTTTGGATAAAAGTAGGTGCTTTTGGCCGGCATGCGTTCTTGTTGAAGTGAAACGGATCGAATGTGTTCGATCGTTGCCGGCATGACCATGGCTGCGAGTGGGTAGTCCAATTGCCCCTCGAGCTTTCCGTTCAGTCCATCGATGACCTCTTGCACGAGATGAACGTAGGTTGGTTTCGGTATGTCTGAAAGCCCAAGGAGATCTTCGAATACCAAGCGATGAAGAACTGCAACGCCGAGTTCTTGCCAGTCTTCCGAATGTTCGGCAGCGATGGCTGCCATACGATCAGCGGCTTCTTGTTTGGCTGAGATTCGCGTCCATTCGTTGGAAGCTTTCGAGTAGATCGCCATGATCAATTGTTCATCCAGTCGATCCATTTCCGCCCAAACGGCACCGGTGCTTTCCGGGCCTGTACCGACAATTTCGCAATCGAAGCAACCAGAAAGTTTTTCGTGCAGTTGGCTTGTCGTTAACTCAGGAACTCCGTTGAGCAGTCTGTGCGTGGGTAGAACAATGAGACCGGGATCGCTCATGCTGACCAACATGGTCAGGACAAAGTTGGCGGGATGCGCACTGTGCAATGGAGACTGAGCATTCAATTCGTCCCGGTAGTTGCAAGCGGTTTCATAGCGATGATGCCCGTCTGCAACGAACATGTCTTTGTCGCTAACCATTGCCATGACTTGTTGGATAACTTTGACATCACTAACGGGCCACATGCGATGCAAGACGCCTAGGTGATCCGTCGCTTCGATTCCATGAACACCAGCTATCTTTTGTTCCAATAGTTCTTGGATTTCATTTTCTGGATCTGGGTACAGTCCAAAAATTTGGGATAAATTCGCTTGGGTAGCGCGAGTCAGACGCAATCGGTCATCTTTGGCTTTGGCATGAGTTTGTTCATGAGGGTAGATGTTTCCTTCGCCAAACCGCTGAAGACGAACGCGTGCCATAAATCCACGGCGGGTCCATCTTTTTCCTGCGTAATCGAATTCTTGATGGTAGACGTAAATTGCCGGATCGGGCTCGGTTTGCAGAATTCCTTCGCTTCGCCAAGAACGATAAATTCTTGCGGCACGCTGATAAATCGCATTTTCGTCCTGGTCCTGATCTTCGCGCCGATTTAGCTCGAGGCGTAGGAAGTTGAATGGCGAAAGGCCATACAGGTGGTTTTGCAATTCGGAGTCGACCACGTCGTAGGGTGGTGCAATGCAGCTGGAAAGTGAACCAACCTGTGCCAAATTGTAGCGAAGACCGCGAAAAGCCTGGATTTCTGGCATGATGTGTTCAAGGATGGCAATGAAAAAAGCCCGGCTAGTGCCGGGCTGGAGTTGTTTGAAGCTACCCCGCTAGGACTCGAACCTAGAATAAAGGAACCAAAATCCCTTGTGTTGCCAATTACACCACGGAGCAATCATTTTCTGATCAAATTGGGCAAGTTGCCCAACCCGATAAGTCGAAGTGTATACACTCTTTCTAAGCTTGACAACAGGAGTTTTTTTGCGGAGCCGGGATCGCCCTCGTTCCAGGGCTCTGCCGAACGCCGTGAAGCATTTCGTAGCGAAACTCGTCAAGAGTTTCGGTCGTTTAGGCGATACTGCCGAAAGTCTTGACGACTTTCGCTACACAAGGGCCTGCTTAAAACAGGAGGAAATCCATCACGGCGTTGGGCTCTGTGCAAGTCCCTCACTCACGTTTCGGGTTATGAGTAGAGAAGTATTCACTTTGCCGCTGGCAGTTCAATATCCAGCCACACCAAATGGTGGTCCGATGCATCCGCAAGCTTTGGATCACTACCTTTGAGTTTTTCGCTTGTGGGCCAAAAAACACCTCCATTGATGACCTTGCAATTGGATGAGGGCAAGACAAAGTCGATCCGAAGGTTACCCGGTTCGTTATCGTTGAAATCGCCTGTGTCGTTGGCTGGGTTCCCTTTATGCTTCGCATTGGCCTTTCCCTGGACTTGGGCAGCTTCCACAGCCCCTTGGCTCTCCGGCACGAAATCGGAGAGGACTCGCTTTGAACTCAGCAAATCGATGATTCCCTGAGAGATGCCACTGCCATCCTTCGGGTCGGAATTCAAATCGCCCAAAATGACAAACCGAGCGTCCGCGGCAAGTGCCCCGGATTTGCCTTTGTCGTCTACCAGATATCCGCCTTCGCTAGTGCCGCTCACGTAGTCCTTAATAAGTCGAATTTCGTCATGGTTGCGACAACCGTTGCGGTCCTCTGGGCCATCGAAAACGGGTGGCGTTGGGTGCGATGCAATCACATGGAGCGTCGTGCCGTTGATCTCAATCGGGACATCCCAATGCGATTTGGAACTCAGTCGAAGCCTGTTCCAAACCTCATCCGTGTGAAAAAACTTTTCTTCGCCCGTTGCTTTATCCAACAGCTTAGGTCGCTTGGCGCCAGGCATTTGGCTCCAGCGAAACATCTGAAAGCTTCTCACTTCTTTTTCGGAGATTGGGAATCGGCTATAGACCGCCATGCCATATTGTCCGGGAAACGCTCCGTACCCCCAACTGTCGTCGCTGTCTGCGGTCCGACCATTCAAATTGAGGTCCAAACCGGAAGGCATCCCTGTGTTGACTGGGGCCGTGAAAAGATTAGCCAAAGTGCTTGGCTCCGTCTTCCACGCGTTTGCCTGAGGCTTGAGAAAGTACAAGTCTCGCAACAATTTCGCCGCTTCGCCATCGGAGTAATCCACTTCGTTGGCCAGCAAAACGTCTGGAGCAACCAATTGAACGATCGTCGCGATTCGTTTCGCTTGCTCGTCTCCTTTCTTGAGATCACGTACTAATTGTCCTTGCTCTTTCCGATTCAGAGCGACATTGAAAGTGGCGATTCGAATACAACCTTTGGCTGGCGGCGGCGGAGCGATATCTGATTCATCGTCGGCGATGAGGTTCGGGAGTGAGGAGCAAGAGGAAATGAGAGCAAGCGCCCAGGTGGCTGGCTTGCCCGTGAATCGAGGCTGTTTCATTGAAAGATCGCGGGTGAAGTGTCATTGAAAGAAAGTTTAGTGCGTATTGTATCCCTCTCGAAGTGTATTTTGCTATCACTTCATTACCAAAAAATGGATTCCTCATCGACTAGCTTCGCGCATGGAAACCACGGCAACTTCGTTTAACGTACGCAAACTGGGTTTTCAGAGAGGCTTCTGCGGCGTGCGCGTGTTCCTCGGTTTAGCACGCCAAGCATATTGCGAAAATTGGGCACAAGGCCCAAGTTCGCTGCGATAAAGAAAGTCCAAGTTTGCGAAGGGCAGCGACTGGTGGGCTTGTCCCACCGATGTCGCAAATGCTTGGTGTACTACACGCAAGCACGAGTCCGGGCCAGTTGAGCATGAAGGCTCGGTCGGGATCCGTTGAATAGTAAGCTCGGCTTGCTAGCCAGAACTGCTCTGCAGAATCAGTGTCGATGGACCAATGCTTGACCTGGCCGCTCCGCTGCTCTCGCGACTCCCGCCATGAAATTTTGCCTTCGACGTTTTCTATTGGCGGCCCATTTGCGAATGCGGGTTTAGCAAAAGGCCTCGCAGATTGGAAACGCGACTCGGATCGACTTGTTAACGTCATTAAGTTATTGGAGGCGGACCGAAAAGCGTGCCTCAATGAAATAGCGACTTTAGCTAAATTGAGAAAAGAGGCAGTTCAACAAAGGGGCCAAATGCTTTTAGACCATGGCGTGTGCTCTGAGCTCGACTTCGACTAGAGTGAACGCAATCGTCGCGGAGCGACGAGCGACAATGTCGCCCTTCGCTCTGCGAAGGTAGCGTGCGGCCGGAGGAAACTTCCGGTTTTCGGCACTCTTGCTTCCGCTACTTCATCAACCGCAGCGGGCCAACGCCGATGATAGGCAGTCCTGTGACTCGTTTCGCATACTCTCGGTAGTCTTCACCGACGAAGCGGATCATTCGTTTATCTTTGAAGTAACTACCGGCGTAGATGTACGCAGTCCAAATGGCCGTCAATACCGCGTGGTCCAACGTCATCGTTGGTGTAAACCAAATCAGGCCTAAGAAGCTCATGTAAATCGGGTGACGCATCCAACGATAAGCGCCAGTCTCCACAAACTCGCGTTTCGGCGGCTTCTGCTGAATCAACCAGTACCACCATTGCGTGAGCCCAGTCTGATAAAACATGCCGGTGATGTAGAGGCTATAAAACAACGCAACCCAGGAACCGTAAAAGCCACACAGAATCGCAAACTCGGTGAAGCCGGTTGCTTGCCATAAGGTCGTCGAACATACGCCCCAATTGTGAAACATGAAAAGCAGAGTCAAACAAGTCACGGAGCAGTGCAAGCAACCGAGAAGGCCTGCAGGCATCCAGACTTTGATCCGTTTCTGAATGGGCGGTGCTAACAGTAGACTGTGCGGAATCGCAAACCCAAAGGAAAGCAAAACGTCGCTCCAAAACCACCGCGTACTTGGATGCGTACCACCATACCTCAAAAACGTAAACAGTTGCACAACGGTCCACAGGAACAAGACTTGAGTTGAAACGCCAAAGGCGATTCCACTGAGGCGGCCTGCTGTCTTTGTGAATGTCCGCTCGGTCCCAAACACCGCCAACGCAAGACTAGCCGCCATCGATAACGGTTTGCTTGAAATACTTGTACTCGATTGCATCAGTCCTTTTTCTCCGCAATGAAATATCCATATTCCATGGCGCCGGAATCGTAGGCGTTCAAGATGGCGTCAAAATGATCTAAAAACAAAACGTGATTGCTGCCAAGGATTTTGGCTAGGTATCGCACTCCAGTCTTTTCGACGCGCTTGCGACATATCTCCCAAGTTTTCTTTACTTGGTCGGTCCAAATCCCTTTGGCTGTCACGGTTAGTCCAGCTTCTTCGAACCATCGCACATAGTCGGATTGGCTTCCGAGCGATGGGCAAAACATGCC
>CANHVO010000003.1 GCA_947463915.1 Planctomycetaceae bacterium
GGACCTTAAATTCACTAAGATCAATTGCATCGCATCCCCAGCCCGTTGGGCTGGGCTATGTAAATTGCTGGGCCGCTGGCCCGGAAGCACAGAAAACGTGCAACTTCAAAACTAGCGCGTCGTGCTGGCTCGGTATATCGGAATGAAAACCCAACAGAGCGAGCCGTAGGGAGTCCAAAATGACCTCAATTACCTTGTTCTCCAACGAGCGAGAAAAAGATCGCTTTCGCATCGCGTTTCGAGCGGCAAGTTTTATCTTTGCCATGATCGTACCGTTTCTAGTTGTCGCTCAAGTTTCGACCGCACAAGAAAAAGCAAGCCAAGAAAATTCAGCACCGAAAGCGGTGCCCGAAGCCGCCTCCAAATTCATCGAAAGGGCGAAAGCCGAAGGCGCATCGGTTTGGATAGAAAATGGCAAATTGATCTTTTTTCATCAAGCCGAAGCGGACAGCGTGCAAGTCAAAATCACGACGCAAAGCAAGCCAATGAAGAAGATTGCAGCGAGCGACGTTTGGACTTGCCAAGTAGCGTTGCCCAATGTCGAGAAAGGGATGATGAGCTATGGTTTTATTGCAACGACGAAGGGAAAGCCCGTGGGGGGGGGCGGCCAGCGATTTTGGCGTGGCCCCAAAGCCCCTAAGCCATTGCGAGTTGGCGATTTGTTGACCGGCTCTGTCGAGCACCACGATTTCGAAAGTCTTTCCTTAGGCGAGACGAGGACAGTCAGCGTGTATCTCCCAAGCCCTAGTCGCAAAATCGAGCTCGTCGTTTACATGTCGGACGGAGATGCCACTGAGGGCTACGCACACATCTTGGAGCCGCTCATGGATTCAGGCGAGTTACCACCGATCGCTTTGATTGGGACGCATAGTGGTGTGTATCGCGGCGACATCGAATTGAGCCGTGACGACACGCGTCGCAATGTCCGAGCACTTGAATACGTTCCCTCGCTCGATCCTAGTCGGTTTCAACAACATGAAACGTTCTTTACTCAAGAGGTATTGAGTTGGGCTGAGACAAAGTACCCATTGCCGACTTCAGCGGAATCGCGAGTGGTATTCGGATTTTCCAACGGTGGATCTTTTTCGGCAACGATGGGGATTCGTCATCCAGAACTCTACGGTTCGGTGATTGCATGCGCGATCGCCGGTGATCGGTATGATTTGAGCAAGAGCCCCAAGCTTTCAAATGAGTTCTTCTTGGTGACTGGCACATGGGATACTCGCTTTCATAGTAACGTAGAGTACTTGCACAAAACACTTAAGAGGGCGAAAGTGAAATGCAGTCTCGCCGTCCGCGCAGCAGATCATGACGGCAAAATGTGGCAGGAAGAATTCATCTCCGCCTTAAAAGCGATTGCCAAATAGCGAATTCGGACTCATTGTCGCACACAGTCTTCCGATAGTTGAAGTTCCACGGGGACTTGCTATATTCAAAGCGTGGAGGACGAGCTTTCGAGAGTTGGTCGGCATTTTTGTCGACGGGAAAGCTGAGTTGCATTGATCGGTTTTGTTGGCGGAATCAAATTCAAGTTTCTATGGCATAAGGCAGTTGCGTGTTCGCTTCTGTTCTGTTTTTGTGCTGCCATCTTGCCAATTCCGGTCCCTACATTTCATGTTGCCGATTCGCTTGCGTCGGAAAGATTTCCCTGCAAGGGTAGTTCTTGTGGCTGCAAGTCGGCAGAACAATGCTGGACCAATTGCTGTTGCAAATCACCGTCCCAGCGTCTGGCGTGGGCCCAAAAAAACCAAGTAACGCCACCGGAATACGCCGTCTTGGAGGATGCTCCACGAAAGAAAGCGGTTCAAACCACTTGCCCGGAAGAAACGGGCGGTGCAACCAAGGGAGAGAATTCGTGTTGCAGCAAAGTTAGCAAGGAATCGCCCAAAAAAAGCTGTTGCGTGGAGCGTCCTAATCATGAAACGAAGGTGAGCAGCAAATGCTGCGAGACCAAGACAACGGCTCAAAAGATAACTTCTCACAAGACCACAAATTCCAAGCAAGCGTTGGGTAAAAGGGAACGATCTGTGGTTGTGAGTATGCTCGCTTTGAAATGCCAAGGTGCAGACTCGGTTTTCACGCAGCTTCCATGGATGATATCATCGGTTCGTATCGAGCCCATTTGTGTGGATCATTTAGACTCGCATCATTGGCCGTTTGCCAGGTTGCTTCTCTCCGTCGAATGCGAGCCGGATACTCCGCCACCCAAACGTCGATTCTCCTAGGTTGTCGATTCGTCTCGCAGCAAACGAGCATTCGTGCCTGTGCTTGCAGTGACATCTCGCCCTATCTCTTTGCAACTGCAAAAAATGAACTCGCGATCAATGCGTGAGATTCACGATCCATTGTAGTAACTTTGCACGAACGCACAGCCTGACGTAAACGGTCCGGTATGGCGTGCTTGCTCGGAGTTTCACTCGTCCTCCACAAGCGAGTTTTTCTTCCGTACCAAGCGCGCCGTTCCGAATCGGAAACGGTGGCCGTGGCGATGCCAACACTCTCACTCGCACTCATCCAAACAACAAAAAAACAAGTCATGAAAGTCCATTTTCCATTCACTCGTACGCTTCGGAAACACTGTGCGTTTACGTTGGTCGAGCTACTCGTGGTCATCGCAATCATCGGAATTCTCGTCGGGCTTTTGTTGCCAGCGGTTCAATCTGCCCGTGAGGCAGCCAGACGAATGCAGTGCGGCAATAATATTCGTCAATTTGCGCTCGCGATGCACAGCTATGAATCGGCCTACCGAAAGTTTCCAATGCAAGGAACCGTCGATGTCGATTTTTCGGTCCAAGCTAGACTGCTTCCCTTTGTCGAGCAAACCAACATTCACAATATGCTCGACTACACCAAGCCAGCCTTCAGCGGCCCTTTTAATGCCAAGGTTCCTAACCCTCTCTTTGTGAATGCGTTCGCTCAGTCCATTTCGTTTTTCCTGTGCCCAAGCGATCCGGCTCCTGGTGTATCCAGTGTTCCCGTAAATGGGACCAACTATTCCTATGGCGGCATCAATTACATGGTCAGCTATGGCAGCGGGACCAGCACCAACTACGATCTGCGTTGGACAACGGACGGAGTCGTTTTCCAAAACTCGAGGCAAGGATTTCATAGTATCTCCGACGGAGCATCCAATACGATCATCTTGAGTGAAACGGTTCGAAGCGTGGGTGATGATGTCACGCTTCCACTAGGACAGATCCCGAAGTTTCCATATCAGCTAACATTGAACGGTTCCAGCGGCGTAAGCTCCGCGCTCAACTCGACCCCAGGGCTCCGGGCAACCGGTGGTGGCTGGTCAGGATATGTGAACGCAAATGGGATGATCGCGAATCCTGATTTGAGCGTTTTTTGGAAATCGTTTAACACTTGGCGAGGCGGGGCAAGCACCGCATTGCGAGGACGCGGAATCTCTTGGGCGTTTAATGGTTCGATCAATTCGTTGACCAATGGTTATCAACCTCCCAATAGCCGTATTCCTGATTTGGTAACGCACCATACTGGATTTTTTGGCCCACGAAGTTTCCATACAGGCGGAGCGAACGTAGCCAAGGCGGATGGTTCTGTCGAACTGCTTGCCAATGGAGTCGACGCTGGAATATGCCAGGCGCTGCATAGCTGCAACGGAGGCGAAGTTGTTAATAGCTATTAAGCGATTTTCGGCAAATGTCCTCCCCCTCACCCAAATTCGGTAACGCTGTGAAGCAATTTGTAGCGAAACTCGTCAAGAGTTTCGGTGGTTTAGCAGATGCAGCCGAAAGTCTTGACGACTTTCGCTACACAAAAGGCCGACATTGACTTTTGATGTTTGTCGTTTTGTCCGGTTCGGGCTTGTCCCGACCGGACACCGTTTTGGTGTTCTAATGGGCCGCGCGATGAGAGCAACACCTCCGGATTCGTCGCACCGCCAAAGGCGGTGCGGCGAATCCGGAGGCAGGCAGTCGGGCGGCGTGACCGTAGAACGCCAAAGCTGCGGACGGGGGGGCAAGCCCCAGCCGTCCTGAAATGCTTCACAGCGTTGCCTAAAAGGGGCGAGTGGAGCTAAGTCAAAAACATTTGGGTAATGGCAAGGCTAATGCCGTACGTCCAATCTGTTGTCCAACCACTTTTTTCAAAGCCACTTTTATCCATGCACTTGTTACGATTCACGACTCACTCGGTCATCTTGATGTTTTTTTCCCAATTGGCTTGCGCCGAAACGCCGGCCGAAATTTACCAGCGGCGAGTCATTCCGTTGCTGCAGTCATCGAAGGCAAGTAGTTGCTCTGAATGCCATCTTCAAGGAGTCAAGCTGGATGACTTCCTCACCTCCGATCCTAAGAAGTCGTTTGCTTCGTTGCGGTCGCTTGGCTGGATTGATGTCGAGAATCCTCCGGAGTCCAAGTTGCTGCAGTTCATCGCCAAGAAGCCTGACAAATCAAGCGAACTGATGGATCAGGTCCGCAAGTCGGAACTCGAGGCCATTGGTCAGTGGATTGATGCTGCCGTCCGAGATCCTGACTCGTTGAACGTTCCGCTCCCAAAGCTCAACGACCTCAAACTGGACGAAACGTTGATCCAACATGCGAGAAAAGACCGCGTTCTTTCGCGTTTCGTCGATGTCGTTTGGTCGCAATTGGAGCGTTGCGCCAATTGTCACTCTCCAGAACGCAATGCGAAGCAAGTTGAAAAGAATGGATCGAAAATGAGTTGGATCGTTCCCAATTCGCCGGGCGAGACACTCCAATTGCTAGAGGAAAGAAAGCTGATCGACATCGAACAACCTGAGGCAAGCTTGCTCAAGACAAAGGCCTTAGGGCTGGACGATCATGGCGGTGGAGTGAAGTTTCCTGCAGAGGGACACACGGATCGAGAGTGGGGGTGTTTTCTGGAGGACTATGCCGCAATCAAACGAGCTCGCTATAAGTCTTCGGGTGATGTACCAAAATTTGATTCCATTCGAACTTGGAGGACGGGCCTCCATCTTCGGATCAAGGAGTTGCCACAGCTACCGCCAGGACAATATGCGGTCATTCGGATGCATCGAATCAATGCGGTGGGCATGGTCGACGAGGAACCGATTGCGATCGGCGAGGGGCGAGTCTCGAAGGATGGGACAAGCTGGAGTTCTTCGATCATGATTCTGGAGCCTTCGAAGCAACGGCGATCGCAGGCAAATCCAAATTGGGTTGCTTTGTTACCAGAAGGGAGCCGTTATCAGCTTCGGTGGATTGTCGTTGACGACTCGACTTCTACGCTCGAAAAAATCATCTCGACGCGATCTGCCTCGCGAATCGAAATTGACTCGCTTTGGAAATCGGGGCACAGTGCCGCCAAAACCATTTCGTTCGAGAACTTCGAACCGATTCAGTCGCAGAAGTGAATGGCCGAATCGCCTTCGACAAGTGCTAAAAACACACTTTTCTGTAGGGAATGTCGTCAAGACTTCGGCTGCATCGCATAAACCACCGAAACTCTTGACGAGTTTCGCCACAAATTGCTTCACGGCGTTCTCGTCCGCTGGTTCCTTCTGGGGACGCAATGCACCGGAGGCTCCTGTCTCCTGCTACTCGCCGATGACTTCGCCACCGGCCCTAGTTCCCAGTGCCCGCCACGTTACCGCTTCGATCGAGTTGCTAATGCTGCGAACAGAACTGTCCATGAACGCTACTTGAACAAGCCCAACGTGATGACTGCGGCTGGTAACGACGGCATACGTCGGAACCGAGGTGGATCGCCCCTCTCGCATGCTATTGAAGTCAATATCGTAAGTTTTGTCGCCTACTACGTATGGGCATTTTGTGTTGGGAGTAAACGTCGTCGTAAAGCCAGTCTGATGGATTCGGGCGTCGACCCATTCCGTATGTCCTGAATCAACTTTGAACTCCCCACCAAACGTACCGAGTTGACTCGGCAGCGTTGGCACAGCAGCCACACCAGACGGGTTGCCACCGTCGCGCAAGTAGGGCGTGAATGCTTTGACCTCCGCGATACCAAGCGTATTACTTAGTCCGTCTGTGATTTCCGGGATGCTGGTCGGTTTGTTAACTTGAAAGACACCGGTGCTCTGTCCGACGGGAGGTTGGTAGATATGCCATAGCCCGACGTTGCCCGCATAGTTCAACGGATAGTGTGTGAAGGTCGGGCCATCTGGTCGCTCGCGATCGTTGGGTTCACTTGGGCAAAGTAAATAGGAAACCCTTACCTTGGCGACGTTAGGCTGCTGACTGATCGGGAGCTTGAAGTCGATCAGGTTTTGAAGATTGGACTGCTCACAGAATGGTAGCAGCTTGGTATGGAAGCTCCAATAAACGGAACTACCTGTGGAAACATAATCACCGAGGGGTGGAAATCGCCTTAATGCAGATTCGTGATTGTGCAATGCGATTCCGATCTGACGAAGATTGTTGGAGCATTGCATCCGGCGAGCCGCTTCGCGTGCGGATTGCACAGCAGGCAAAAGTAGCCCAACGAGAATCCCAATAATGGCAATGACCACCAGCAATTCGACCAAAGTAAAGGCGTTTTGATGGCGATTCTTCGATTTGGTATGGAACATGTGCCAGCGATTCATGGGTGCTTCAATCTAGTGTTTGGATGCAAAACTTCGACCCGGCATCGAGCCAAGCAGATCCGCATGTGTTTTTCGTGTCAATTAGCCGATGGGCGCTAGCACCGGTTTTCAAATTGCTCGACATTTGTCGAGAACCGGGGCTAGCGCCCCACGGCTATTGGTTTGTTTCTCTCGAAGACTCATGCCGAAATGCTTAGATCGCCTTGGACAAGCGAGTAAGTCGTCGCGACTTTCAAGAAGGGTAGCAAAACCACAAGCGGGAGCTAGACAGTCACCAACCTCTTCCGTTGGTGCCGAATTATACCCTATCTCGTAAAGTTCGTTTTAAGATGCCGTGAAGAGCAAGTTAAGCATCTGCGGTTCAAAGAGCAAGCTACATCGGGAAACCTGACTAGTCGTTTGATCCCAAATTGCGTAGAACGTGCTGAACCCCAAAAGGGCAGCGGAGTAAAGCATTTCAGGACGGCAGGGGCTTGCCCCTCCGTCCGCAGCTTTGGAGTTCTAAATTCACATTGCCTGATCGCATGCCTTCGGGCTGTTGATTTAGTGCATTTTCCAAATTCATTTCGTTTAACAGTCAGCCGTAGGCGTACTGTCAAAGCTGCAGAGTACGCCTTCGGCTGACTGTTAAACGACTCAATCAACAAGCCCCGAGCTCGTTGGGGGCCAGTTAAAACCAAGCTGAGAAAGTGAGACGGCCTCTAAGCCCGAGCCGGACAAAACGATAAAAGGGGAATCAAGCTTTTGTCCGAAACGCATCGTTGTAATGATATTCCCAACGATTGTTCTTGACTGGAAACTGCACAAGGGAGAGTATGTTGAAAATCGTACGTACGGATCGAGAACTTGAAATGACTCTGGTGGACGCTCGACTACGCGACTTGGGAGCGACGCTTGTGACATTGCCTGATGGCGTTTCGGAGGCTGAGTTGTCTCGAGAACTCGCCGATGCGGATTTGCTGCTCATGTGTTACACCAGGATAAGTAGGAAAGTCCTTGAGAATGCGCCCCGTCTCAAAGCGATTATTAAGTATGGCGTTGGCATTGATGCAATCGATATCGATGCAGCTCGAGAGCGTGGCATTCCTGTCGTCAATATTCCGGACTATGCGGAGGAGACGGTAGCCGAGGGAGCTTTTGCATTGATGATTGCGTTGGCCAAGCGATTTAAGACGATTCAACATGCCATGCAACAGGATGGCTGGGCTTGGCCGGAGTCGCGATGGTTGGCAAATGATCTCGCTGGCAAAACCCTTGGCCTCGTCGGCGTAGGGCGCATCGGCACCAGCATGGCTCGTATGGCAGGCGCGTTCCGAATGCGGGTTGTGGGATACGACCCGCCTGCTAAGAATATTTCAGCCGAGCGTTTTCACGACCTTGGTGATATGCTTGAAGAGTGCGATTTTGTTTCGGTGCATTGCGTGTTAAATGCCCAAACAAAAGGTCTGATCGGTGAGGCCGAATTCTCTCGGATGAAACCCAGTGCGTTCCTAATCAACGTCTCGCGTGGCGAGATTGTGAACGAAATGGCACTTCTCCATGCATTGCAGTCTGGCAACATCGCAGGAGCAGCGCTTGATGTTTATGGGCAAGAACCGCTTACCAAAACCGGTCATCCACTTTCTGCTTTCTATGCGATGGACAATGTGCTTGTTTGGCCACACCTGACCTTTTACACGCAAGAGGCCATGCGCCGATTGGAGGAGGAAACGTTGGCGAGGTGCATCGAGGCCATCGAAGGACGCATGTTAACCGTGAAGTCGCATGACCCTCGACTTCGCGCTCAGACTGTGGGCGTGGTGTTTGAGCCGAAGTTGTGAACCTAAACGCCTGGCCCTGCTGCTCGTCAAAGGATCTCTTGAGACGCGGTAGTGAGACAGTTACCTCGCGTTGCCATTTGTCGACGTAATCGATAGCTCGTTCCTCGACCGCTGGTTCCAACATTCTTTTCGGTGAACCATGTCGAGTGAGGTCCGTGACAAGCGATGGATTGCATTGGATTCCCCTAAGCCGGGACGTTGCAAGTGGATGTCACGAAATCCGCGACACAGCATTTTGTACCGACTTATGGACAACCAGCCGTCGGCCGTCGATGCCAATTTCTATGCAAGGCAAATCAAACTTAAAGTTTTTGTGAGTTGGGTACAGTTCTTGCCTAACTTGGCCGTCATCAAATGCCGCGTTCCGAAAATCAAGTTTGAGAGAAAAAGACAAGAGTTGTTGATGAATCATTCCGAGCATTTTAGCGTCCTCATCGTAGGCAACGAACTTAACGCTTGGTCGGGACTCGCTAATGAACTTGTGCTAGAGGCAGATGTTATTGAAACCGCCGCGGACGCCAACGAGGCGCTCACAAAGTTCGCTGCCAGGAAACATGAGATGGTCCTAATCGATCTTCAAAAATATAGCATCTTAACCGAACTCGAATTGCTCGAGCGTATCATGCAATCCAATCCACAAAGCGCGGTGATTGTGATAACTGCCAATGGAAACGTCGAAGCAAGAGTAAACGCCATGAAGGCTGGCGCCTTCGACTGGATTGCGAAACCCGTCGATCTCAACTTTGTTCGTCAGCAAGTTCGGAAGGCTCGCCAACACTATCAGCTTCAGCGTGAAAATCAGAAAACCCAAGTCTCTCACCAGAATGGTCAAATGTGCAATTCACTTGCGAAAGCGATGAATGACTGCGAAAAAAACACAATCCTGCAGGCGCTCGAAAAATGCAATCTCCACCGGGAGAACACAGCGAAAATGCTGGAGATCAGCGTTCGATCGCTTCACTATAAGATGAGGAAACACGGCATTCACTAGTGGTGCGATTCTTAGTTAACGTGGGATAGGCTTCCAGCCTGTCGGTACTTCGGTTGACAGGCTGGAAACCTATCCCACATCAATAAAATCAGTTTTTTGATCAAGGTCAATTAGAGAAAACGGTACTAGTTATTGCGCATCGGTCTGACGTTCCGTGATCCGGACGCACTAAGATTTTGAGCATTTGCCCGTGCGATCAATTCAACTCAATAGTTAACAATACGATGATTACGAATCCGTAGCCGAGGTCGCCATACTTTGGACGTACTGAAAGAGTTCCTCCAATCTCTGGCGAGATCGGCTAGGAAGATTCGGTTGCTTTTCATCGCTGAAGTAGTTCTCTCCCTAACATTCGCTTTGATTCCTCGTTGATTTTTTGCGCTTCGGTCTGTTCTTCGTCAATCACCAACGACACCTGAGTTTTGGTCTTCTGGCTTAGTTTTGATGAAGAGGAAGTTGATTCTGAATAGCTCGACGCCAGAATTGCCGTCAAAACCGACAACCAAATTGGTGAATTAAACATGTTTGCAACTCCTTATTGCTTGTAATGAAATCTGCGTCGTTTAAAACGCACTGGACTACGCAGAGTTCAAAAGCATCTGCCGTGCCATTGGTCAAGAATGTGCGTCACCCTCTTTTTATGCCGCAGATTTAGTAGCAAAGGGAACATGCTGGAAGCGAAAAACATGGTCGTGCGACTCAATCCCAAAAAGTCACAACGGTTCATTGGTTCGATGACTTGGCTGGTGCCGAGTAAAAATCGATCAAGCTGAGCAATGAATCACCGCGGACAGCCGCAAATTTTTTTTCGGGTGATGCATCCTGGCGTCTGAAGCAAGCTCTCAATTGGAAAAGCGTCTTTTTTTGCTGAGTGAACCATGAATGTTTACCTTGGCACAACTTTTGCCTACTTGCGTCCGCCAGGCAATTACTTCCAACGCAAGCAATTCAGCAATGCAATCCAAACGGCTTTGGGCCGGACGTGCACAGAACCAGCCCGACATGAGCCGCATAACGCGAAAACAACGAAAACAGATGAGTCCAATTCGATCGAGGTTTCTCTTGCTCCTTCCATTGCTGTACTCGGTTCTTGGCTGCGAGAAGCCGAAGGAGGAGGTTCCGCACGAGCACCACAGGATTTTGGTTACCAATCCGATGGTGAAAGACACCGTCAACACTCAGCAGTTCGTTTGCCAAATCCACTCTTATCGCCACATCGAGGTTCGCGCTTTGGAAAGTGGCTACCTCGAGGCGATCCAGGTCAAAGAGGGGCAGGCCGTAAAGAAGGGGGACTCTTTGTTCAAGGTAGTCACGACCCTCTACGAAGCTAGGCTGGAAGCTGAAATGGCCGAAGCTCAACTTGCTCAGATCGAGCTTGCAAACACCCAAAGGCTTTTTCAGCAAAACGTGGTTGCGCAACCGGAAGTTGCGCTGGCCCAAGCCAAGCTTGCCAAAGCAAATGCCAAAGTAAAGTTATCCCAGGCTGAATTGAATTTTGCTAATATTGCGGCTCCCTTTGATGGAATTATCGACCATCAGCGTCATCAGCAAGGCAGCTTGATTTCAGAGGGGGACATTCTAACGACTCTCTCGGACAACAGTGTGATGTGGGTTTATTTCAACGTTCCTGAGTCCCGGTATCTTGACTATCAAGCGAGCCCCGACAAAGACAACATCAAGGTGGAACTGGTGCTTGCCAATGGTCAGAAGTTTTCGCAAGCAGGGAAAATTGCAGCAATCGAAGCGGACTTCAATAACGAGACAGGAAATATCGCCTTTCGTGCGGATTTTCCGAATCCCGATCGACTTCTGCGTCATGGTCAGACTGGCACCATTTTGCTTAGCCGCATTGCCAAGGACGCTGTGGTCATACCTCAGCGTGCATCGTTCGATATCCTCTCAAAGAAATACGCATTTGTGGTCGAACCTAGTTCGAGCGATCACGAACAGGGCGACAGTCAAGCAAGCGCAGCGGGCAATGCCGAAGCGCAGCCTTTGGCCGAGAACGGATCACATGAAAAGCAAAGTAGCGATGAAAAGCATGGTATATCTGGAATCGTTCGACAGCGTGAGATTGTGGTGCTGAGTGAGCAGGATGACATTTTTCTGATCAAGGAGGGACTTGGAGCCAACGACAAGATCGTTCTAGAAGGTGTTCGCCAAGTTCGCGACGGTGAGGAAATTGAGTATGAGTATCAAACACCAGAACAAACACTCAAGCAACTCAAATTCCACGCAGAATAGGTATCTTCGACAACCATGTTTGCAAAAATCCTTCATCGGCCTGCGTTGGCTATCGTAATCTCGTTGATCATTTTATTCCTGGGTGGGTTGGCAATCAAAACCTTGCCGATCTCACAGTTCCCAGATGTAGCACCTCCGAGCGTAGTGGTATCGGTTTCTTTCCCTGGTGCTAGCGCCAATGTTTTGGTCGACTCGGTGTTGGTGATTTTGGAACAATCGATCAATGGTGTTCAAGACATGCGTTACATGATCTCCGATGCCACAAGTGCAGGTGAAGCAACGATTCAAGTCGTCTTCGAACCTGGGACGAATCCTGACGTAGCGGTCATGAACGTAAATACGCGGGTTCAAGCCGTGAAGAATAATCTTCCTCCCATTGTTGATCGCGAGGGGATTATCGTCATGCAGAACATGTCAAGCATGTTAATGTATGTAGACCTCTACAGCACGGACGAAAAGGTAGATCAGAACTTTCTCTACAACTTCGCAAATGTAAATGTTCTGCCAGAGATCAAACGCATTCAGGGTGTGGCACGACCGACAATCCTCGGCAACCGAGCGTATGCGATGCGGCTCGAATTGAATTTGGATCGGATGCGAGCCTACGGTGTATCCGCCGAGGATGTGATGAAGGCGGTAGCTGAGCAAAGCATGATTGGTTCTCCAGGACGTCTTGGACAGGCTACCGGAACGACGTCGCAAACGATTGAGTATGTGTTGACCTGGGGCGGGCGCTATGACAAACCAGAACAATATGAAAACATTATTCTCAAGGCAAACCCTGAGGGGGAAATCCTTCGCATGAAGGACATCTCCAAGGTCTCGTTGGGCTCTTCCTTTTACGATCTTTACTCGGACCTTGATGGCAAGCCGTCTGCGGCGATTGTACTCAAGCAAACCCCTGGTTCCAATGCTTCAGAAGTCATTGACAAAGTAAAGGAGAAGCTCAAGGAGATCCAAAGGGAATCGTTTCCACCTGGCATGGCCTATGAGATCAGCTACGACGTATCAAGCTTTCTAGATGCGTCCATTGAGAAGGTTTTGCACACGCTTTTCGAAGCCTTCATTCTAGTATCACTTGTGGTCTTCCTGTTCCTCGGGGACCTTCGCAGCACGCTTATTCCGATCCTTGCGGTCCCGGTGTCCTTGATTGGCGCATTCTTTTTCATGCTGATGTTCGGTCTGTCGATTAACTTGATCACACTTTTTGCGCTCGTCCTAGCGATCGGGGTGGTGGTGGACGATGCGATCGTCGTCGTCGAAGCAGTGCACGAGAAAATGCATACAAAACACATCGGCCCCTATCGAGCAACGCAGGAAGTAATGCACGAGATCAGTGGTGCCATTATTGCAATCACGATGACCATGACCGCGGTATTTGTGCCTGTCACTTTCATGACTGGACCTGTGGGTGTTTTCTACCGGCAGTTCGGTTTGACCATGGCCATGTCAATCGTTCTTTCTGGCTTGGTCGCATTGACGCTGACACCTGTCCTGTGCGCAATGATCCTCCGACCTCACACTGCACACCGGGGCAACAATGCTTTGGTTGGATTTGTGAATCGCAGTATTCATAAAATCTCAGGCCGTTTTGCAAATGGGATACGCATCTTGCTTGCCATTCTGCTTGGATTTGCGGCGGGCTATGGTGTTTACCGACTACTGAATGTTGAGATAGTACACCACTTGCTTTCGGAGCAGATTCCGCTCAACGAAACGCTCATTTTGTGTATCTCTGTGGCTATGGCCTTGCTTTTCACTCTAACTTTTCGTTCGATACTTTCAGGTTCTGGTCCAAATGAAGTGAAGATCCGTGGTCCACTTGGGATGTGCCTCCATGTTTTTAATCGCATTGTCGAGTTTGTTACAAATGGTTACGCCGGAATTCTACGACTGGTCGTCCCTCGCCGCGTGTTGACCATGCTCATCGTTGGCGGATTCGGCTATGGTATATTTGTCGTGAACGGATTGCTACCTTCCGGATTTATCCCGCTCGAAGACCAAGGGGTCATCTATGGAATCATTCAGACACCACCAGGTTCCACTCTCGAGTACACGAACGCGAAGTCGCATGAATTGCAAGCGCTCTGCAAGTCGTTTGATGAAGTGACAACGGTGTCATCGATCGCTGGGTACGAGATTTTGACTCAAGGCCGAGGTTCGAACGCTGGTACGTGCCTCATCAACCTTAAGCCCTGGGTAGAAAGGAAGTTGACATCGAAAGAGATCATCGCAGAACTGGAGAAGAAGGCGAGCAAGATCGCCAATGTCAAACTTGAGTTCTATGAGCCACCCGCCGTTCCCGGCTTCGGTGCAGCCGGGGGTTTCTCCTTGAACTTGCTCGACAAGACCAACAGTGGCAACTACGCCCAGATGGGTGAGGTCACCGATAAATTCATTGCGGCCTTAGAGAAACGCCCTGAACTTAAGGGTCTATTTACCTTCTTTGCAAGCGACTATCCGCAGTACGAGTTAGTCATTGACAATGACGCTGCCATGCAGAAAGGTATTTCGATTGCCGACGCGATGAACAACCTATCGATTGTTGTCGGCAGCACATGGGAACAGGGATTTGTGCGTTTCGGCCAGTTCTACAAAGTTTACGTCCAGGCAGCGCCTGAGTTTCGGCGACTTCCAAGCGATCTCGACAACATGTTTGTCAAGAATGACAAAGGCGATATGGTACCGTACTCAGCATTCTTGAAGTTAAAAAAGAAGCAAGGCTTGAATGAAATCAGTCGCTATAACCTCTATACCACGGCTGCTATCCAGGGTGCACCCGCATCTGGCTATAGTACTGGCCAAGCGATCGCGGCGATCCAAGAAGTCGCTAGGGAATCGCTTCCTCGCGGATTCGATATTGACTGGCAGGGCCTTTCCTACGACGAAGCCAAAAAAGGGAACACGGCAATTTACATTTTTTTAATCGTGATTGTCTTCGTCTATTTGGTTTTGGTCGGTCAATACGAGAGTTTTCTGTTGCCTCTTGCCGTCATCATCTCATTGCCGATCGGGCTTTTCGGCTCCTTTTTGTTTTTAAGAGCCATGGGCCTTTCCAACGATGTTTATGCCCAAATCGGCCTTGTCATGCTGGTTGGGCTGCTAGGCAAGAATGCAATCCTCATTGTGGAATTTGCAGTGCAGCGCCGTCATGAAGGAGTAAGCCTAATCGATGCCGGGGTTGAAGGCGGGAAGTTGCGATTCCGACCAATCTTGATGACTTCATTCGCCTTCATCGCAGGCATGATCCCTCTCGTTCGGGCGACAGGCCCAGGTGCAATCGGAAATAGGACCATTGGTACGACTGCGGTCGGTGGGATGCTGTTAGGAACCGTCATTGGAGTGCTTGTCATCCCAGGGCTGTACTACCTTTTTGCAAAGATTGCGGACGGACGCAAAATCCTCAAGGACGAGACCGATCAGCCATTAAGCGAGCGCTTCGAACATGACTCGATCGTGGCTGACGGTCATTAGCCAGGATGAGGAACTTCTGGAGGTAGCCACACAATTCGGACTACGAACAAACGCATGCAGGGTGAGTATCTTGGCTTACCCCTACAAGTTACGGCTGCCTCCACACAGTCTGCAAAATCTTGCACACTTCGTTTCAAAGTTGCAAACGAATATCTTTACATCACCCCAATACCCGTCAAGTAGTTGTAAACAGCGAGACGAAGATGGAGTTACTACCAGACAGGGATTGTCCTGGGATTAACAGTCAAGGAATCGACAAATGACGGTAACGGGCAAATTTCCGAGCAACAAGCTCACGAGGCGTTTTTTCGTTAGTTCGATGGTTTCGGGACTTACGGCCGTAGGTGCGGGCTGCAAAATCCCTGGACTCTGTAGACCAGACCGAGCCCATCCAGTTCCGGATACATTCAACGGCGATATGAACTGGGACAGCTCTGCGTGCGTCGAGCTAAACGAGTTCTTCAATGACCCTATGCTAACGAGCTTGGTCTACCAAGCACTCGTCGATAACCAAGAGTTAAAGATCTTGGCACAGGACATTCGGATCGCGAACAACGAAGTTCTTGCTAGACGCGGTGCTTATTTCCCATTCGTTTTCTTTGGAGCCCGAGCGGGAGCAGAAAAGTCTGGTGATTTCACGCGAGAGGGGGCAGTCGAAAGCAATCTAATGGCTAGCGGAAAATCGTTTCCTGACCCGCTCCCCGATTTCCTGGTTGGAACAAATGTCTCGTGGGAGATCGATATCTGGAAAAAACTACGAAACGCTCGCAGTGCTGCTGCGCTTCGCTACTTGGGAACAAATGATGGTAGAAACTACGTTTTGACTCGTTTGATAGCGGATATCGCGGAAGAGTATTACGCTCTCTTGGCATTGGATAAGCAACTTGAAACGCTTGATAAGACGATTGAGCTTCAAGAAAAAAGCTTGGAGTTTGCAATGGCCAAAAAAGAGGCTGGTCGTGGAACTGAACTTGCCGTGCAACGGTTTCAAGCAGAAGTGCGAAAGAACCAGAGCGAGAAACTAGTCATCGCGCAGGAGATTGTCGAAGCGGAGAATCGAATCAATTACATTGCCGGTCGCTTCCCTCAAAGGGTCGATCGTCGCTCGGTGGATTTCATCAATCTGAATTTGCACTCATTGAGCGCCGGAGTTCCTGCGCAACTGCTTCAGAACCGCAATGATATTCGTCAAGCCGAACGGGAACTTGCTGCCGCGGGGCTCGAAGTGCAGGTGGCCCGGGCGAACTTTTATCCCTCCCTCAACATTAGTGCGGGCGTCGGCTATCGCGCCTTTGATGGCGGGTTTCTTTTCTCCACTCCAGCATCACTGGTTTACAACGCCTTTGGAGACGTGGTCGCGCCTCTTATCAATCGGGCGGCGATCAAGGCTGCTTACATGACTGCCAATGCAGAGCAATTGCAAGCGGTTTATCGATATCAGCAGACCGTATTGAATGCCTTTACAGAAGTGATGAACTTCATGAGTAAAGTCGAAAAGTATGGTCAAAGTATCGAGATTAAGAAGCAGCAGTTGGAATCGCTAGAAGCGTCCGTCGATTCCGCAACCAAGCTCTTTCAGAACGCACGAGCCGAATATGTCGAGGTACTTCTGGCGCAGCGCGATCTGCAGGATGCAAAGATCGTCATCATCGAAACCAAAAAGCAACAATTGGCCGCAATCGTCAACGCATATCAAGCTCTGGGGGGGGGTATGGTTCGAAACTTCAGTACAACAAACTTCTTAGTTGCCAACAATAGTTTCGGCGAGAACACGAACGAAGTGGAAAATTCGCAGACAGAAACAAAATAACCGCGTAGCCGATCTCGCCCGAGTTTGGATAGAGTAAGCTCGTAGCCGATCTCGCCGCAGTTTGGATAGAGTAACCTCGTAGCCGATCTCGCCAGAGTTTGGATAGAGTAACCTCGTAGCCGATCTCGCCAGAGTTTGGATAGAGTAAGCTCGTAGCCGATCTCGCCAGAGATCGGACGCTTTCATGCGTTGAGATACCACGCAGCCAAAGTCAGGCCACTTCGGTTACCAATAGCGGATTGAAATTGTCCTGGGTGGCAAATTTTCATCCAGCGCTGGCTATTACGCGAAGTTCTGTCCCCATGCACAGCGCCCTGTGCAAACCGCCAACAACACATTCCCTCTACGCTCCTGGCGCTTACGTCTAATCCATTTCCAGCTTGGCGGATCTTTCAAGCGACATACCAAGAGCCTCCATCCGGGTCCTTAGAGTTGTTCGTGTGATCCCAAGGCGTTTGGCCGCATGCGTTAGATTACCATTGGTATGTTCTAAAACCTCAGCAAAGATCTTCTGATCTACTATCCCAATTAGTTCACGATGAATGTCGTCACAACCGGTAGCTAGTAGGCTGCGAGTGAGTTCAGACAAGTTTACCGTGCCATTTCGGCTGCTCCGCGTTTCAGTCGATTCCATTGCGCGAGCTCCCGTTTTGACTTGGGATTCTGGCTTGCGAACGGAATCGGGGAGATAAGCTGGAACGATCACGATCCCGGTGGCGAGTAGCAACGCGTATTTGACGACGCTTTGCAATTCACGAACGTTACCAGGCCAACGATACTGAGTCATTAGATTCAATGCCTCGGGGGAGTAACCAGAGATCTCTTTCCCGAGTTCTTTGGCAAACCGACGTAAGAAAAAGTTGGCTAACAGGACAATGTCTTCGCCACGCTCGCGGAGGGGCGGCAGCTGAATTGTGTAGACATTCAGACGATAAAACAGATCGCTTCGAAACTCTTTATCCTCCATAGCTTGTTGAAGGTTGCGGTTCGTTGCCGCCACAATCCGTGCGTTGGTGTGGATCGTCTCAAGGCTACCCACACGTTCGAAGGTTTGATCTTGCAAAACACGGAGCATCTTTGTTTGCATGAGGGGAGTCATGTCACCGATTTCGTCGAGGAATAGGGTGCCGTCGTTACAGAGTTCAAACTTGCCCACCTTCTTGCGTTCAGCCCCCGTAAATGCCCCTTTCTCATGACCAAACAGTTCACTTTCGAGTAAGTTCTCCGGTATCGCTGCACAATTGATCGCTAGGAAACGTCCCGCGGATCGCTGACTGTATTGATAGATAGCTCGTGCAATGACCTCTTTGCCCGTCCCACTTTCGCCCAAAATCAACACGGTTACGTTTTGACGAGCAACTCGGCCGATGGAACGATAAACTTCCTGCATGGCAGGACAGCTTCCGATCAATGGATCGCAGGACGCATCTGTTTGCTGCTCATCGGTGGAGTCGTTCGGGACGACCGCTGGAGTCCGTGTCATTCGACTGGTTTCGGCCGCTTCCTCGACCAGTTTGATCAAACTATCGGGATCAAAGGGCTTAAGGATGTACTCGAACGCCCCTCGCTGCATCGCTTCGATCGCTGTTTGTGAAGTGCCTCGCCCTGTCATGAGAATGATAGGGACTTTTGCATCGATAAGGTGCAATCTCTCAAATGTTTCCATTCCCGACATGTCCGGCAATCGGATATCGCACAGCACCACATCCGGCGTGGAGCTTCGGAACGCTTCCACACCTTGATGAGCCGTTAGACAAGTCGTGACTTGATCATCTGGAAACGTCATTTCGATGGTTTCAAGAATCATGGGCTCGTCATCAATAACTAGTAAACGCATAAAATCGGTTGTCGCTGTTTTTGTCTATAGTGTGGAATTTCTTTGGTAGCCGATCTCGCCAGAGATAGGCATTTTCTTCGTAGCCGATCTCGCCAGAGATTGGAGGGTTACGGAATCGGTTGTTGGTGCATCCAAAGTCTGGCGACTTCGGCTACGGGGTTTCGGATCGTAGCCGATCTCGCCAGAGATTGGAGGATTGCGGAAAGGGTGTTGGCGTGTCCAAAGTCTGGCGACTTCGGCTACGGGGTTTCGGATCGTAGCCGATCTCGCCAGAGATTGGAGGGTTACGGAAAGGGTTGTTGGTGCGTCCAAAGTCTGGCGACTTCGGCTACGGGGTTTCGGATCGTAGCCGATCTCGCCAGAGATTGGAGGATTGCGGAAAGGGTTGTTGTGCGTCCAAAGTCTGCCGACTTCTGCTACGGGGTCTTCTCTTTGTCTAAGACTTCACGAACGAGTCGAAGCAATTGCTCGTCAGTGTACGGTTTTGCCAGGAAGCCTTCAATGTCGAGCAAACGACCTTCCTCGCGACTTGGGCGACGCAGCCCGCTACTGGTGATGATCTTGGCGCTGGAATGGATAGCGCGCAGGGACTCTTTTACCTGTAGGCCATCCATATTGGGCATCATCATATCAAGAATAATGCAATCGATTTCCGCAAACTGGCGTTGGTACGTTGCGATCCCTTCCAAACCGCCATTGGCCACTAAAACGCGATAGTTGTTGGAGACCAAGGTTTCCTCGGCAGCTTCCAGTATCAAGGCTTCGTCGTCGATGAGCAGAATCAATTCGCCATTGCCAACAGGAATCACTGGCGACTTCATCGGAGCAGCCTCGAGCTTGTTGGTTATCTTCGAACTCGGCAACAAAATCATGAATTTACTACCGCTCCCTTGCTCGCTGTAAACTGAGATATCGCCACCATAGGACCGCACGATTCCGATCGATGTTGCGAGCCCCAAACCGGTCCCTTGGCCCTGTGGTTTCGTCGTAAAGAACGGATCAAAAATCCGATCGATGATTCCCTTTGGGATTCCATGACCTGTATCTGAAACCGAAATAAGGATATGCAAACCTTCTTTTAGAATGTCGCTTCGTGAAGCTCGAGATGCATTTACCACAAAGTCTTCAGCCTCAATCAGCAACTCCCCGCCGTCGGGCATCGCGTCGCGAGCATTGATGGCCAAGTTCATGACCACTTGTGACAACTCGGTGCTGTCGCCGTCAATACGATGGAGTGCAACGGGAACTGTCACTTTCAACTTAATGGATTGGGGTAATGTATGTCTGAGTATCTCTTCTAATTCCGATAGAATGGCAACGACATCGATCTGCTTCCAATCGGTTTTTTCTCCTCCAGCAAAAGCCAACAGTTTTTGGATCATTCTCGCGCCACGATCTGCACTTGCAATGATATTCTCCGTCAACCGTTCAGGGGATTTGCTTCCTCGTTGAAGCAATCTCGCACTCATGATGATAGGGGTTAGAACATTGTTTAAGTCGTGCGCAACACCACCGGCCAACGTGCCAATGCTCTCTAGACGTTGAGAACGCCGCTCACGGGCTTCCTCGCGTACGCGAGCCGTCACGTCGATCATGAGCAAGAGTTGAGCGACGGGCATATGATTGCTGTCGAAAATTAAAGAACGGCGTTGTTCGATCACAAGATCTTGACTGTCACTACCGGCCTTTGAAAACGTGGCGGTATGGGAGCCATTCTCCAATAAAATTTTCCGACCATCGCGCCATTCGCCTTCTCGCTGATTGAAGACCAATTCAACGATACTCTTCCCGATAGCGGTTGCTTTCGAGATTTCAAAGAGCCTTTCAGCTCCCTCATTCCAAGACTGGATACAATCATCGAGATCGCAAACAACGATTCCTTCGTTTACTTTGTCGAGGATAGATGCATATTCCCGCTCGCGCGCTTTTAGCTTTTCAGTTTCTGAGATATCGCGGAACTTTATTGTGGCGATGTGGTCCTTCTCCAGCGTCGTCCAGACGACAGAACCTTCGCATTGCAATTGCACCCCATCGATTCGTTGAATGGGAAGCTTTGCCAAGGATTGCTCGCTTTGCCGACCACTGCTCTTTAGTTCATCACCACGGAATCCTGCCGGCAAAAAGTCTTTCAAGTTCCAGTTGCGACCTGCGTCTCGCTCTAAGTCCACCCCTAAAATTTTAGCCGCGGCAGGATTCATGTAGCGAATCGCAAGGTCGTCGCTGCAAGTCAATATTCCCTCGAAAGCAGACTCGATTACGGCTTGAAGCTCATGCTGATGTTTGACCAACTCGAGTTCCGCATGATCCCGTTTCCTGCGATCAACGACTGCTGCCAGTCCGACAATTGCAATTAGCGTTAAGGCTAAGAGATTGCCGATAGTGATGGTTGTGCGCGAAATTGCTGTGCGAGAACGCAGAAGAGCTTCGCCCTCCCGAAGCTTCCCTTCTTGGATTGCCAAAATGGACTGGCATGCTTGACGCGCACCTTCCATCGCCGCCTTGCCCCGGCCAGATTTGACAAGCGCCAGCACTTCATCACTAACTCGAATCTCGCGTTCGCGGCCCCTTAGCTCGATTGTTGCGGCAAGGTGCGCTTGCTGCTTTTGGAATGAATCGCCCAACGCAATCACGTGCGCTCGCGTTTGAGGATCTTCGGACGCTCGATCCGATAGCTTCTCTAAATATTCTGTGGCTTTTCGAACGCCAGAATAATGGGGCTCCAGAAAAGCCGGATCACCAGTCAACAAGAATCCTCGTTGTCCAGTTTCAGCGTCCGTCATCGCTGAAAGTACTTCCTGGGTCGCCTCTCGCACCTCATAAGCCTGAGACGCAGTTTCCTCCGTTCTTCGAATCGCAAGGGTGTTTATAAAAGTAACGATCGCAAATACCGCCACTGCGAGAAAAGCCGTGATGATGGCGGAGGGTAGCAAATACCCTTTGGCATTTAGTTTCAACGGGGGGAGCAATGATGTCGCCTTATCTTACGGATTTGCAAAAAAATCGAGTATCACCAATTCCCGGTTTGTTCTCGATTTGTGTCTCATTCGCTGAATTGGAGCCGCACCGATTGCTTTGGCATGCAAAGTGCATACCAAAAAAACTCGTTTTGTGTAGGCTTTTTCGATCCTTGTAAAGCACGGTGATTCAGCTGGTTATTCACATTACCAAACATGTTAGCGTGGCGAGGGCCTATTCGGTATCCACTGGCAAATGGTGGGGGTGCAATTGGCCAACGCTTTTTGGGCCAATGCAACTGCAACTGGAGAATGTTCGGGCACGGCAAGCGAGACTTGTTGCCGCCGCGACTTCCGGTAAGGAGTCGGAAACGTGGTATGCCGCGGAGAAATATCTGCTGCTTATCGAAGCAGATGCGGCCGCTGCGGAGAAGTTCGCTTTGGAAGCAGTCAATCAAATATCCAATGGAATGGGGAGTGAAGCGCTGGCATCTGCCGAAGCGGCAGTAGCGTTGGAATCGAAGCACAGGAACAGTAAGACGTGGAGACCGCTGCGCGAAGCCATTGTCGCCGAATTGGCTCAAAATGCTGGCGGTTGTCCGGGGGGCTAGTCCGGGCCGATCAAAGTTTGGTCGGTTCGGCTTATTCTAGTCCAATCTATGGAAATTCTAAGGTAGCCGAAGTTGCCAGACTTTGGACGCAGACAAATGCATCCAATCTCTGGCGAGATCGGCTACGTTATGGTGAGATCGGCTACGTTATGGCGAAACATTGATTCGATATTAAGCTCCGGTGGACGCATGATCGGTGCCCAAAATGAACTTGCATCGGATGCATTCTGACTGCTATCCAAGATGGTCTGATCGAATGAACGATTGGAAACAGAATTCAGTAAGGAGACATCGCTTTGAATGCAAGGTACAACAGTGCGCCTCAGCCACATCTGGTCGTAGCTGGCTTAATGGCAATGGCCATGGGTATCTATTATTTTGCAATTCAAAGCAACTCGCCCTCTTCGTCACCAAGTGTCGAAAACTTTGAATCTGTGGACGGTTCTCCTGCGTGGTCCGGCGAATCGCCAAACGAAATGCATATGACCACGGGGGTTTCAGCGGAAAATGGCGAGTCAGAAATCCTACCTCCTACCCAATCCATGGTTTCGCATCGAAGCGATCGAGAACAACCATCGCGGGCAACGATTGCAAGCCCTCTGGAATTCGGTCGAAACGGGACGGATTTCTCACAAACTGCTTCCCCACCTTTACAGGGAGATATTCAGGTCTTTTTTTCACCCAAGGGTGGATGCACGACGGCTATCGTCGCGGAATTGAATCGAGCACAGCATCAGGTTATGGTTCAGGCCTATTCCTTTACATCGGAACCAATTGCTGCTGCGTGTGTGGCTGCGCACCATCGTGGTGTGCAAGTTTTTGCAGTACTGGATAAGAGTCAAGAATCGGAGCAGTATTCCGCCGCCGACTTTTTAGTCAATTCTGGGATCACTACCTTGATTGATAGCCAACATGCGATCGCTCACAACAAAGTCATCTTGATTGATGGGCAAACGCTAATTACAGGAAGCTTCAACTTTACCACCAATGCGGAGCAATCCAACGCTGAGAATCTGCTGATCATTCGCAATCATCCTGCTCTTTACCACGAATACGAAAAGAATCTGCAGCACCATGCGGAACACAGTAAACCGCACGTGCCTCGCGGATCTGTGAATAATTCTGCTGATCGCGGAAGCCATCCTTCGAAAAAGCGATAATCTCTCTCGAGTGAAACCGAGAAAAGTCGTTGGTCTGAATTTAGCCGAGTCGGTCAATCTCACGCCGCTTCGCGATCCAGATTGAGTGCGTCAAGACGCGTTTCTTCCGCAGATGCTTTGTTTCAGGCACAATAGCTGTATCTAGAAAACGGCACGTGATGTGCGACACGTGCTAGCACTGGTCCTTTGGCTACAGCCGACAAAAATAAGCCTGAGCGCTGGCCGAGTTCTTTCGGCTAGCAAAAATCGGCTAGCGTCTAAGGCTCATGAAAACGAATCCGACATGTCGGCTGTGACCTATTGGGCATTACCAGCTTGACATTGCAAGTGTATCTCGAACCCAAGCGTCAATTCTAGGGGCAAAGCGGTTTCCTAAAAGAGGATATAACTCAACATGAACCTACCTGAGCAGTTTTCGTCCGGCTCAAGAGCCTCGCCTTCGTTTGTGGTTGGTATCGGGGCGTCGGCCGGCGGATTAGAGTCACTGGAAAAACTATTTCAGAATTTACCCGCCGACACCGGCATGGCTTTTGTCATCATTCAGCACTTGTCGCCCGACTTTAAGAGCATGATGTATGAGTTGCTGGCACGCGATACGAAGATGGATATCCACCGCGCCGAAGACGGGATGCATCTCGAGGCCAATAACATATATTTGTTGCCGCCCAAAAAAGAGATCATTATTGCCGGCGGAGAACTTCATCTGATCGATAAGGACTTGAGCAAGGGCCTTACCTTGCCGATCGATCGCTTCTTTGAATCGCTCGCTCGCGAGTGCGGTCCACGTGGGATTGCGATCATTCTTTCGGGTAGCGGCTCGGACGGATCGAGAGGGATTCGGGATCTCTCTCAAGCAGGCGCCTTGGTTATTTGCGAAAGCGAGACCACCGCCAAGTTCGATGGCATGCCGTTGAGTGCGCAAGCGACCGGACTTGTGGATATGGTTCTCTCGCCTCAGGAGATGGGCAAAGCGTTGATCCAGCACGCCGCCAACCCACTCGATGCCAAAAAGAGTGGCGATTTGGCTTATCGAACGGAACAGGATCGATTGGGGCTACGCGGAGCTGATGCGATTTATGAACTCTTTCGCCACGAATACGATTTAGATTTCTCTGTCTATAAGGAAGCGACCGTTCAGCGAAGGATTAGCCGGCGTGTTGCTATGTCGGAAACGCCGAACATTGACAGTTACGCGGAACGGCTACGGAACGACAAATCGGAACTCAACTCACTCTATCAAGACTTGCTAATCGGTGTGACTCAGTTCTTTCGCGATGAAGAACCTTTCCAATACCTTCAGGAGACAGTTTTGCCCGAATTGCTGAGAAAGCGAGCGCTGGACAGGACAATTCGCATTTGGGTTTCGGCTTGTGCGACGGGTGAAGAAGCGTACTCATTGGCTATTCTGTTTCATGAGGCGTTCGAAGCTGCCGGTCGGCCACCTCAGCTTAAGATTTTCGCGACGGATGTTCACAAGAAATCGTTGCATCAGGCTGGGCGGGGAATCTTCCGAGAGGAGTCGATGAAGCATGTTTCAAATCAACGTCGAAACCGCTATTTCGTTAGGCACAACGATGTCTACCAAATATCGAATGACATTCGCGAAATGATTGTCTTTGCTCCACATAACTTGTTGAGAGACGCCCCCTTTACTGATTTAGATCTAGTCTCATGCCGCAACTTGTTGATCTACTTTCAGCCTCCCGCTCAGACGAAAGCGCTTTCCTTGTTCCACTTCGGCCTGAACACCGGTGGGATCTTGTTCTTGGGAAGCAGCGAATCGCCCGGGGAGCTTGCAAGCGAGTTCGAAACGATCCATGACCGCAATAAGGTCTTTCGCAAATGGCGACAAGCACGGTTGCCAGCGGAAATCCGAGTTCCATCCGTTCGTACAGTAGGTCTCGGTTCACCTTCTGCTGCACTTCGAAGTTTTGCGATTCCCAACAAGACTGCCGACGTAGGGTTGCTAAAAGTTTACGATCATTTGCTCAGCAAATACATGCCACCCAGCTTGCTCATTAACGAAAAACGCGAGCTGGTGGACAGTTTTGGTGGGGCGGAAAAGCTATTACGTCTCCCGTCGCGTCGCCCCTCTTTGGATGTGTTGGATCTCATCGATCCCGGCTTGCGAACGACGCTGGTCGGAGCGCTCCAGAGAGTATTGAAGACGGAGTCTCAAGTTTGCTTCTCAGGCGTAAAGATGACGGGAGAGTCTGGGGAGCACACCTATAATCTAACTGTGGAGCCATTCCAAAACCCTTCCTCGCATGCGATCCAGTACTTGCTAACTTTCGATCCCGTAGAGCAAGTGGTTCCGATAGATGCGTCGGAATTTGAAAAAGCCCCTGATGTCAACGAGATTTCGAAATCGCACATGCAGCAATTGGAAGAGGACCTGCGTTACACCAAAGAAAATCTCCAGGCCACCATCGAAGAGCTCGAGACCAGCAACGAAGAGCTTCAAGCCACCAATGAAGAGTTAGTAGCTTCGAATGAAGAGCTGCAAAGTACTAACGAAGAACTCCACTCCGTCAACGAAGAACTCTATTCGGTTAATGCTGAACACCAACGCAAAATTGGCGAATTAGCCGAGGTGAATCACGACATGTACCACCTACTTGAGAATACCGATGTCGCAACGATATTCCTTGACCGCGATCTGCGTATTCGCAAATTCACATCGCGCATACGTCGGATCTTCGACCTGATGGATCAAGACGTCGGTCGCCCAATCTCCAGCTTCGCGCATCGAATCCAGCTTGACGATATGCTGGATCGTATCAAGCAAGTCAGTGAAAATGGTGATCTGTTCGAGTCCGAAGTTCACACCGCAGATGGGATTTGCTACTTGCTACGCATTCTTCCGCATCGCGTGGACCAGTCGATTCATGGAATCGTAATCGTACTCGTGGACTTAGCACCACTTGAAGATCTCCGGGGCCGATTGCGATGGATGTCTTCCATCGTGGAGTCGACAGATGACGCGATTGTTGGTGAAGATTTGAATGGCATTATCACTAGCTGGAATGCCGGGGCTCAGAGTCTTTATGGGTACTCGGCTGGAGAAGCCGTTGGAAAGCACGTATCTCTACTTGTTCCTGTCGGGCGCGAAGCCGAAATAGAAGATTACTTGACGCATGTCAAGAATGGAGAGTCCGTTAAAACCTTTGAAACCATTCGCATTCGCCGGGATGGAGAGCAGGTCTATGTTTCGCTGACCATCTCGGCGGTTCGCGATGCCCTCAATCGAGTGATCGGATTATCAAAAATAGCTCGCGATGTTACGGAACGAGTGGATGTGGAGGCAAAACTGCGTGACCAAGCGAAACAGCGGGACATGTTTTTGGCGATGCTTTCGCATGAGTTGCGAAATCCGTTGAGTGCAGTGCTGACAGCAAGCCACTATTTGAGCGACCAACGGGCGACGCCGACCAACCATCCTCGCGCTATCGCAACAATCCAACGCCAGGCGTCGATGATGGCGTCGTTGCTAGATGACTTACTCGATGTTTCGCGGATCTCGCTTGGCAAAATCGAGTTGACGTTGAGCGTCTTCAACCTCGTCGATCTGATTGAATCGATTCGGGAGACGACCTTACCCGAGATCACGTGCCACCAAGCGAACCTTCAGTTCGTTATCGAGGACCAAGAGCTGTTTGTGCACGCGGATTGGTCTCGCTTAATTCAAGTGCACGTTAACTTGATCCACAACGCAGCAAAATACTCCCCGCCCGGCAGCCCCATTGATGTGACGATGAAAGCGGAAGACGGAATGGCGGTGGTGACGGTCCGCGACGAAGGTTCTGGGATTCCAGCGGATTTCTTGCCTAAAATCTTTGAACCCTTTGTCCAATCGGATGAAACACTTGACCGCTCCGAAGGAGGTTTGGGGGTAGGCTTAACACTCGTAAAATCCCTGGTCGAATTGCATCGCGGAAGCATCGAAGCTTTCAGTGAGGGGCGGGATAGCGGCAGTACTTTTTTGTTAAAGATCCCACTGACAAATCCTCGCCTTTCTGGGAGAGAGCCTCCTAAAAGTGTTTCGACGGGCCTCCAGCCAAAGGATGGACAATCGCAAACGAAATTCAACTCAAAACGAATCGTTCTTGTTGAGGACATCGATGACAATCGAGAGATGCTCCAGTCAATCCTGGAACTCGACGGACACGAAGTCGTTTCTGCCATGGATGGGGAGGCGGGATGCGATGCAATCCGTAGTTTTAAGCCGGATATTGCGTTGATCGATATCGGCTTGCCAGGTATCGACGGTTACGAGGTTGCACGCAAGGTTCGCCTTGATTCTTCCTGCGAGAAAGTTCGACTCGTTGCACTAACCGGCTACGGTCAAAGCTCTGATATAGCAAACGCTCGAGCAGCTGGCTTCGACGAGCATCTAGTAAAGCCGGTCGATCCTACTGCTTTGGCGAAGATTATTGAATGGCACGAGCCGCCTACCGTGGATTGAGTCATTTGTCAAAAATCATCATCTCGCTGCGGACGCATCTGCTAGCAAACTCAAAAAACAACTGGCAATCGACCTTGACTCCAGAGTGCGATTGCATTCCATTAAGAGCCAATCGGATTGTAGCACGGCGAGAAGGATATCACTCAATCAGCAGTTAGTTTTCGGCTGAACCCCCGCGATGCCGGGCGTGACACAAACCAACCGGACATTTTCAAACAATGTTCGGAAATCATGGAATGAGCCGAGGAGCGAACCTAGGTCACCAATGATGGTGCGTCCTGGAAAGGCTTCGGTTACGGAGACCAAAGAATGTTAGTGCTTTCTCGTCGTGCCAGTGAGACCATTCGTTTTCCCCAGCTTGGGATATCAGTTTCTATTCTCTCGGTCAAGGGAAATCGGGTTCAAGTTGGCGTCGATGCCCCAGCTCAGATTCAAATTGTTCGGAAGGAACTCGAGTCAGTTGCTGATACGAACGGAAAAGATGGAATGGCGAACTCGATCGTCAGCAATTCACTCGCCAGTGTAAAGTCATCCGAAGAAAAACATGCATTGAAGAATCGCTTAAACCGAGCAATGCTCGCGTTGCAACTTACCCAAAAACAGCTTTCGGCAGGGCAGTTGGAATCAGCCGACAAAACTCTTGCTTTTGCGTTAGCCAGATTGGCGGAACTAGAGGACGGATCTTGTTCGAAAAATGAATGCGAGATAGCTTCAACGTTTGCAGATTCATTTCCTGCACCAAAGGAAATGTCAGGCGGCTCAACTATGTCGCTATCAAGTCGCGCTACAGCAAAACCTATCGAAGTTTTGCTAGTTGAAGACGATCTGAACGAACAAGCGCTTTTGAGAACGCTTTTGGAAATGGAAGGATACCGTGTCCATACCGCTAAGAACGGGCGCGAAGCTTTGGAATGCCTAAGTCGCAGTAGGCCGGTCTGTGTACTACTCGATATGATGATGCCTGAATGTGATGGTGCAGAGACGCTTGAGCGTATTCGAGCGATTTCTCGATTCAACGAACTTCCTGTTTATGCTGTCAGTGGCACCTCTCCCGAATCTGTGGGCGTCTCCGTTGGAACGGATGGGGTCGACGATTGGTTTCCTAAGCCACTCAATGCGTCACGCTTGGTCCAGCACATGCGCCGACGATTCTCTGACCTAGGTAATGTAAATAGTGCCTACTGATGCGTCTGGCTGTTTCCATCTTTGAATTCTGGCGAACTGACATCTGATCCTCAGTCGATTGGCAGTTCGCGAACGACGATAAGGTTGCTCACTATACGTCTACTGGTACACCTTCTTACGACCTCCTGGGCAACTTGCTTAATGTGATGGGAGTCGCAGCTCCCGCGGATCACGATTCCATCATCGGAAACTGCAATTGCAAATGACCGCACTTGATTGCCAAGGATTTCAGCAGCGTCCATTTGCAAGTCCAGTGCGTACAAGTCGTTTTCGCTAGGATTGCTGCTTTCTCCCGCAGATGTCATTTGAGATCTTCTGGCCTCACTAAGGGTAACGTAACACGATAGTTAACAATGGAATGATTCAGCAAATGCTGTTCCCCAAGTTAGCCGTCTTACGTTCCTTCTGGTTTTTAGCATTAGTCCCGGCTCTCGCCGAATATCGAGCAATTGGAAAACCGGGGTTAGCGTCCAACGGCGTATCATCGCGGAAAACCGTCCCCGTTCAAATATTGTTCGGGGCTGCTATTTTTTGACCAGCGGGCTCATATCCGACGGGATGCCTTTTGGCTTTTCCCCCTACAAATACCGAATCTCCAATGGTTAGAGGACGAAAATTGAGGAGATTGCTCGAGTGGCACGAAGGTTGCATTTCTACTTAGATCAGTTGCAGCTCCTTGTTGTTCAACAAGCGGTTGATGTTGAGTTTTCCCGTGGTGTGCGACTTTGCTCAACCTCAAGCCGATCTTTCTAGAGTTGTACGGAAAAGTCGCGTAAGAAAAGGAAGTGGTACTATGTTACGATCTGTTCGCATGATGTTCATGTTGGTTGTCGCCACAGTGCTGACTGTCTCTGCGGCAAACGCTTCGCCAAGTCTTGTCCGCGATTCCGTGTCGCGTCACAATCACGCTGAGCAAGGTTTCTTTCAAGGGAACCCTCACGCTGGATCGCACCATTTCGCAACACCTCAGCGTTGGTTTCGACTTAGGTAGATGACGCGAGGCAGATCGGATTTATTGACAATCTGTCCGATCCTATAGAGGTAAACGTACTTTTGAAAAAGGAGGTGTGGAATAAATGATTTTTCGTTGAGTCGGATTCGATGAGGAAGCTGCGTCGAGTTTCTAAAGAGATCCCAAATCCTTTTTGGCCAGCGAAAGCAATTGCTCCCGCTGGCTGCTTTTTTTTAGAGAGTTAGCGGTGCAGACTACAGCTCAATGCAAAGGGTTGCTAAATCAGCGGAAAGCGCGCGACAATCGTTGTCCATTCGACGAGATTTCAGACCGCAGTTGATCGATCTCTCGTAACTCTTGATCGAGGTCAATTTCCGATTTACTAGTCGCAATCCCTTTGGCTTGTTCGCTCGCTAACGAAGCGTGCTCGATCGCATGTTCCAGTAGTTCCAGTTTTTTCCTCAGCAGATGGGCCTGCATCTGCTGGTAGGGCCGTAAATCAAAGGATCGAAGCGCATACCCGACCTCTAACTTGCGCGACCACTCTTCGAGGATCGGGATCCAAAGCAATGCACGTTTGTAATCTCGACTCGTTGCACCCGACAATACCTCTGTCCTGGCAAGACGCATTTCCTCAAGTACCTCCCTCGGTGATGGATAGTAGGCATAACATGCAACGACGCTAAAGGCGACCAATCCGGCCAAGCAGGTTATCCCCACAACCCGCGGCGAAACGGCGCGATTCCAACCGCTCTGTTTTATGTACGTGGCCCCGAAGTTTTCTGTTTCTTGTCGCTCCATCCAGCCTTGGAGTCGAAGCCTTACCACCCATCCGAATATCGCCATCACGAGCAGCACACCGACACCGATGCGATCGACCACTCCAATGGACTCGGCTAGTTTGCTAAAGAGGAGTTCCGCAGTTAGTCCCTGGCTTGAATGCAAAGGGTTGGTGTAAACGTCGAATGCATGAGTATGTCCAGCGGGCTCGACACCGGGCGGTATCAGAGGTCGCTCTACTGCATAGGCAAAGCCAACTATCACAAGGAACAATACGGTAAACCAGGTCAGTGTTGGTTTGATTCCATAATTCGAAGCAATCCACCATAGCGTCGCGAAATTCACGCCGGTGCCTAACAGCAGCAGGCAAAAGGCCGCACCAGGCGAGTTTCCATGAGCGAACATCATCCCAAGCTGACTCATCGTTAGCATCGGTGGAGCGTAAATCGGAATCGCCACGACCGCCATTTTCAATGGTGCTAACGGATCAAGTTGTTCGACAGAGCTTTGCAATGCGCCATGTGGCAGCAGAAATCCGAGAAGAAACAATCCCAAGAGAGCGACGACCGTCAACCCGCCGGTCGGTCCGCACAGTTCTCGAGCCATGTACAAAAACGTCAACGCTACTCGGCGAAGTCCGATCACTTCTGGATCCTTCGGAGGATCCATCGGTTTCCAACTCGTCAATCGGTCCCACACCATCCCCAATGCAGTCACTACCCCCAAAGAAGCGAGTGCAAAGCCGATAATCACGTACGGTCTGGTTAGCGTTAACCCGTAAAGCAACGAAAGGGGATTGAATAACGGTGCCGAAAGCGCAAATGCCGTGATGGCTCCGGGGCGAATTCCCATTCGCTTCATTTCACGCAAAATCGGAATGACGCCGATCGAGCAAACCGGTAACAGCATGCCGATCAACCAGGATTGTGGTAACGATCGCCAGCCATTGCCGCCAAACAATCGAAGGGTGCCAGCGGTGCCCAAATAGTATCGGAGCAGCCCAGCAATAAACAGCCCAACAATCATCGTTGGTGCCGCCGAGGCTAACCCTTGAACGAAGCGCATAAAACCGCCAGCAAGCATTACATCCATTGTATGGTTTCCGAAATGATAGTTTGTTTCAATTAATCGTATTGGTAGCTGGCAGTTTGGCGTGTGATTCGCGAAGCAAAACAACAAACCGCTCGATATCCTCACGGCAATCGCTCAGAGAAATGTCTTCCGCACTGAGATGATGCCGAAGAGTCTCACTCAATTCGTAAAGGGGTACCCATTCGAGTTCAGGCAAATCGGTATCGGCGGCCACTTCCGGTACCCACGTAATCAGGTCCGACAATTCGTCACGGGTTGTTTCGAGCGACTCCTTGGTTTCGAGTAGGCCGAGACGTTGTTCAATCTTTTGCGCTGCGTCTTCCATACTTTGTGGCCAATGAGGCGGCAATTCGTGATCCATTTCATGCAGGGACTCCTTTTCTGCTACACAACCCAAGCTGGAGGCTGTTAGTAGTAAAATGAAGCTCCACCATCGGCGGATTGGAAACACTTGTCTTAGCAACTTATGTGACTGATTCATCGGTAGCTTGGCGCTTCTACTTCCTTCAAAATGGACTCGATAACACTCGAAGCGGGTTGACCTCGCGTGATCAAACGAACACCTACAACTGGGATGGCTACGGCTTTAATATCGTCAGGAATGACAAAGTCGCGATTCTGGAGCAACGCCCAGGCGCGGGCGACTCGCTGCCAAATCAGCATGCCTCTAGGACTCAGGCCAAGCGAGACCGATTCATGGTTTCTTGTGGCTTCGCATAGATCTACGAGATACTCTTGAACCGCAGGCGCAATACGAATTCCCTGAGCATGATTTTGAAGCGCTTGCAGCGTGTCTAGGCTTAACGATTCGCACGAGTCTGATGTACTGTTATGCTGCGAGTCGACTTGATTGAGGATCGCAATTTGTGCAGCACGATCTGGGTAGCCAATTTCGAGCTTCATCGAAAATCGATCGAGTTGAGCCTCTGGCAAGGGATAAGCTCCATGACTTTCAATCGGATTCTGCGTGGCGATCACAAAGAATACCGGTGACAAAGGCCGAGACTCGCCGTCAATGGTTACCTGTCGCTCCGCCATCGCTTCGAACAAGGCGCTTTGAGTTCGTGGAGTCGTTCGGTTGATTTCGTCCGCCAGAAGAATGTCGGAAAACACAGGGCCATGATGGAATTCGAACTCGCGCGTCTTCTGGTTGAACATGTTGAACCCAGTCACGTCCGTCGGCAGCAAGTCCGGCGTACATTGGATTCGAGCGAACTTGGCGCCAAAACAGCGAGCAATGGCTTTGGCTAAGGTTGTTTTTCCCAGACCAGGCAGGTCATCGAGCAGTAAGTGCCCGCCCGCCAATAAGCATGCGATCACCAATTCCATGCGGTCGGCTTTACCTAGCAAAACCTGATTGAGTCGCGAACGAAGCAAATCGATTGAGTGCTTGTCATTGGTGGAAGTTGAAATGGGTTCGTGAATCGCACTCATGCCAATTGCCCTTCGGTCATTCGTTTACTTCCTCGTCGTAACGCTTTTGTTGTTAGTCCATGCCAAACGCTGGCAATCGCCGCTTGATCGTTCTTCGACAGTCGACTTGTTCCACCAAACCAGATTCGATCTGCCGACTCCAAATAAAGCTGTACGTGATAACTGAGATCGCTTGGCAGGATCGTTCGGAAACGATGAAGATGTTCTCTGAGCAGAATCCCCTTTGCCCTCGGGATACCGGCAAGTCGGCAGCGTAGTTCGAGAAGCCAAGTTAACCAGGAGATGCGCAGTCGATCATTTAGTAGAAACAGGACTGGAAACGCAATCCAACTCGCCCATTCGACCAGCAAGCTTCTCAGCAAGAAAAGGCACAGTGCGGCTGATGAAAATGCCAGTGTCCACATTGCGATTGCCCAGCGATTTTGTTTTATTCGATACCAGATGCTGGCAGAATACGGTGGGGTCTGGTAACCCGGTGATGGCTCAAGAGGAATCCAATAACCATGCCCAACATCGATTTCTAACCATGCGTGAGCATCGCTGGGCAAGATGGCAATTTCTCCTTCACGAGCGACATAGTGATTTGGATTTGCGTAAAAACCAGCGACGAATCGCGTGCGATAGCCGAGATGGTCCAGCATCAGAGTTGCTGCTGTGGCAAAGAGATAATCTGGGCCGCGTCGATCAAGCAAAAACTGGTTCAATACCCCAGACTCCGAATTTGCGATCGAGTCCCTTAAAACCGATTCATTGGTACGATCAAGCACAAACTGAGAGCGCAAGCCGGATACGACGGACTGAACTTGTTGCCAACCGCGTGGCAGATTGCCTGCATAATCATGAGCCAATTGGTTGAGTGCGAGCTGGCAGTTGTCTGATAGCTGCTTGTGGGATCTCCCTGGAGAACAGTTACGCACCAAGTCCTCAAGTCTTTCCAGATCGATTCGGCTGTTGATCATCCTGACGACCGTGTAGTCCGGTACGTGTTCGCGATTGGGCATCATCAAACAATCGTCGAACGAGATCTCAAAAAAGTCTTGTTGGTCGATTTGGTCGATGCACCACAACTGCATCCCCTGTCGCGAAGGGATTGTTGGCGAGCGATAGCGCGTAAACTTGATAGCCTCTGGGAGCGAGTCAACGAACGGGCTTATTGAGTTCTGTACCGATGTTCCACCAGGACCATACCAACTCTGCTTTCCAATGACGGTGCATTCGATCGCTCGGGTAGAGGCACTGGAATTTACTTCGGCGTTCGACCAAGTGGCACCATCAAAGTGAGAGAATCGTTGTGCTGCCAAGTGCGTACCGCTCTCGCCTTGCCAAAACATCAGCGATTCCCCCACCAAGTCATCTACCGGTTTGCGCTCATCCGGCAGTTCGCGTTCGATACTAAACTCCGAGCCGCTCGCAGATCGGTTGCCTTCGGTAGACTTTCCGTCTTCGCTCTCCCTGTTCTGAGGCGACAGGGCTTGTGCACGCTCCACACGTTGCAGTCTCTTCTTTGGCTCGCCAAACTCATCGCTAAAGACATCAAAAAGACTTGGTTTCTCCGAGTCCAGGAATATGTCGGTCTCAACGGCACCGAAGGAAGTCGCGTGCTTTTTTGCCGCGACGAGAGCGTCGCCGTTTCCTACTCCGCTTCGGGCTGCCGAGTCCTTGCCTGTCGTGCCACCGCTGGTTGGCATCAACTCCGCCTTGAGTTTCCTGATCACAGGAATACGGCCAGCAACAAACGACGATCCAACCAAGAAAACAATACATCCAAACAGAGTGAACACGATACGCTGAAACCTAGCTGGCTGGATTCCAACCGCTGCCGCCGTTTCCACCTGGGACCAGTAATTGTTGACCAACCACCAAAGGCACAGAATGCCCCACAGTAGAGAGAACCACAAAGCGAATGGTGAATCCGATATGAAAGTTGCGAATAGCGTCAGGAAGCCGCTGCAGATTACCGACAAACTTAACGTTCGCATTTGAAAGGAAAGCAACGCTATTGCTAAACTGCCCCATCCCAAGCAAGTTAGCATTACCATCTCGAACCCGTTGCCATTTCCCAGTTGTTTTGCGATCGGATTTGCAATCCAAGGCGTTGCGACAGAAGCGATCATGAATAGAACACTCCATGTGTTCGACTTCGTGGACCAAAGCTCCTTTGCCCCGACGTCCTGTCTCGGCACCGAACGTCTTACGAGCCATGCGGATAGCAGCAGAAAAAAAAGACAGCAGACGGATTCGATGGCAATCACGATCAAGCTGTCGTAACTCAGCCGACGATGCGTTAGCAATAGAATGGCAACAATTGCCATGCTAATCGTTCCTGTTCGGCGACGTTCGAGTTCTCTTGAGTCTCGAGTGATTGAATCAACAGCCCGCCTACGTACGAGCCTCTCGAGCTTGGGTACGACCTCGTTGCTAGCTGCGGATGACGACGCGTGAAGCAAAATGTTAGACATGAACGGTCTCCGATAGCCAATGGTTGAGTTGGCTGGTGATGTCCTTGTCGAGATCGATGAGTCGAGACGCGTCACGACGCTGCCTCAATCCTCTGCTGTGCATTCCGATCTCCACGTTCACAAAGGCTGAGGGATGTTCGGATTCGCTTTGGCATGGCGGCGAGATCGAAATCCAACAAACGCCGTTCCCTTTCGGAGAATCGCTCCTCGAAAAAGCTTGACTTTTTGCTGAATCCGACGGGCCATCTAAAGGTATTTCTGCCAATTGTTGCATGGTCGGTTTTCTGCCTGCCGCACTTTCGGAGACTCCGCATAGCTTTCGATCGATGAGCAATCGATACGGTAGATGTCTTGCTGAGAGTAATTCGACAAGACTTGCGGCGATGCGGACGCGCCACGCCAAATTCTCGCGGCTCTCCAAGTCTGTGCCTTGGCAACGCGATGTTGACAAGTGAAGTTCGATGGATTGGTTTTGAGGACCGCCCCGCTCGCAGACAACAAGATAATCTTGTCGTGCGGAATGCGCCCAATGAATGTTCTTGAGCGTATCGCCTCTTCGGAAATCGCGAACCCCGAGAAAGTCTCCATGGGTTGACGTTCGATTGCCGACACCAAGGTCTGAGAGTTGGTCACCCGTAAACTCAAATTCCTCTGAAATCGGAATCAACAGAGGAAGCACGGTGACCGGACTCAAATCTCGAATCTCACGTCTCGCGGTCCAAATTCCAAATGGAAATGCACAAGTAATCTTTGGCCCTTGCTTGGGATAGCGTCCTCGGTACTCTGCTGAAATCGGCAATCGATACGTTGCGGTGGAGAACGCTGGAATACGCTCAAGAGCTGCCTCGGGTAAGGCTGAATTGTTATCGGAGCCGGCCTTGGCCGACGATTCTGCAAGATACCCTTCGACCATCAATCCCATGATCGGCAGGGGCAAGTAATTTCGAACGCTCAGTTGCAAATAGGAAGATTCTCGCTCATGCAATTCACCGCAAGCTGGATGAAGCTTGCAATTGACACAACGCGTTGCCAGCCACGGAAACCCCATTCCAAATGCGATTACTGCCGATAAACCTGCCGCGAGAGTCCAGCCCATGGGACTGAAAAACGCGCCCACCAAGATGCTTGCCAGGGTAGCTAAAACGAACCAGCCAATAGGCTCTTTGAGCCAATACACAAAACGATTTGCCCAGGGACAAAAGTCGGTTGTCAGCAATTGCGACAATCGGCTGGTTGCCTTGGTCACTTCACCGGCCATCGCCATAATGAACGCACCTTCGGTACGAGAGACCCCTTGCAGAAATGAACTTGTGCCATCGCTTTGGTGAGCTATCAACTAGCCAAGGGCGATGTGCTTAGCGGAGCAGCCCAGGCTGTCCCTTTTCAATGACCATCACTTCGATGCTTTGAATTTGAGTCACACCACGTGGCAAAACCATCAGGCCAATTGCGTCAACCACAAACAAAACAAACAACGCGCGATCTAGGCGACGGGTGGTCCTCGGACAGAAAGTCCGTAAAGAAAAATGGCAGCAGTCGGGGTGCTGTCACGGTCAATGCACAATCGCTGCGTTGGTAGCGGTTTCCAATCGATCACCTGAGTGAACGTGAACAACGCATTGCGAGTTGCAAAGAAATTCTGGCAGATACTACAGTGATCGCAATCATGCTCATCGGCTGGAGATGGCTGCTTTGATTCATGGCTTGCATTTTGGGAGCGGTCACAATGTTGATGGTGACAACTGCAAGACTTCGCCTCCAATTGAGCAATCGACGAGTTTTGATGCTTTTTGGCCGTCGTGCAACCTACGTGAACTAACCCTATCCAATTGCTTATCAGCAACGCAGTTAGAACAAGGTAAGTTGTGAAAGTACGCGAGGGCAAAGGCTGGATCCCAGGGTTGCGATAAACAACGAAAGGCAATCGATTGCAGGACATTGAGAGCGGAACGGTCCTGCGCCGGAAGATCTGATTCTCGCTGGTTCATACGAAATGTCAAGCATTACGGTTCATGACGCTCTACCTCGAATAAATGAGTTCATGTTGATCAATGATTTTCTTTCGCCTTCTTAAAGGCTTGACGGACTAGTCTCAAAGGCCTGTCGGCCAAGTCTCAAAGGCCTGTCGGCCAGGTAATGGCGAACTGTTTAGTCACCCTCCCACTGGGAGGGTCGAGCGTAGCGAGGGGAGGGTGAAGTGCCAGCAGCCAATGAGCAAGTCACTTCACCCTCCCCGGGCCGAAGGCCCGCCCCTCCCAAAAAAGGGAGGGTGACTTGGCCGAGATTTCCAAAATTCACTTGACGAAACGATCAAGTATCGTAAAGTTGACGGACGGTCAATCAGTCGGTTGATCGATTGAGCGACTGAATGGGGTGCGATAGGTGCGGTTGAACGACGAGAATGACCAGGAAGAAGAGGTTGGCTGCGTGGGCGAGCAGCACGAAAGTGCGATATCCGTTGAGCAGCCTGCTGATGACAAGATTTGTGGTCGAGCAGCGGGGATTTTTCGCGCGCTCGGGGACTTGAGTCGGCTTCGTCTTCTCTCGTTATTAGCCCAGAGGGAAATGTGTGTAACCGAACTGACTGAGCGACTCAAGGACAATCTTCCAGCGGTGTCGCAACGGCTCAAACTGCTGCGGGGAGAGCGCATCGTCTCGACGCGACGGCAGGGGAAGCACATCTATTACCGGTTAACGGACAGCCATATTGCACATTTGATTGCCAATGGTTTAGCTCATGGCGAAGAGCCTGACTAGCAAGCGTGTATTCTCGGATCACAATTTCGAAGGGAAAGAACAAAAAATGAGTCATCAACACGATAATCATAGCCATGTCCATGGAGCCAACTGCGGGCATACCGCGATCCAACATGGCGATCACGTTGACTTCTTACACGATGGTCATTTGCACCATCAAACGGCTTCCGGAGTCGTCGAAGAGCACACTCTTGAGGTGACAGCTGCAAACCCAACCAGCTGCTCTAACGGCCATGCATGCAGCGGCCACGATGCGGCGCACGTTCATGGTCCAGGGTGTGGCCACGAAGCGGTTCCTCACGGTGACCACATTGACTACTTGGTTGATGGTCATCTGCACCATCAGCACAATGGGCATTGCGACAATCATGGTGTCGTAAGCCTCGTATAGCTCGGCGACTAGCTAGGCAACAAAATTGGCGGCGACGCCGTTTTGTCGCAACTCCGCCTTAGCCGTGTTAGCCCAATTGGCGTTGAATTAAGCCTGTACTCGTAGCTGAAGTTGTAAAACTTCCTGGAGTTCGAGGCGATTAAGGAACTCTCACGAGATTCCACTACTTGCTAACTCAACGCCTTCGCCGTGCTAGCCGGCTCTTTCGCCCGGATGTCTCGATTTTCTGCATTCGATCCGTGCCGGTTTGTTTGGCTGGACTTGATTGTTCATCGCTGCGATTCTCCGACTCTTCGGCCAGCATTCCCAATGATATTGCCGATACCCGCTCCGGCATCTTCTCTTTTCTCCATCACCCTGGCCTTGTCTCCATCATCCTGGTCGATGGGCGATTGCGTTGTCATAGCGACGGCCTGAAAAGGCCGTCCTAGTTGCTGATTGTTGCCAACCGAAGCAATAAAAACAATATCGCACAAGATTTCCTCTTGCATAACAATTGCATATTCGTATTATAAGCATAAGCAACGTTGGTTGCGTTTGGTTTCGAAGTTCGAAGTTTGGACTTTCAAGGCGATTGCTAGCGCAGCTCCGAACGCGTTTCGGGCAATGCGAGGAATCCTCCACGATCGTTGAGCCAATACCAAGACCGCTTGCTTAATCGCTGCCGGAACTCAAGGAGTTATCTCTCAAAGAGTTCGATTTCATTTCCCTTAGTCGTTCACTTAGTCAATGAAGGAATCCAGTGGCATGAATACCACTCTGCGAAGCGTATCTTTGTTTCTCGCTTGCGCCCTACCGAGCGCCGCAATGGCTCAATCCAAACAGGAGGGTAGCTCAAACAACAAGGCGCCTCGACCTGTGAGCCGATTGATTTGGCAAGACAATGCGGACCAAACCGTCCGATGGGGTGATTTGCTGCGAAGCGCGGAAGGCTTTTCGATCAAATCACAAGCTGTTTCTGGGTTTCCCAAGCTCGATGCGGCGAAACAGAGTTTCGTTCAAATGGAGGATGTCATGGGGTTGGTGGTCGTTGGGGTTCACGACAACGACAACGGCAATTTCCAAAGCGGATGGGTCGCGATGAATTCGGGCGTTGAAGAGGAGGAGCACGGCAACCATTCGCATTGGCACTACAAGAAGCAGCCCACGGTAGCCGTTTCGAAACTTGACGCCGATCAAGGCAACCCGGCGCATGTCTACGAATACCAGGGAGATGTTATTCTGGCAAATGACAAAAAGAACGGCTTCACGATCCTGCCGTCGCTCGCTTTGCTCAAGTCTCCATCTGCTTCTGCCGCTCGCTTCTATTCCGGTGGTGGAAATCACATCACCTTAGCGGCGGTTGATCGCAAGGTTTGTTATGCAACTTGGGCGGACCGGGATGGCGACAATCAAGGTCGTGTTGACGTTGTCCCGATCAATAGCACGTCAGCTCAATCTGGATATCGGATAAGGCTGCCAAGCGGTGGCTTGCACGGCGCGACATCCAATTCAGGTCGGGTTTTCTTTGCTCCATCCGACGGTATATGCTGGGTAGACGCGGACACGGCATTGGCCAGAAACGAAAAGACGACGGAAGTCCATCATCTCACATTGGGTGAAGACGCAGTAACAGGCAAGCCGAATCGCACCGGCGCATTCGCAAACCATGAACAATATGTTTTGTTCACGACAGGAGCCAAAGACGCTGCCTCTCTTTGCATGATTGATGCCAAATCGCCAAAGCCTTCTGTGATGAAGTTGTCGGTGCCGACTGCTGAAGGTCTTTCGCTGACGACACCTAAGTGCGTGAAGACGCTAGCTGGCAAGCACTACGCGTTCCTATTTAGCGACCGACGTGGCAGCGAGGCGATTGAAACATTGACAATTGTCGATCTCGATCCCAATGGGGATGGAAGTTTGGCCGATGCAAAAATCGCCAAAACGATGCCGGTAGGGGCAAGCAAAATCGAGGGGCACAGTGGGCACCATGAGATTTGCTTCTCTGCCAATCGTCGTATGGCTTTCTTGACCAATCCAGGGGATGGTTCGATTTGGGTTGTGTCGTTGGCAAGTCTCGAAGTCGAGAGCAAGAACCAGGTAGCAGGAACACCGACACACATTCTCGCGATCGGTGGCTAATCGCGGCGTCGACTTGGCAAATTCAAAAGCGGGAAAATGGCTAACGACACATGTTTGAGTTGGGGCAGCAGATTTCAATCCGCCTTTCCATTTACAGCGGTTTCTTAAAACAGGGTTTTGTTAAAGGGTGTACGAAATGAAGATGTCTTTTATTAGGTCACAACGCCGGGCATTCACTCTTGTCGAGTTGTTGGTGGTGATTGCAATGATCGGGATTTTGGTTGGGCTATTGTTGCCAGCTGTGCAATCGGCACGCGAAGCCGCAAGACGGATGCAATGCTCCAACAACCTGCGGCAGCTTGGACTCGCAACTTTAAACTATGAATCCACCTTCAAGCGGCTGCCGGGGTTAACGGGCTCAAGTTCTTTTTCTCCGCAGGCTAGGATTCTCCCTTATATCGAGCAGGGAAATCTTTCGAACTTGATCGATTACAGCATCCCGCTGTATGTCGGGCCGGCATTCGCTGCTAGGCTCAATCCTTTGCATCGAGTTGCCGCGGGTACGGTTTTGCCTGTTTTTCAATGCCCGAGCGATCCGGCGGATCCGTTCTTTGACTCACTTCTTCCAGATGGAACGGTCGCCAAAGTAGCCGGCTTGAACTACATGTATTCCTACGGTAGCGGCACTGGTACAAACTACGACGACCGCTATCAGACAGACGGATTTGTTTGGGAAAACTCCTTCGCGCGACTCGCCGCGATCACAGACGGCCTGAGCAACACCGTCATGCTCTCAGAGACGCTCAAGGGCGACAAAATTGTTTCGACAGGGGCGATGCCAAAAGCACCGCATCGTCGAATCGGTTCGTGGAACGGCTCCTCGTCGAATCCGCCTGGTGTGCCTGGATTTGTGCTGGGTGGGACCATTCGCGATCCGGACTTGGCTGCGATTTCCGCCACGATAACTTCATGGCGCGGACTTCGTGGTGAAAACTGGATTCGCGGCGTTCCCTACTCGGTTGTAGCAAACGGCTATCTGACGCCCAACAGTCGTATCCCCGATGTCAACGTTCACGGACGCGGTTGGTTTGCACCTCGCAGCATGCATACGGGCGGAGCTCAAGTGACTTTAGGAGATGGAAGTACACACCTGCTAAGCGACAGTATCGATCGAGCGATTCATATCGCCTTGCACTCGTCGAATGCGGGCGACACCGCAAGAATTGACAACTGACGTTGGGTATGCAAAGCAGAAAGATAGACATGCGATACATTGCCTTTTTTCTCGTGTGCAGCCATTTGTTCCTAAGTGGTTGCGGCGCAAAGCCGACGCATGTCGTTGGTGGAACAGCCGGCAGTTTAACTGCCGGCGAGTTACCGATTCCCGACTTCGAGATCAAGGTTTACAAGACGGGCAGTAGCGTCCCTTTGGGATTTGGGACCTCCGGAAAAGATGGCACGTTTCGGCTGGTGGACCCCAAAGGAGAGGGCTCGTTATGGCTAGCGCCCGGCGAGTATGTCTTCACACTCGAGTCGCTCGGTCCAGTTCGCCCTCCTTTGTCGCCTGCCTACATGAACGTAACCAAGACACCTCTCAAGGTGAACTGGAAAGAGGCCGACCAGTCGCTTGAACTAAAAATCCCTGCCTTCAAATGAACTTTTGTGCCAGGAGCAAGGAAAGTCACCCTCCCAAGTGAAAGTCGACTTCCCTCAGGAAAAGTCACCCTCCCTCGGGGAGGGTCAGCCGCAAGGCTGGGGAGGGTGAACTGATTTGAACGATTGCTGTCGGCACTTCACCTTCCCCTCGCTCGACCCTCCCTTAAGGGAGGGTGGCTAACCCCAATCTTCCACTCACAGGAACATCAAAATGTCAAAACGATTTTCAAGACTATTTGCTTGCGCTTTATACTTTGGCTTCTCCATCTCAGCACAGGTTGCATTTGCAGATTGGCCATCGTTTCGAAACGGCGGGGCTTCGCACGTTGCCTCGAATCTGGCAACGTCATGGTCGTCGAATCAAGGAATCGCGTGGCAGCGAGAGTTGATCGGCTATGGCCAATCCACTCCCGTTGTGCGCGACGACAAGATCTATTTGGTCGCAGTCGAGGGTGCGATGAAAGACAACTGCGTCATTCAATGCCTCGACATGAAGAGCGGTAACGAATTGTGGAAGTACTCTTTCGAGTCCTCAAACAAGGCACCATCAAATTACGCAGCCTCGCGAGCGGCGCCGACACCGATCGTCGACAACGACGCGGTCTACTCATTCTTTGAAAGTGGCGATGTCGTTGCCGTCGATCACAAAGGCAAGAGACTATGGCAGCGCAACTTAACTGCCGACTATGGCAAATTCGAGAACGGCCATGGACTGGGAGCCTCTCCAGTGCAAGCGAAAGGGCAAATGATTCTCAACATCGAGCACAAAGGTCCTTCTTATTTGCTCGCCCTAGACAACAAGACTGGAGCAACGGTTTGGAAGACCGATCGCCCCTCTTCGTCCTCGTGGTCATCGCCCATTGTGGTAGATGAGCAGGGTAGCGAAACGGTCATCGTTAGTTCTGCTGGAACGGTGATGGCTTACAACGCAGCGAATGGGACACAACTCTGGGATGTTGGCGGTTTGGATGGCAACTCGGTGCCCTCACCAACCATTCATGGTTCGAAGCTCTTGGTCGGAGCACGGTTGCCAGAGTTTGCGGACGAAAACGGTGGAGGTGGTCAATCCAACTGCTGTATCAATTTAGCAAAGCTGACCGAGGGCAAGCCTGAGTTTCTATGGCGAGCAGAGAAAGTTACCAGCGATTACGCGAGCCCCGTCGTATGCAGTGATTGCGCTTACTACATTAGCAAGGCTGGTATTCTGTTTTGCCTAGATGTTAACAGCGGAAAATTGCACTATTCCAAGCGACTTGGAACACAATGTTGGGGGACGCCCATCGTATCGCAAGATCGCATTTACTTCTTTGGCAAGGATGGAAAAACACTGGTGCTCAAATCCGGTACCGAGTACGAAGTGCTCGCAACCAACCAGCTATGGGATCCCGCCAATCCACCTAAGCCAGAAACCTATGTTGAGGGAACTAGATCGGAGCGGCGAGGAACGACCGAGGGAGGCCCAGCACCCGAAGGAAGTTCTGCGAGTTCGGGAAGCCCGAGCGGAAATCGCGGCAGCGGCCGAGGCGGTCCTGGAGGAGCAGGCGGTCCAGGAGGCGGCATGATGGCAATGTTGGCAGCCGCGGACAAGAATGGGGATGGCGCATTGAGCGCTGTGGAGATTCCGGTCGACTTCAAACCGATGCTTGCACGCATCGACAAGAACGGAGACGGCAGTCTGGATAAAGACGAGATGAAGGCGATGGCTGAAAGCTTCGCGGCACGGCGAGCCGATTCCGCATCCGAAGCTCGCGATCCAATCGTCTATGGAGCAGTAGCATCCGAGGGCAAGATCCTCATTCGAACCGGGACAAGACTCTACTGTATTCAATAATCCCTGGTCTGAAACTCGCCATCGCGAGTTGGCAGAATAGCATGCACGCAAAACTCAGTTTAACTGCGCCATTTGGGCTGTGACATACGACGCAAAGCAAACCCAGCCTAAATGCGGAAGATGGCAGCAGACACTGAGCCAAATTTTTTGCCATGCGACAGTGGAAACCAATACCACCAAAAGCAATGCTAGGGTGACTGCAATGCCGGTTGACAGCCACAAATAGTGCAAGTAGGTAAAGCAAAACGTGTAGCTCATGTTCAATACAAGAGCTCCTAAAATCAAACCAACCTGTTGCGCCTTCCACTTGATCGGTTGATTGGATGCCAGCGATGCGGCCGTGCCCAGGCCTGCAAGCATAAAGATGGTCGTCCAAATCAAGCCGATCTTTTTTTCAACTGTGCGAGGCAGGATCTCAGGACGTACCAATGATCGAAACCACTCGCTTTGTGTATCGTTGGGTAGTTGAGCCAGAAACAGAGCGATAACGGCCACGAGTAAGCACAACAGGGTGGTTCGCAAATGAGTACGTTGGAATGGATTCATGCTGGCTTTGGTGGGTTAAGAGGTTGTTGAATCAGTCATGGCTATTGGTAAACAGATTTCCTCAATTTGGGAAGTGATTATTCAAAATCAATCCACCCCCTATTGTCGTTATCGCCATGAATTGCGATCCCGCCTCCAATCGGCCGTGCGGCGTTGATCGGATTGCCGCTATTGGCAGAAAAACCAATCGTCTTGACTCGAGATGTTGTGATCGCAGGGTTTGAGTGGACAACCAACGTGCAGTCCATACCGATCAAAAACGAAGTGGGTCCGTCAGTTTTTCGGTCTGTCAAACGTTCCTGCTGGCAGCTCTTCGTTGTGGGTCACTTTCGTAAGTTTCATGACCTGGGTTTGGCCAAGGACTTTTTGGGTGGTTGTAAACGGCATCCTCACACCATCCACTTCACGAAACTCATCAAAAGCCATTTCGACTGCGATGGCTCCCATCGGGCTAGTGATCTGCATCTTGGATTGCACTAGCAGTTTTGATTTTTTATCAAAATAGTTTGTCTGTAAATGGGTTGAGTCTTTGGGTTTGAGCTCAACCACCCACGTATCTTTCTCTCCGACTTTCTCTGTGCCTATCGTCTTGACCGACTCATACAGATCCTTCCATTGGGCATCTGACTCAAAGAGGGCTCTCCTCATTGTTTCCTTCTTTTCTTCGCCAGCAAGTATTCGGTTGCCGCTGATCACCGAGGACTCCCAAGCGGTTTCGCCGTCCGTTCCTTGCATGATCTCGCCAATCCCGGGAATCTCCATGCGCACCATTAGTTTATTGGGGGCTTGTTGTATGGTGGTGAGATTGCCCGTGATGCCGGCTTCCTTCATTTCGATCGTACCCTCGGAACGCCGTGTGCGGAACTTCTTAAGGTTTGCATTGACGCCGATCGCGTCCGCATACGCTTCCATCAGACTTTCGCCTGAGGGCATTTCCGCAGTTTCGCTATTCGATTGAGCGGGAGTTTTCGCAACTTTTTCTTGAGCCAAGAGTCTCGGCGACCATAGAGACAGACAGGCCAATGCGAGAGCGGCGAATTTAAAACGTGTGTAGTTCATGGGATTGACCTTTTGGAAAGATTGTTAACAAATTGAGACGAACAGTAGTTTAGGTTTTTGTGATTATCGAACTGGCTTGTCTGAGCGTATCCACCGTATGGCTGCTTCCACATCCAAGTCTCGCCCCTCGAGCAACGATTTGCTATCGAGTTCGATAATTTCATTTGGAACCACGCCATTGGACTCGAGAGACTTGCCGCCGGCAGACGTGTAGCTGGCAAAGGCATATTGAAAACCAGAACCGTAAGCAAGCTTTTCAACAATAGATGGAAGTGCCATCCCAGCCGATGGTCTGCCAAAGACTCTTGCTCGGCCAATGTCTTGTAGGCCGCCCGCCAGAATCTCGGAGGTGGACATCGATAGTTCATCCACTAGGACTGCGACTTTCCCTTGAAACGTCTGCTCGCGAGGAATCAACGTAAAACGCAATGCCGCATCGCGCGTGTTCATGGTCCCGAGGTACACACCTTCTTCTCTGACCAAAAAGCCCCCCAGTGAAGAAGCCATAAAGGCGATGCCGCCTGGATTCCCGCGTAGATCAACGATAAGACCAGGTGCATTCGATTGTTCGGAAAGCAATTGACTCAGTTGGGGAATGACGCTGGGCGGATCGAAGAAACTGCTCAGCTGGAAGTAGGCGATCTCACTGTCGACAACCCGCGTGTTGCACTCGACAAAAAACGGTGGCAGATTTCCTAGTACGGCTCGTTTTCCAGCAGGCTGGCTGAAAACGAGTTCTGTTTCCGTTTCGACGCCGTTTGCATCGGACCAAACAAAGAGGGAGGACTTGCCGATATCACCTTTCTCCACCGAGTTTAGTACCAGTTGTTTCAATAGCGTCGGGGAGTAGGCGGGAGAGTCCAGTTCGTCGATCTTGTTTAACTGGTCGATGATGGGTTTGCCATTGATGTTCAACAGAACCCAACCTTGCTTCACTTCTTTCATGCCTGCGGGCGATGTAGGATTCACTCGCCATACGGTTGGTTTTTGGTCCACCATTCGCAAGGAAACACCGATCGAACCACTGCGATCTTCGTTTGAGCCCAACGGCTCATATTGCGACGCGGGAATAATCCCGAAGTGGGATTGCTTGAGTCGCCCTAGCATCTCGTTCAGGATCTGGTCCGCCTGGGCCGCGTCGCTCGCCGTTGCGATCCGAGGCTCAAACTCTTCACGAATCCGTTTCCAATCCAGTCCATTGGGGTTGTTTTCCCAGTGTTTGGAATCGATCGTTTTCCATACTTGTTCAAAGGCTAAAAGGAAAAGATCTCGGGGGCTATCTTGTGCGGGCGCATCCTCGCGGTTCAGCGACAGGGGACCGTCGTCGATCGGTTCGTCGGGGGTATGCACCTGCTCGGTTTGGAGCAAGTCTGGAATGGTGCCTTGAATTGACGAGGCCGCGGAAGCCTTTGTCGTGTATAGGGATCGATATCCGAATCCGACTCCTTGGACGACGACCAAAAACCCTAACATGCCAAACAAAAACGCACTCATTCGGACCGAAAATGAACTTTTGCAACTCATCGGAATTCTCCAACAACTCGTGACGATTTATTAGGCCGCTAGTACATAGCCGTCGAAACCGAGCGGTCAGAGCGCAAAAAAATCTAAAATTTTCGACCATGCGTCTCGCCATATGGGTGCGATCCCAAGACGGAACCTCTTTTGAACAATGAAGACATGAGATCGTCATCGTTCTCAACACAGCAGATCGAATTGAAACCGAGGAGATGGAGGAGCTAAAGCGATTCATCCTGCATCTGAATCCGTACGCCCAAATCCTGCAGAGTCAGTTTGGGCAAGTGGAATTGAAGAGTGTTCTTGGTACGGGGACCTACAACGAGGAATGGGCCGAAGGGCATCCGAACTGGCTAGCTGTCCCTCGCGGTTCCGAGCAAAGCGAAGTGGACGAATATGGAGTCGAGTCCTTTATCTTTGAAGCACGCAGTCCTTTTCATCCTGAGCGATTTGTACTGGCCTTGAGCATTGACGATGGGACCTTAGCGGGCGTTATGAGGTCCAATGGTTACTGCTGGATCGCGACTCATCATTCAGAAGCGTGGATATGGCCGCTATGGTCGTGGTGATCATGATTGTGGCCGGAATGGTTTCCATGTGCGGCGTCGTCCAACGCCTGGCCGCTATGGTTATCGCCGCTGTGGTTATGGCCAGGCAAATTCTCGATACCGATGGCAATCGCGACGCCGAGCAAAAACGCCGTGGTCAACTTACCGCGGTCGTGTGAGTGAAAAGCGACTTCGGGAAGCAAGTCAGCCAACGCGATGCCGATAAAAAAGCCAGCTGAGATCGTTAAGCCCCAGCCGAGAATGCTCGAACCTGGCGCAAACGAGGTGGCTCCAAAATAGAAGGCCATGGCGCCTGCCGGACACGCGAGCGAGAACGCGATGTTCGCCGCATTCTGCGCTCCCTTGGGCCAATTCTGTTTGTTCATTACGGACGTGATCGCAAAAGCATCCAGTGGCTTGTGAAGCAGAACAGCTAAGAAAGTCCCTAAACCGGCTAACCCCAGCCAAGATCCATGGGCGGCATCAGCAATCACGCTACTCGCAAGCGCCACTCCATCGACCAGGGTGTGTAAGAGAAGTCCCAAGAAAAGACCTGCCCAACTGATCCCTTTGATCTCGGAATCTTGAATCGCGTGACCATGATCACAGCCCACATGTTGATGAGCATGTCCAGTCGTCTCCACCCCCGCATCGCTTTCCGCAACCACCTGCACGCTGTGATCGTGGGTGTGGAAGAGGCGAATGAGCAGGAACATGACCGTTAATCCGATCAAGGCACCAGTACCGGCCTGCGAATAGGACTGCAAGACTTCGCCGCCATGAGGTAGCAAGTGCAGCATCGCAATGCCTATCATCAAGCCACCGACGCCACTCATCAGCATCTGCGTTCGAAGGTGGGTCATTCGGAGCAAGGACGACAATTTTCCGCCCGCAACCGAAGCGGCGGCGATCAACAAACAATACAGTAGGAGCAAAAAGGAAGGTGGCATCAAAGGCGATTCTCGTGGCATTGGAAACAACAATCAAGCCGCATAGCATACGCTCATGCAATGATTTTGCATATTCCAGAACCGGCTGAAAATTCCGGTGGCAAAGGTGGATCTTTGCATGGTTTCAATGCTACAAAGGTTCTCCGGATCAACCAGCACACGCAATTTCGTCACCTCTCCCAACGGAGTTCGTCACCTCTCCCAAACGAGTTTGTCACCTCTCCCAACGGAGTTGGGGGAGGTCGAATGGAGCCTTCAGCGACATTCGGGAGGGGGCTTGAGCTCTGCAGGAGGCTCCTTGGAGCCAATTCGAAGCCGTACCCCCTCCCGGAAGCTGTACATACACCCTCCCACTCCCTCCCCCTCCCGGACGAGGCTAGCGCCCGTCCGACCTCCCCCAGCGAAGCTGGGAGAGGTGACTCTTGCTGCGCTGGGAGAGGTGACGTTACCGGCTTTTTGGGGAGTTAGTTAAGCGATGGGAGCGCATTCCGGATCGCACTTCAATATGTGGTCCATAGGTTGGCTTCAATCCCATCGATTTTGCGATCGCGATTGCAACGGCTTCGACATCGTCGATCACTTCTTCGTTGGAGAATCGCAGAACTCGCCATCCCTGTGCTTCAAGATACTGTTGACGATGAGTATCATCCTCGTACGTATAATCGTGATATCCACCATCGATTTCCACGATCAGTGCCAACTCGCAGCATGCAAAGTCAGCGACAAACGGGTGGACAGGGTGTTGTCGACGAAACTTTTTGTTGCACAGCCGGTTGGCTCGCAGAACACTCCAAACCAAGGATTCCGCCCTTGTTTGGCGATTTCGTAACTCGCGAGCTTTGCGAATCAATTCCGTTGTCATCGGTTGGAGCTCCTCGTAACCATCAGGGTTGGGGAACCAAGAAACAGGATTTTCGGCATTATCGACGATGAGATTCTCCGGATCAACCAGCACACGCAACTTCGTCACCTCTCCCAACCGAGATTGTCACCTCTCCCAATGGAGTTGGTCACCTCTCCCAACGGAGTTGGGGGAGGTCGAATGGAGCCTTCAGCGACATTCGGGAGGGGGCTTGAGCTCTGCAGGAGGCTCCTTGGAGCCAATTCGAAGCCGTACCCCGCCCCGAAGCCTTACCCCTCCCGGACGAGGCTAGCGCCCGTCCGACCTCCCCCAGCGAAGCTGGGAGAGGTGGCTTTTGCTGTGTTGGGAGAGGTGACTCCGGGGCGATGGCCCCTAAAAAGCCATAGCTCGACGGCAGCTTGCCAGCATTAGCAGACGTTTGCCCCCGAAGCAAAACGGAAAACCCGCTTTCCTCCTGCTTTTTCATTGGCTAAGTCCGCAGAAAACAATATAATCAGTCGGTTCAATACAGTGGGACTGCGATTGCATCTTGCTACTTTCGCCAAAAAAGGTGGTACACATGAGCCGTCATGGGAATCGGGTTACTTCGAAGAGCGGATTCACCCTCGTCGAACTTTTGGTTGTTATCGCGATTATTGGAATGTTGGTTGGTCTGCTTCTTCCCGCGGTGCAATCCGCCAGAGAAGCGGCCAGAGCCATGCAGTGCAAAAACAACTTGCACCAGCTCGCATTGGCGGTCGACATGTTTCATGATGCGCAGAAAGCATACCCGCCCGCTCGATACCAACCGCGACCAGGCGACTTGCCTCCATTCGAATGCGGTGGCAAAGAAACAACTTGGCTCGTACGGATCATGCCCTATTTAGAGGCCGCCAATATGGAGCAACGATGGGATTACTCGATTCCCTATGGAGACCACGCAGAACAAGTTCGCACTCAAACCCTTCCGGCATTTTGCTGCCCAGCTCGTCGATCAGCGAGTGACGCAGTCGGAATAGGCCAATTGGTCGGTTCTGGAACGGTGTGGATTACACTGCCATGCGGCTGTCGGATTCCAGTTAAGGGGAGCGCGCCGGCCACTGGCACGGTTGGCGATTACGGTGGCAACCACGGTGACATATCACCTGGGGCCAGTGGACTAGCAACCGATTTCAGCTTTGGTGGCAATGGAAACGGAATCATCATTTCAAGCCGAGCGAATTGCATCAATGGCAGTCCGAGAAACTGGGCGGACCGCATTCGGCATTCGAGTGTGACGGACGGATTAAGCAACACGATTGTAACCGGCGAAATGCACGTTCCGATTGGAAAACTGGGCCAGTCACCTCAAGATGCCTTCATCTTCAACGGCGATAACGTGTTTAATATGACTCGACTTGGTGGTCCAACGATGCCGATCGTCAAGGACTTGAGAAGCGAAGGAAACAGTTTGGTTCAATGGGGCAGCTGGCACGTTGGATTCTGTCAATTCGCATTCGCTGATGGCAGCGTTCGAGCGATTAGCACCAGTATCGATACCGATACATTGGGTCGATTTTGCAATCGAGCCGATGGCCAACCCGTCAGTGCACAAGACTAATATGCAACTGAATTTACTACTTCCCCTTTTTGCGATTCTGTTTTTTGTAAGTGTGGGATGTGGCGATGGTCGCCCACCTGCTTACCCAGCCAAAGGAAGAGTCGTCTTTGCGGACGGCTCGCCTGTGAAGGTTGGGACAGTCGAAACAAAGTCGAGACTGCATGGAGTTCAAGCCACCGCGTCAATCGAACTCGACGGAAGTTTTGTATTCACGACGTACGCGAAGGATGACGGTGCCGTCGCGGGACCACACGATTTGGTTGTGGTTCAGTTCGTACAAGCAGAGAATATCATTAATCATAAGCCCTCTACGCTTGGGGTTGTGAACCCAAAGCACGCATCGTATGCAACCTCTGGTCTGCAAATCGAGATTTCGCCAAACAAGCAAAACGAGTTGGTGATCGAGGTCGAAGGAGTGCCCAAACCCAAGAATGGGAATGCCAAAAGCGATCACGAGCAAGGGATCGGCGGGCACACCAAGGAGTAGGCAACGTCCCCGTTGGACAACGCGGCGAAGCACTCTATAGCGGAAGATGCATTTTGTAGCGAAACTCGTCAAGAGTTTCGGTCGTCAAGGCGATGCAGCCAAAAGTCTTGACGACTTTCGCTACACAAATGCCTGCCTACTACCATACAATGTCGGGATTAAAACCGTTTTTTGTAATGGTCAAATCATTGGATCGGCACATGGACAAATCACCCGTTGGTCTCTCGCGCCGCGCGTTTGTCAATCTCGCAGGAGCGTCCGCGTGCGCGCTAACCATCGCGGGCTTTGACCAAAAAAGATTGGCCACCGGGGCGAAAACTCTCGATTTCCAGCCGATTCGATCGTGCATCTTTTTGTTCTATTATGGTGGGCCAAGTCATATCGATACGTACGACATGAAGCCCAACGCGCCTGCTGAAATACGAGGTGATTTTCGGCCGATTTCCACGAACGTCCCAGGCCTACAGATTTGTGAACATTTGCCACGTATGGCTCGGGTCATGGACAAAGTGGCTGTCATCCGAAGCGTCCATCACAGCGCAACTTTACACGACTCAGCATCGATCCATGCATTAACCGGCCGGCCACTGGATGGAACTGATCGCGAATTGTTTGAACCTATACCGCAGTTTTACCCCAGTTATGGTAGCGCGGTAGCGTACATGAAACCGCAAACGGCTTCGCACGTTCCTTATGCAGCTTTGCCGTTTGTGTTTCAAAACGTGGTTCCCACGCCTTGCCAGGGAGGTGGGATGCTGGGCAATACTTGGGACCCACTACGGATTGATGTCGATCCGATTGCAAAGCACTATCTCGCCGACGCATTAGGGCTTCGCGATGGAATGAATTTGGGGCGAATGGCCGAGCGACGTGGATTGTTGTCGCAACTCAACGCTTCGCATCGATCGCTGGATTCCATGAGTCGCTATCATGATCGAGCCTTGCAACTGATCGAGTCCGAATCGATTCGCAATGCGTTGGACATTTCTCGCGAACCGGAGTCGGTACGACAGCGTTACGGTTTTGGCAGCGATCCCACCGACAAAGGAGAGGTCAACGGCGGTGGCGCCGAAATGGGTTTCGCAAGACAAATGCGAGGCCAGAATCTATTGCTTGCTCGTCGACTGGTTGAGGCAGGGGTTCAGTTCATCAATATCTATGACTGTAAGCAGCAAGGGCAAAACTGGGACGCACATGCAAATGGCTCCAGTCAGCATAAAAACTATCTGCTCCCACAGGCCGACCAATCCCTTTCTGCATTAATCGAAGATCTCGATCAGCGAGGGCTTCTTGAGTCAACACTTATTGTGGCCTCAGGTGAATTTGGAAGGACTCCGAAAATCAATACCACGGCGGGCCGCGACCACTGGCCTCATTGCTATTCCGTTGTAATGGCTGGGGGCGGCGTTTGTGGTGGAGCGATCTATGGTGCTAGCGATAAACAAGGTGGCTATCCCATCAGCGATCCGGTCACACCTGGCGACATAGCAGCGAGCATTTATTGGCGATTCGGTATCAACCATTCCGTGGACATCCACGATCCACTTGGCCGGCCTCATCGACTAGCAATCGGCGAACCGCTTCGCAAGCTTTTTGTGTAGTCCGGTCCTCGTAGAGGAATCCGCTCCTCGTAGAGGAAGTTGTGAAACTTCCTTGATTTTTAGGGGCCGGCGGAACTCTCACGAGATTCTGCTACTTGTTAACTCAACTCCACCGGTTTTAGCTCTACTGAGGCTTTGGGCCGTCGTTGGTGAACTTGATCCCGAGTTCGCGAAGTTGCTTGGCGGAAACTTCGGATGGAGCCCCCATCATGAGGTCTTCTGCCTTTTGGTTCATCGGGAACAAGATAACCTCGCGGATATTGGGTTCGTCCGCCAGCAACATCACAATACGATCTACGCCTGGAGCAGAGCCACCGTGAGGCGGTGCGCCGAATTTGAAGGCGTTGATCATGCCTCGGAACTTTTCGTCGACCAAACTACGATCGTATCCAGCCAGCTCAAAAGCCTTGTACATGATGTCGGGTTTGTGATTTCGGATCGCGCCCGATGAGAGCTCGATACCGTTACAAACGATGTCGTATTGGTATGCCAGGATATCTAGCGGGTTCATTGTCATGAGCGCTTCCATCTCCCCTTGGGGCATGGAGAATGGATTATGGCTGAAGATGACCTTTTGTTCTACTTCGTCGAACTCGTACATAGGAAAGTCGACGATCCAACAGAATTTGAAGGTGTTCTTTTCGATCAGATCGAGTTCGACGCCGACACGGGTACGAGCCAGCCCTGCAAGTTTGGCGGCCTCCAAAGGTTTACCGCAAGAAAAGAAAACTCCATCGTCGGGTCCGAGTCCCATTTGCTTGACGATTAGGGCAACTCGTTCGGGGCCGAGGTTTTTGGCGATGCCGCCGCCACCTTCGCCACCTTTGAAGTTGATGTAACCAAGGCCTGCAAAGCCTTCGTCTTTGGCCCATTGGTTGGTGCCGTCAAAGAAGCTTCGTGCTCGGACACCTGCACCAGGAGCTGGGATGGCGCGAACGACCGACCCATCCTCGATCGCCTTGGCGAAGACAGCGAAGCCGCCACCGCGGAAAATTTCGGTTACGTCAGAAATCTCGATTGGGTTACGCAAGTCGGGTTTGTCGTTCCCATATTTCAACATCGAATCCTTGTAAGCGATGCGTGGAAATGGCGGGGTAGTCACATCGCGTTCGCCCGAGAACTCTTCGAAGACGCCGTAAAGGACGGGTTCGATGGCGGCGAATACGTCCTCTTGAGTGACGAAACTCATTTCAAAGTCGAGCTGATAAAATTCGCCAGGCGATCGATCGGCCCGAGCGTCTTCGTCGCGGAAACAAGGAGCGATTTGGAAGTAGCGGTCAAAGCCGGCCACCATGAGCAATTGTTTGAACATTTGCGGAGCTTGTGGCAACGCATAAAACTTGCCTGGGTGGATTCGGGATGGAACCAAAAAATCGCGAGCACCTTCCGGGCTCGAAGCCGTCAGGATAGGTGTTTGGAATTCCGTGAATCCTTGGTCGATCATTCGTCGGCGGAGACTAGCGATGACGTTGCTCCGTAGAACGATATTGGCGTGAAGTTTTTCGCGGCGAAGATCGAGGAAGCGATTTCGTAAACGAATTTCTTCAGGATATTCTGCGTTTCCGAAGACGGGTAAGGGAAGGTCGGCGGCTTCGGACAAAAGTTCAATGGCGGTGGCGCGGACTTCGATTTCACCGGTGACTAGATTCGGGTTGATAGCATCGTCGGCGCGTGCATTCACTTTGCCGTCAACTCGTATCACCGATTCGCTGCGGAGGGATTCGGCTAGCGGAAATGCAGCACTGTCTTTTTCGACAACGATTTGCGAAATTCCATAGTGGTCGCGCAAATCGATGAACAATAAGTTGCCGAAGTCTCTCTTGCGATAGACCCAACCGGACAGACGAACATTTTGCCCCACGGAATCTTTTCGGAGCTGTGCGCAATGATGTGTGCGGTATGCGTGCATTAAATTGTCGAATAGTGAGGGGTGCGTGCGGAAAAGTGGTCGCAATTGAACGGAAAGCAACTTATCGATAAGCTTGCCGATTCTCAACCCCAACGACTAATTGGACAGGATTTCTCCGGCGCCGTATGATCGCACTTGCGGGTCATGACGCTCATTCAAAAAACAGCCCAACTTCTATGATTTTACTGATCGATAACTACGACTCATTTACCTATAACCTGGTTCAGCGGTTAGGGGAGATCGACGCGTCGCTGGATGTCCGAATTTATCGCAACGATGAGTTGTCCATCGAGGAGATTCGCAAGATGCGGCCGGAGCGGATCATTTTGTCTCCAGGTCCTTGCACTCCAAATGAGGCTGGAATTTGTGTTCCGGTGATTGAGCAATTGCATTCCGAATTCCCAATTTTGGGTGTCTGTCTTGGTCATCAATCAATTGGTCAGGCTTTTGGTGGAGAAATCGTGCGTGCCAAGCAGTTGATGCACGGAAAGACGGATCGGATTCAGCATGACGGCAAAGGGATGTTTGAAGGTTTAGACAATCCATTTGTGGCTACACGTTATCATTCCTTGGTCATTTCGCCCGAAAGTCTGCCTAATTGTCTTGAGGTTTCCGCTTGGGTTCACGATACGCTTGGAAATCGGATTATTATGGGGGTCAGGCATAAAGAGTACGCAATTGAGGGCTGGCAATTTCATCCAGAGAGTTTCTTGACCGAGCCTGGTCCTAGATTGCTTGAGAGGTTTCTCACTTGGACTGGTCGTTCGGCCGTTTTGCATCCATGATTTGCTGCTGCCTTTTGAATTTTGCGTCGAATCCTTTTTATCCTCCGCTAGATTAATCTGTCTGAAATGCTCTGCGTAACCATTGCCCGAACTCGCCATAAACACACGATTGCAGAGCATTTACAAGTTGCCGAACAAGGTGCGAAGCTTGTCGAATTGCGGTTGGACTATATTGGCCGAAGCATTGATTTGAGCCGGTTGCTCAAGAATCGCCCGACGCCTGTGGTGCTGACTTGTCGTCGAAAAGAGGATGGCGGACGATGGGATCGGACGGAAGAGGAACGATTGATGCTCTTGCGTTCGGCCATCGCGATGGGGGTGGAATATGTGGATTTGGAAGAGGACATCGCAACCAAAATCCCTCGCTATGGCAAGACCAAGCGAATCGTCAGTGTCCACAATTTTGAAGGAACGCCTGTTGATTTGCAAACAATACATTCTGGTTTGGCGAAGCTGGATGCAGACATCGTAAAGATTGCGGTTCAAGCGAATTCGTTTGGCGATACGATTCGGATGCTGGAATTAATGAAATCGGCATCGGTGCCCACGATTGGGATTAGCATGGGCGATTATGGCACGCCGAGCCGCATTTTGGCGACGCGATACGGTGCCCCCTTTACTTTTTGCGTTTTCAGTGCGGATCGCAAGGTGGCACCGGGCCAGCTCAGTTTTGATCAAATGAAATCGATTTTTCGCGCTGATTCCATCGACTCGGAGACGCAACTTTACGGAGTTGTTGCGGATCCAGTTGCCCATTCCTACAGCCCTTTGATCCACAATGCGTCGTTCTTGGCAAACAAGCTGAATTTTAGATACGTGCCGTTTCGGGTTCCTGCCGAGGAGTTGGAGCTGTTTTTGTCGTGGTGCAAAGAAGAGAAGATTGGTGGTTTGAGCGTTACCATTCCGCACAAGCAGTCGATTTTGCCGATGTTAAGCCAGGCTGAATCAGCAGCCCAGGGAATTGGTGCTTGCAACACCGTCGTTTTTGCGAAAAACGAAGACAAGGAGCTCATTGGTTACAACACCGATTATCGGGCAGCCATGGATTGTCTCACAGAAGCGATGGCGAAATGGACAGGCAAGCAAGAGCCATTCGAGCGGGAGTCGGTTTTGATATTGGGAGCTGGCGGCGTTTCGCGGGCGATCGGATACGGACTTGCACAGCGTCGAGCCAATATTACGATCACAAGCCGAAACAAGATGGCCTCCGAAGCGTTGGCAAAGCACCTGAATTGCCGCTGGGTGAATTGGGAGGAACGCCACGAGATCGAACCCAAAATCCTCGTTAATGGAACGCCAGTTGGCATGTTTCCCGAGATGGATGAGACCCCGTTTCAAACGAAAAACTTGCAAGGGAAAACACTGGTTTTTGACACCGTCTACAATCCTGAGCAGACATTGTTTCTCAAGGGGGCAAAGGCAGCAGGCTGCCCAGTGATTTCCGGATTGCAGATGTTTGTAAGGCAAGCGGCGTATCAATATCGTCTGTTTACCGGTTTGGAACCGCCGATTGACGTCATGGTCAAGACTTTGAAGAAAGCGATCTCGCCTGTCAATTACCAGGATTTGGAAGAGGACGACGACCAGGATTCGAAGGCCGATTTTTAGATGATGGCAAAAAAATTGGACGGCAAAAAAGTTGTTTTACCCCTGAAATCTTTTTGCCATCGAATGTTTTTGCCGAATTCAGCAGCGACAAGCAACGCATTTGCTTATCTAAATCGCCAATGGAGAACTTGGCGTTTGTCACGCCCATACCCGAACAGGGTGGCTGGTGAGTCCGTCGGAGCTTATGGCGAGCGGGTCGCGGCCATTTTTCTGGAACGCAACGGCTACATCATTCTGGAGAGGTCATACCGGCTGAAGTCGGGCGAGATCGATGTGATTGCGGTTTGGGAGAGGCGTGTGGTGGTTTTCGTGGAGGTGAAAACTTGGGCGGAACGCAAGGAAAACACCGGTGGCCCGAGTGACGCGGTCGACGAGACCAAGCAGGAGAAGATATCGAAAACGGCCATGCATTACATGAAACGCCATCGACTTTTGGAATCCGCTGGTCGTGCGGACGTGATTGAAATCGTCTTGGGGAATGCCCCGAATCGGCCGTTCATTCGGCATTTTGAGAATGCGTTTGAAGCGGTTGGCGAATTTCAGATGTTCTCGTGAGTTGGTGTACCGCCTCTAGGCGGAAGTGCGGCTGGCAAAAAAATTGGAGGGCAAAAAAATTGCTTCACGCCCGAGTCTGCTTGCCCCCGAAGTCTTTTTGCCACTCCGTTTTTGCCAAATTGAGGCTGGGGCTGACTACTAGTTCTGGCTGCAAACCTGCAGTCTTAACTCCCAGTCCAGTTCGTTTTCGCTTGTGACTTTTGTCAAGCTTACGATCGCCAGGACAAGTGGACTTTGCTCCTCCATTTTCCAGTGGAACTGTAGATTCAAAACAAGCAATTTCTCCGAGTGCGTTACCCATTGAACAGCTCCCCTTAGCACTTGGCTGACAGTCCCTCGGTTACCCGCAATTGGGCCTTCGTAGGTCAGGTAGATCGGGCGGTGGTCGGGTAATTGCGTTGCGGCAGTTGCTTTTCCCCAGTCCTGAGGTGGTGCGGAAACTTCAAAAGTCAGTAACTGCGTTTTTTCAGGAGAGGGTTGTTCCACGAGCAGGTCCCAGTGGGACTTGCGATTTGAGCCCGAGGGGAATTGGTGATAGAGGACGACAAATTGCAAACTTGGAAAATTTTTTCCGAATTCTTCAAGAGTTGAGTTTCCACCCATATGGTTCGGAACCTTTCCCGGTTCTTGGCATCCAATTGGACGTCAAAGGCCACAAAATCGTCGTGTTCTGTGGGTGATGACGAATGTAGGAGACTGGTTTCTGCAAAATATGCAGCTTTTTCCATCGCAAGGAAGTCGGTTCGACCCATTCTTTAGGGTGGTTTCGTACCGTTTTGCCGTTGTTGAACTGCGATGGGGGGTAGCACAAGTTTGCATCCATATCCTACGCAACTATACTAAAAAACGATTCGTCGCGCGGCCCCCAGAACGATTAATGTGGATTAATCCACCTTTGAGCAGACTTGGGGCGAGCAGCAATTTTCATAGCCTTGCGGGATTTGTTTCTCGTGAGGGGTTCCTGGTTACCTTTGCACTGAGGGTTGGTGATGACCATCCGCTGGTTTCGCAACAAGAATTCGGTTCAATTCAATACTCGCGCTCAGGCAGAGGCACGCGCTCAAGCGAAAAGTAGCGAACAAAAGCGAGGTAAGCTCCGTCGCTTTTTGCTTGAGATGTTGGAGCCTAGACAGTTGATGGCGGTGGGGCCGCAGCTGATAGGCATTCAGCCGAACAACAGCGATCTGTTAGAAAATGGCGAGACGTTGGTTCAGTCGCCGCGGGAGCTTCGTTTTCGCTTTGACGATGCTCAGGTCATTGATCAGGCGACCATAAACGGTATCCGCATCACGCGGTCTGGTGGTGATGGTACGTTTGGGCTGGCGTCGGTTCAAAGCGATTTCGGCAGCAATGGTAAGGTGAATATTCAATTGACTGCCACTGAGCTTGGCAAGTCGTACAACGTGGTTGTTTCGCAGTCATTGGTTTTGGGGTTGGGGGCTGCGCCGAACGTATCGGTAACGGGGGGTCTGCTCTCGATCGTTCTGAATGGCAATCCTTCTTCGCCGACGACGGCAGACCAGTTGGTGAGCGCGCTCAACACCAGTGCTTCGGGAGTCTCCGCGAAGATCAACGGTGGCCTAGGGTCGACTCCCATTGGGACCAACGCTGTTTCGGGCTACTCGCCACTGCGGCTTAATAGTGTGAACGATGTGGTGGTGGTTCCTGGGGCTGTTTTGGTGGGCCAAAGTCCGGATGAAAACGAGGTCACGGTACGGTTCGCGGAGAATTTGACCGATGACAATTATCGAGTTGAGATATTCGGTTTTGATGACCCAGGCCTTGGTATCGTCGGTTTGAGAAATGTCTCCAAGACCGGTGGTTTGGGAGACTTCTTTAAGCCATCGGATCCGCGAACGCGACAGGACACGATTGATTTCCGATTGGATCTTGGGCCTTTGGTGCTTGCCGTTGTTCCGCAGCCGGTGAGCAGGGTTAACGGTCAGTTGCAGCAGCTGCGCGACACGATTGTTGTGCATTTCGATTCAGACAAACTGCTGGTTGAGAATGGTGCCGATGGCAATCCTACGGCCCGCTCGGTTGAGAACCCAGCGTTCTACAAATTGATTCTTACCGCGGACACCGTTCGAAGCACGGACGATGTCACTGTCTCTCCAGAGAAAGTGACCTACAACGCGGCGACTAACACGGCTACATTGCGATTCAATAGAGACATCAATGATTTAGGTGGAACCGGCGTTGGACCGGCAACCTTCCGATTGCGAATCGGCACACGTGAAACAACGGCCATGCAGCCGGTGCGGCAAGAGGCTGCAGCGACTGTTATTTCCGATTTGAACACTGCTGGGGTGGTCAAGTTGAGGTTTACGTCAAAACAAATTGGTGAGTTGGGAAGTGGCGTTCAAGTCGCGTTCACCAATACCGGAAACGCGGGGCCGTCGGTAACGACCGCGGGGCGCGTCGTCAACGTGAATATTGGTGGTTTAGCGGTAACAGCTCAGGAGGTGTTCGATGCAATTCGAGTTTCTCCTGCTGCGGCTGCATTGGTAAGTGTTGACCTTGAGCCAGGCAGTAATCCGGCAGCAATTGTCGGCAACCGAACGCTTTCCTACTCGCCGCTTACCTTGTTGGGGTTGGGTAGCTCGTTTGATACCGCTACCGAACTTGGGGCAATCGGTTCGGCCTTCACAACTCAGACGAACCTGATTCTTTCTTCGTCGATTGACCCAGAGAAATTCGTCTTGGATCTTCCAGGTGCTGTTGACGATCCGGGGCAGCGAAACTTGGCCTCCAATCTTGTGGGTGGATTCGAGGACCACGTTAATCCGACTTTTGGTGCGGACGCGACTGACGGTATTACGACGATCTATTACAACTTTAGGTCGACTTATGCCTTTACTAACAGCGGCAATCCACTGACCAACGCGATCACTGCGGATCAGAAGGCCCGTACTCGAGAGGTTCTCTCGCTTTGGGCGAAGTATATCGGCGTGCAGTTTGTGGAAACTGCGGATTTGGGAATGACTTTTGCCTCAGGTACGGTTTCGAGCCTGCGGGCTGTCGGAGGGACACAGTTCCAAGACGAAAGCGCGCAAGGATTTGGCGTTCGAATCGACAAGACGTTCCAGAATTCGCTTGTCGTTCTTTCGGCGACCAATAATTGGGGGACCGAGTACGGCGCCAGTTACACTCGCACCATGGCGGCCGCGGTGGGTATGGCGCTAGGGCTTCAGCATGCTGGTGATTTGCCTGAAACCACCCTAATGCGTTTGGATCCTACCTTCCTTGCAGGGTCCGGGCCTTTGACGGATATCAATGATATTCAGTTGACTGCGAACGATGAGAGATATGAGCCAGTGCTACCTGGCAACCAAGACGTATTGCATGGCAGGTACCTGCATCGGCCCGACGGATCGGATATCGATCTTTATCGATTCGAAGTGAGTCTCGAGGCTGGTCGGTCGGGTCTTTTGACAGTAGAAACCTACGCGGAGCGATTGACCAACAGCAGTGCACTCAACACGAACTTGCAGCTCTACCGTCAAACGCAAGCCCGTGCTAGCACCTATCTGGGTAACGTTGCGCTGGAATTGCAATTTGAAGCGGTGAGGTCGGGTGCCCAGGGCAATCAATTGCAGATTTTCTTCACGCAAACAAGTCGCGGTGATGCATCAAAGCCGAGTGTTTTGACGTTTCCTAACGCGATCAGTATTGACTTGAACGCCACGCCGGGAGCGGAGAGCACGGTTCAGGACATCATCGATGCAATTCGATCTTCGCCAGCAGCTAGCTCGCTCGTCCGTGTCAGTTTGACGAAGGGCTTGGGCTTAGAAAACACTCGGGTCGGCAACAATGTTTTGACTCAAAATCCAGTCGTGCTTACAGGCGGCAAGATCGAGCTGATCTCTCAAAACGATGATTACTTTAGCCAAGATTCGTTGATGAAAAGGAGCTTGTCGTCTGGCGTTTACTACATTGGGGTTAGTGCGAGCGGCAACGATAATTACAACGCATCGATTCCTGGAACGGGCTTTGGTGGCCAATCGCAAGGCAACTATGAATTGCGATTGGAGTTCCGTACTGCCGTAGAAGGTTCAGACACGATTCAAGACCTTGCGGGTGCAAACGGCAGTTCGATCGGGCTTGATGGGGATGGAGATGGGGTTCCTGGCGGAACATACAATTTCTGGTTTCAAACCAGACCTCTCGACCGTACCTTGAGTTTTAACGCAGGCGGCAGTAGTGCCATCGAAGGTCGAACCGTAACGGTAACGGGGGCAAATGGTATCGTTCAAACGTTTGAATTCAGTAGCGATTTGAACGTATCTCCAGGCCGAATTCGTATTCAGTATTCCAACGCAAGCACCCCTGCTCAGATGGCGAGTGCCCTGGCTACCGCAATCAACTCGCGGACCCAACTGGGCGTTGTGGCAACCCCTACTGGTGCCAATCTGCGACTGACCGGAGAAAGAACAATTGTTGTTGATCCGCTTCTCAATTTGATCGACGTAAATGGAAGGACGATTTTTGTCGATAAGTCTGCAGGCCCAAATGCGGACGGAAGTCTTGCAAGGCCGTTCAATAACATTTCTTCTTCGCTCGTGCCAAACGCGTTCGGTGCGACGCACCCTGGTGACATTGTTCGCATTGTTGGCAATGGTGGAACAGACGCGAACTTGGCGACCGTGGGCGATAACTTTGCTTACGAAATCGGTTTAGGTTTGCTGCCCGGCTCGGTTTTGTCGGATGGTGCGACGATGGATGTGCCTCGAGGGGTAACGACCATGATCGACGCTGGTGCCGTCTTTAAGTTGCGAAATGCTCGAATTGGTGTTGGTAGTTCTAATCTGAATATCGATCGATCAGTGGGCACTCTGCAAGTTTTGGGTTCCCCGCTACTTTTGGATGCTGCAGGCAATTCAGTACCAAACACGAGCGGTGGTCGAGCCGAAGGCCGTGTCTTCTTCACATCCTGGCTCGACGAGTCTATCGGTCTTGATAACTACCAACCGACCACTTCTCCGGCCGCTGGCAATTGGGGAGGGATTTCGTTGCGCCGTGATGTCGACAGTTCCGCAGGGCGGCAGGATCTCGAAGACCAGGGCATTTTCTTAAATTACATTAGTCATGCCGACATTCGGTACGGTGGTGGTACGGTCAACGTTGAATCCGTTTCCCAACCGGTCAATCCCATCGAGTTTGTCGGTTCACGACCGACGATTGTAAACAATATCGTCACTCGAAGTTCAGGGGCAGCAATTAGCGCTGCACCTAGCAGTTTCGAAGAAACCAATTTCAATGAGCCGCGATTTCAAATCAATGGTTCCTTTGTCAGTGACTACAATCGCGTTGGCCCGGATATCCATCGAAACACGCTGCTGAACAATTCCATCAATGGACTCTTTATTAAGGTCGATGCTCAAGGGTTAAATGTTCCCGGGCGTTTTGACGACATCGACATCGTGCATGTCCTGACGGATACGTTGCTTGTCAGTGGCGCGGTTGGCGGAGCGATTTTAGATAGCACGTCTCCACCAGCTGCTTTGATTTCGTTGGGTCCAAACGTAGGTGGGAATCTAATCCCCGGAATCTACAACTATAAGATTACGTTTGTGGATCGCAACGGATATGAGAGTGTTCCATCCAATGCGTCCATGAGTATCAACCTGCAAGGTGCACAGCAAACAGCGATCACCTTGGCCGGCTTGCCGAGCGCGAGTGGAGATTTCGTAAGGCGAAAACTGTATCGCAGTCAGGGCGATGGAAGCGGTCCGTACGATTTGGTGACCACTTTGGATCGAAGCACCTCCAGCTACTTGGATACTGGAGAGTTCGCCGGTGGATCCCTTCGTCGTGACCGAGCTGATGTTTCTGGAGTCACCTTGACAAGTATTGCGGTAGGGACGCTTCCGGCTGGTATCTACAGCTATCGAATCGTGATGGTGGATGCTGGCGGGCGTGAGGGCCTTGCATCGAATCCGACTTCGGATTTCGTGTTGAGCGCGGATGGTTCTATTCAGTTGACTAACTTGCCTCGCACGCTCGCGGGATACATCAGTCGACGAATCTACCGAAGTTCCAACGGCGGCACATCGCCGTACCAGTTGGTTGGTGAATTGTTGGACAGTAATAACTCGAATACTTTGGTCTTCACCGACTCTGGCATTACAACTTCGAATTTCTTGTCGCCCGAGAGTTTGGGGATCAAGCGTCCGCGATTGAGTGGTTCGCTAGTAATCGATCCAGGTTCGGTGATCAAGTTGGAAGCGGCCCGGATCGAGCTTGCTTTTGGAGCAAGTTTGATCGCCGAAGGAACGGATGGTTTGCCAATTGTCTTTACGAGCCGATTGGACGACTCTGTGGGAGCGGGTGGAACGTTTGACACAAATAACAATAGGGCGTCGTCGTCGCCGGCTGCCAAAAATTGGGGCGGAATTTATGCGGCGCCGACTTCGAAATTGAGCTTGGACTACGCTCGATTCGCTTACGCTGGAGGTGTAACTCCTCTTGAAAGTACGTTCCGCGCTTTCAACACGATCGAGATCAATCAAGCGGATGCGAGAATTGCGCATACTTTGTTTGAGAGCAATGGCGACGGTTTCGGGGGACAAGGACCAGGAACGAGATTGGGCCGGCTCAGCAATGAACGCGCGACCATCTTCGTTCGCGGTGCTCAGCCAACAATCGTTGATAACGTCTTTCGAGGTAATGCAGGAAGTGCAATAACGATTGACGTGAACAGCATGACGGACGAAATCCTCCCTGATGGCGGAAGACAATCCGGAGATGCAGATCGCAATCCAAACTATGCCGTAAATCGTGGTCCACTTTTGCGAGGAAATCGATTTGTTAACAACGGCCTCAATGGACTCAAGATCCGTGGTGATACATTAACAACTGCGAGCGTCTGGGATGACACCGACATTGTTCACGTTGTTTACGACGAGATCTACACCGAGAACGTACAGCATGAAGGCGGATTGAAACTGCAAAGTTCCGCGACTGAATCGCTTGTCGTCAAATTCGATGGATATGGATCGAACTTCAATCGCAATCTTGGTGCTGGCTTGACTGCCAACGGACAGCTCACTTCAGCCACGGACCGCGTTGGCGGTTCGTTGCATCTCGTGGGTCAACCAGGCTTTCCTGTCATCTTGACCAGTCTCAAGGACGATACCGTTGGGGCTGGACTGAAGCCAGATGGAAAGCCACAAGCGGATACCAACAATGATGGTATCGGTTCAATTCCTCAGTCCGCAGATTGGCGTGGAATATTGTTGGATCAGTATTCCAACGACCGAAATGTCGCCCTCGTTCCGGAGACAGAAGACTTTGCTGCCGCCGCTCCAGGACCAAATGGTCAGGCTGCCACAGCTCAAGTGCTGGGTACATTGGCCGCGAATTCCAATTCTGGTGACGAGACACGCCGACTCGGATTCGTAGTAGATGGGACATTGAGTCAAAGCGAGGACGTCGACGTTTACAGCTTTACAGGCGTGTCTGGTGCCGAGCTCTGGCTGGATATCGATTACACCCAGAACAATTTGGACTTGGTTCTTGAGCTGCTTAACGCAAATGGTCAACTGCTCGCAAGAAGCGATAACAGTACCGCTGAGGCCTCCAATCCATCGTTGATATTCGTTTCCAACTTGATTGATCGAAGCGCGGTAAATCCCCTAGCAACGCGAACCGTCGGTACGAAGTTGACCAGTGGTAACGTTGTCAAGGAAGACGGGACAACCAATCTCTTGGACCCAGGTCTTCGAATTCGATTGCCTGGCGCAACCGGGAACGCAAGTAGCTACTTCGTCCGTATCCGAAGTTCCAGTACCAACGCGGACGCCTCTGGGGCTGGTTTGACGTCAGGTGCCTATCAATTGCAAATTCGCTTGCGAGAAGCTCAAGAGTGGGCTGGCTCGACAATCAACTACGCTGACATCCGTTATGCGACCAACGCAGTGCATCTTCGCGGCTTGCCAGGAGAATCTCCGTTGATTGGTGAAGCCGGTGAAGACGAAAACGTTCGCAATGGTAGCACCTATGCCAACAACGGCGTAGCAACGGGCAATGGAATTAGCAGTAACTTCTTTGGGCTTGCAAACGTAGATCAGCAGATCGGTAACCGTCCACAGTACGTTGGAAATCTGCTGTCGACAGCCAAGGGTGCGATTAGCATCGCAGGCAACCTGAGCTCGAATCGCGACGTCGATTTCTATGCTTTGGAGATCACGCAGAAGGACATCGTCGGAAGTCTGGCTGGCGGAAATGCATCGGTCGTGTTTGACATGGACTATGCGGATGGACTCAATCGTCCCGATACGTCGTTGAACATTTTCCGAGAAGAGGTCTCACCATTATTTGGTACTCAGTATCGACTCATCTACTCGAGCGATTCGAGTAACATTGCGGACGATCAAGGCAGGCCTTTGTCCATCACAGACGTGGCGGATTTGAGTCGCGGTTCGGCTGGCAAGGGAGATGCCTACATTGGACCGATCGCTTTGCCAGAAGGCAATTATTTGGTGGGCGTATCGTCCGCTGCTTATCAGCCTCGAACCCGAGTCATCAATCCTTCGACGGTTAAGCCGATTAGCTCGATCCGTCGAATTGTCGACGAAGCGTTCATTCAAGGTGTAACGAGTGCCGTTGCTCCAGTTGTGCAAAATTTCTTACCTGCCAATCGCAACATCGGTCCAAGCGGACAGCTTGTTTCCTTGAGGTCGTTTGATTTAGGCGGCTATTCTGCTGCGGATTTGCCAGCTCTTTATCTGGACTACTCATTCCCGGGTGGCGGAAACTTTGAAGTGTTTGTTCGAGAGTCCAACGGAGCTGAGTTTGCGGTAGCAAGCTCCACCGACCCAAGTCTATTGCAGTTGCAGCCAGGCGGAAACACGCTCAAGATTCCGTTGAATTCGGTCTTGGCGCGTCCAGCAGCAGGTGGTGTTACAACGAGGAGCTTTGCGGGACAAGATGGTTTGTCGTTGGTTTTCCGCAGTACACGATCGACAACGCGCATCGACAATGTGATTATTGGCTTTGCCGAACGTGGTGAGGCCGTTGGAGTGGGTGACGAACCAATCCTTTTGTCAAATGACTTTATTGCCTTCCCTTTAGATATTGTCAGTACGCGTCAATTCTCATTGGTTACGTACAATCAATTCTTGGATCGCCCACAGGTCGCATTTGACTATGAAGTGTTCAATGGACAATTGGACGTTTGGGTGGTTGACGACTTGTTTGGGACACAACAATGGTTGGGTACAACCGTTGCCCAAAACCGGCCGGCGAACGTAACGTTGCTGACAGCGGGATCACCTCAATCTGCGGTCCTAGACATCAGCGCGTTTTCTGGTCGAAGCCAGTTGCGAGTCGAGTTTCGTGCCCGAAATGACAATCCATCTCGAACACGCATCTCCAACGCGGTGATTCAGCTCGCGGACGGATCGCGAGTTGGCGCAGGCGAACCGAATTCCACTTATACGTCGGTCGCAGTGTCTTCCTCGGTGGTTACGACTGGCAATTATCAGTTGGAAATCCGACTTGGTGACGAGTTCTTTGAGTCGCAGAGTTTTGGCGCTCCGACGCTCACTCAGTCGTTCGATACCAATGATCGATTGGCCGAACAGCTTACGCTAATCGCCCCAGCGGGTTCCACGCTTACCGACGGGGATCTCTTTACGTTGTCCGACGGAGGCCGAACTCTCACGTTTGAGTTTACTAGCGACGGGACAGTAGGACTGTCGAATGTGCCAGTTCCGTTTTCCGCAACCGATGCAAGATTCGTTGTCGCCCGTGCGATTCGAGATGCCATCAACTCGTCAGGGGTTCAATCGCAGTTCCAAGGCAACATCCGAGCAGCCACATCGAGCGGCTTCGAGAATGGTACCGTAGGACGTGACACGAAGATCAACTTGCACGGCACGGCTTATTTCAAGACGGTCAAGGCAACGAATTCCGCCGGAAGCGTGCAAGTCATATTCCACCAGGGCAAGTCCGATCAGAATGCCCGACGTGAACAATCCCAGGTGATCATTCAGAATAGCTTCTTACGAGAGTCCAGGGACTATGGTATTTGGAGCGAAGCACCAGCACGATTGCAGGATCCTCGGGATCAAATCGATATTTTCACCCGGCAGCTAATGCAGGAAAAGCCAAACTTTGTTGGAACGCAAGCGGTTCGCAATCTGCTTCAACCGAACAATGGCGTGCAAGGTGGTTTGGTTCCTGGAATCGTTGTTCAGAACAATCTTCTCGAAGAGGGTGGATTGGGCGGCATCGTGATTCAAGGCGAAACGCCGATTTGGATGCTCACACCTTCCTTGGTGCCATTTTCCATAACGGGAAATGACCCGACTCGCTACAACGCGGATTATTCGCCCTTTGTGAATGGAACGAATCCCCCAACGCACTTTGGCTTCTATATTGACGAGCAAGACACGTTGGTGATCGATGCCGATCGAACTCGAGTTCGTTTGGAGTTTGATGACCTTGCTGGTGGTGGGACGGCGAACCCGGTCGCTGGAAGCGGAGTCGTAGAGGGAAATGGCGTAGCGCCAGACAGTTCAGTTGCGTTCTATCGAGATACCGGTGGATCATTCTATCAACGTCTGACGTGCACAAACTGCACGCCTTTCGCGACGTCTGCCATTGAAACGATCCATGCCTTTAGGGATTCTATCAATAGCAGTATTTTGGTCAGCAACGGTACGACCCAAATTGCAAGGGCGACGGTTGCGGAAAGCCTACTCGGACCAGACCCGTTTGCACCAATTTCCTCTCCATTGGGTAGCTTCTTTGCTTATCCGGAGTACTTCAACCGTCCTGCACTTTACATTGAGGGAGTAGCCAATTTGCAGTGGCAGGATGGACCAAACGGCAATTCAAATCCGTTTGACATCCGCCAGTTGGACCTCGGCGAAGCGCCGCAGCCACAGGCTCGAATCGTCAACAATACGATCATCGGCACTGACGGACGCGCTAGCTTCAATGGTGGGTCAGCTGCAATCGAGTCAAATGATACTTTGGCGACAGCGACTCAAACGTGGCAAGGGACTTCCCACAATCCGTTGTTCTACAGTGACGTGGGCATCATCGGCAACAACTCCCAATCGGGTGCTGTGAGCGGCTCCAGCGGCGGTGCAGGGCCTGGCGGTAATGGCGCATCGGCCAATTTTAGCAACAACCGATTTTTACTTTCTTTTGAAGACGGTGTTAGCGTCGAACGTCAGACGCAAGTTCTTGCCGCCAATGGGCTTGAAGTGCTAAAGCGATTTGATTTCATCAAGACATTGCTGGTTGGGGTTGCACCGACGGAGAATGGCCAATTGCTCGCGAAGATCGGGCAAGTTCAGGCGCTACCGGAAGTTCGAACGGCTGAACCTGATTACATCTATGAATTGTCTCGCATTCCTAACGATTCACAATTCCCTCAACAGTGGCACCTTGACAACCGAGGCCAAACGGGCGGTACAGTTGACGCTGATATCGATGCTCCGGAAGCATGGGATTCGTTCACTGGGTCAAGTCAAACGGTGATTGCGGTGATCGATTCTGGCGTGGACTACAACCACCCAGACTTGCGTGCAAACATGTGGGTAAATCCGGGTGAGATCGCTGGAGACGGAGTCGACAATGACCGCAACGGATACATTGATGATATTCACGGCATCGATACGGTGAATAACGATGGCAACCCGATGGACGACGACGGTCACGGTACTCACGTAGCGGGAACGACAGCAGCGGTAGGCAACAATGGGATTGGAGTAACGGGCGTTAGCTGGAACTCCAAGATCATGGCCCTCAAGGGACTTGGTCCGCAGGGCGGCTCTACGGCTGGAATCATCGAAGCCGTAAATTATATGGTTACGATGAAGACGAGATATGGAATCAACATCGTCGTTAGCAATAACAGTTACGGCGGCGGCGGTTTCTCGCAAGCGTTTCTCAATGCAATTCAAGCGAGCATCAACGTCGGGATTCCATTTGTTGCTTCTGCGGGCAATTCGGGGACAAACAACGATTTGGCTCCGCATTATCCGGACGGCTACAACTTGGATGGGATTATTTCGGTTTCGGCGACTGACAACAATGATCGCCTTGCCGGGTTCTCACAATTTGGTAACACGACTGTCGACTTAGCAGCACCTGGCGTAGACGTCCTAAGCACAACGCTTGGTGGCGGTTATGGACTCAACAGCGGTACATCGATGGCCTCGCCACACGTTGCAGGAGCGGTTGCCTTGCTCGCTGGTGCAGTCCCCGGCTCGAGTGTTTCGAAGCTGAAAGCAGCTATTCTTCTTGGAGCGGATCCGATTCCGCAATTGGACAAGACCTCCGTTACCGGTGCGCGATTGAACTTAGCTAAATCGCTTTTTGTGTTGCAGGCCGGTTTGGACAGTTCGGTCGGCAATACCGATGTCGACATCTACCAATTCAAGTTGGGAGTAGGTGAGCGAGCGATTGTGGATATCGACTCGGCAGCTTCTGGGCTCGACTCTGTGCTCCAGATTTTTGATAGCCGAGGGGTGCCGCAAGAGTTTTCCAATGCGATCGGTGTTAAGAAGTTTGCGAGCGACAACGATGCTGCTCCTGGCGAGCCGACCTCTTTGGATTCCTACGCAGACTTCACCGCTACGTCGCCTGGTGTCTACTATGCTGCGGTCAGTTCCGTAGGTAATACATCCTACGATCCCGTGTCTTCTGCCAATCGTCGGCCTGCGGCGACAACGGGTGCGTATCGCATTACCGTTAGTGCGCGACACCTCCAGGATTTTGTGATCACGGCACAGGATGCTTCCGCCTATTCGGATGGTGACACATTTACCATTTTTGGTGTGCCCGACATCGATGGTACAGGATCAAGTGGCCGAACCTTTGAATTCAAGTTCGGAGCCTTTAGCCAACCTCGCCAAGGGAACATTCCAATCCATCTCAACGTTGGATGGCGTTTCCCAGACGTTGCTCAAGCGATCACGCGAGCGATCAACGAGGGGCTTAGTGGTGGGGCTGCCATTAGCAACGCTCAGCAGTTGCCTAACGGTGATTTCGGTTTCGCTAGCCCGCTCCCAGCAGTGCATGCTCGCGCTCTTGGCGGTATTGGTGCCATCATCGATGCACCGTTCCGAGGTCTCGAAGGAGACAAGGATATTCTTCTGAACCAACTCGAGGCAGTCGGTCCAAATGGGAAAAACAAGGTTAGCAAC
>CANHVO010000004.1 GCA_947463915.1 Planctomycetaceae bacterium
AGTCCTCGATTGGCGTTTTCTCCAAAATGCAAAGTTTTTGGTGGTACGTCGCCTTGATTCTTCTGATCTTTTTCGTGGTCACTGCGCTGTTTCCCTCGTTTTGGTAGCAACAGGTCTGCACATCGTTTTGTGAGGGACCAGCGTTCTAGAGCCTTTGTAAGGAAAGAGGTTTCTCACGAAAACAGCTACGAAGTGCTGCGAAGCCCGATTTTGCTCTCAGGCGAGCGGAGAGAGAACATACCACCATTCGTTGCTGGATTCACAAAAATTCAGTACGTTCTGAATTCAGTACGTTCTGAATTCTGGCGAATCCAGCTACGGTTGTTTTCCGCCTGCCGATCGGCTAAGGTCGTTTGCGAGCAGGCGCAATAACTCGAGGCTGCGGCATGTGCCCCGACGAGACTTCTCTTTGCGTGACATGCCGGCCGTGTTGAGGCGGCACCAAACGATGAAGAATAACCGGAATTGGGCTGCTGTGAACGATCACCTCTCTGCCGTTAACAATCTGCTTGTGCTGCGTCGCATTTGCCTGGCTGGAAACGGCAACAACTGAAGTTAAGGCTGCGAGTTGAATTGTAACGATTCTGCTGATTGTTTTGGTGTTCATGCCGGTAGGTCCACGTTTCGAGTGAAGAATGCGCCTAATTATCGCGAAATAGTATACCCCAACTTCAGTTGTAGCTCACCGGAATCACGAAGTTTTGCAGAGCGGCGACAGGTGTGGCGTTTGTACCGATTGAGTCGACGAAACCTGAATTCATCCATTCCTTTTTGATTGCGTCCACTTGAGTTGTCGTCCAACTTCGATGAACCTAGATGCGAGCGGCAGATTGAAAACAACCGTAGCTAAATTCGTAAGAATTCAGGATCAGCTGAATCCTTAAAAGCAGCTACGAGTCGTGGCATTAAGGCGATTACAATTACGTGAGAAATTCCATGCATTCTGGTTGGCTAGTCGAAATGGCGGGTTTGTGGGGCTACCACGGGGCGACGCTGGTTTGCGGACGCGACCCATTGCCTGTTGAAGCTGTCAATGAATACTGGCTCCGCAATCGTATTCGATTCGATGGCTGGAACGCGATGCTCTCCAGTCTTCAATCGAAGACACTTTCCATGAGTGTCTCAAGCCGCGTGCGAGCTTGGCATAAACTGAGGAGCGTGATCGAAGAGATACTGCTCGCAGAACCACTGACACGCGTTTGCGTCGCGGTTGCTTCCCAGCTGGAAGAGCGCGAAGTTGACTGCGATGCTCGCGCGATCCTGCACAACGTGTTGTCATCGCACCTGGAGGTTCGAAATCGATGCCTCAAGATTATTCTTGAAGGGGTCGAACAAGGGCTGCCGGAGGCAGAGGAGCTGAACAAGCTGCGACACTACTTGGAACACTGGACGGATCTACTGCTCGGTTATTTTGCCCATTCGAGTCTCGGCGCTCAGTACTCCTTTTCCGTTTCCCGGATGGAAGAATTCGCAGAGGACTACAGCCAGCGGATGTTGGGCGATCAATCCAAAGTCGTATGGTCCCTTCTTCAAGCGAGTTGCCGAGCGTGGCTCGATGAACATTGTTCGCATTCGCCCGTCTCGCCACGAATGAACCAACGTATTTGCGAGGCTGCAGTCGGAATGATACACCCGCATTTGTTCGATTCACTTGGTTGTATGCGAACCCGCTTGATCCAGTCTATTGAGTATGGAATCGAACATGCAGACGAAACCGTTGCCAGTTTAGAGGATGGCTCGTGGGAGTCGATGTCCCATGTCCTATCGCCATCGAAAAAACCTGCGTCGGTGCGTTTCCAAGCTTAAACGATTACCGACGGGCGAACATATAAGCTAGAATAGGGAAGGCGAGCAGGAATCCCTTTCCTCATTTTCTGAGTCTCATTCACCGTGTCCCTCGATTTCGAAACAATTGGCCCATACAAAATCATCCGAATTCTCGGGCAAGGGGGGATGGGTACTGTTTACCTTGGTGTTCATTCTAAATCCAATGATCCTGTCGCGATCAAGGTGATATCGTCAAGCATGGCGATGCACCAGCGTTTCCGCCGCAGGTTTGATGCCGAGATTCAAACACTCATCAAACTAAAGCATTCCAATATTGTCCAACTCATTGGATTCGGCGAAGAAAAGGGGCACTTGTTTTATTCGATGGAGTATGTGGATGGAGAGAATCTTCAGCAGCAACTTCGACGAGAAAAAAAGATTGGCTGGGAGCGAGTCGTTGACATCGCCATCGAAATCTGTTCAGCGCTGAAGCATGCTCATGATTTTGGCGTGATTCACCGAGACCTGAAACCTGCTAATCTGATGATCAACTCCCAAGGGAAAGTGAAGCTTACCGACTTCGGGATCGCCAAGTTATTTGGCGCAATGGAATCCACCGTAGAAGGCTCTGTCTTGGGGACTGCTGATTTTATGCCTCCCGAACAAGCAGAAGGGAAACCCGTTACAGTCCGGAGCGATCTCTATTCGTTAGGCAGTATGTGCTATGCAGCGATCGCAGGTAAAGCCCCATTTAGTGGAAAGAACATACCGGAGATCCTGTTCAATGTTCGATATGGCCCCGTGACTCCGCTCGCGTCATTAGAGCCGTCCGTTCCCAAAGAGCTTTGCGATCTGATCGATGAACTCCTACGACGCGAACCTTCCATGAGGCCCCCGACCGGTTTGGTCGTCGGAAATCGCTTGCAAGCACTGCGAGCCGGATTGGCGATGCGAGCTCGTGAAAAGCTATCAAGCAAAACAGAAGTCCGCAATCTAAAGGAGATGACGAGTATCGACATGAACGACGACGAGTCGCTCATGCACGAAGTCAAGTCGCTTTCACCCAATGAAAGCACAATCGTGGGAGCCACGCAGCAATCCCATTCGAGCAATCATGAAAAAACGAGCCCATCGAATCCTTCGGTCGCTGGGCCCGATGACAAAACACGCTTGGCTCCTTCGCAGTCCGAATTTGATTTAAGCGAACAGCCAAGCGGCATCGAGCACATTGGCAATACGAACTTTCGAGAGGTTCAGGAAGAAGATCGCCGTCGCTCTAGCCTCGTTATCCCTCAAGACGAGTCGATTTCGGCTTGGTCGCAATGGCTTAGTATCGGCGGACTAGTCGCCACACTGGTCGCTTGCGGTCTAGGTATCATTTGGTTTTCTCTGTCGCCATCCGCAAACACACTGTATCAAGAAATTTCCCCGGCACTGAATTCGCCAGATGACGATTTGCTCTTTGCCGTCGAACCGACCGCGGAACGATTCAAGGCGTTGTATCCGAATGATCCACGATGCGACGATGTCGATGCGTTGCTGGGTGAAATAGACTCGCTCCGATCGATCCGTCAAATGCAACGCAAGGCGAAGCGAGGCGGTACGGATCAGTTGGATGCGGTTGAACAAGCGTTTCTCGAATGCATCAAAGCTCAGTCGCTCGACACCACGCTCGCTCAGCGCAAATTCCAGGCTCTTGCCACTGTTTTTTCCGCCAACGAAAAACTAACGCCGCGCCAAAGCCAGATTGTTGCTTTGGCGAAGCGGATGGCCGAACAAATTGCACTTGAACCGAAACCTGCCCGGCACCCAGCGATCGAGTCGCTCGAGGAACAGATGGTTTGGGCCGAAGCGAACTTAAATCCAACCACGAGAGCCGCGTGGTTAAAAGGGCTCATCGAGCTCTTCGAGGACAAAGCGTGGGCGCGGGAGCTGGTTATGTCGGCAAAACTCAAGTTGACAGCTATCGAGAATACTAAAGACTGAGATCGACCTGCGATCCCTTTTGCTACCTCAAGCGTTTTGAAACTGAAATGCCAAACATCGTAGAAGTTACAGGGCTGACGAAAAGATATGGCAACTTTGCCGCTTTGAACGAATGCCAATTGTCCGTTCCAGAGGGGAGCGTATTCGGTCTGCTTGGGCCAAACGGGGCTGGGAAGACGACACTGATTCGTTGTTTAATGGGGTACTTGCGGCCAACCTCGGGCATCGCCATCGCCGATGGGTTGGATTGCCAACGTGAGAGTTTACTAGTCCGGCAGCGCGTCTGTTACTTGCCGGCCGAGACCAAGCTGTTTCGAATGATGCGAGGCAGAGACTGCATCGATTTTTTTTCTGCAATTCATCCGCGAGGCAGTAAGGCTCTTGCGCTCGGCATTGCGGATCGTCTCGAGTTGGACTTGAGACGTCGGGTAGGTTTTATGTCGACGGGTATGCGGCAAAAACTAGCGATCGCATGTGTGTTGAGTTGCCAGTGTCGGCTCATGATCTTGGATGAGCCAACTGCGAATTTGGATCCGACCGTCCGATCCGAAGTCCTCAAGTTGGTTCGAGAAGCAAACGAAAGGGGGACGACCATCGCTTTTTGCTCTCATGTGCTCAGCGAGATCGAAGAGATTTGCGATCATGCCGCTATTTTGAAGAGCGGCCAAGTGGTTCGAAGCATCGCTTTGAGCGAAGTCCGATTCGTGCATCGTATTCAAGCAAACCTATCCGACGATACAAAGCTAGGGAGCATTCCCGCAACGATCCGAACGATCCGAACGATCTCCAAAAAGGCAGATCGAATCGTTTTGGAAATCGACGGTCCTCTCGATGATCATTTGAAGTGGTTGGGGACAAGCGGACTCGAATCAGTTCAAATCGACTCAATTGGACTTCGGAGTATCTATGAAAGCGTCCATCCCGGCGTCGGTGTCGCCTGAGATGGAATCGTAGCACCAAGCATGCCGCATTTGCCGTCGGGGCAGTCACGGGCTCGGGGGTTCCAAGGACGGCAACGGATTCATGGGGCCAAAAGATCGCGGTGCGCCTACGGCTGACCGTTAAACGAAGTCCCTTGACCGGACGGCTTGCGCCGTTCCGCGAACAACCGGAACACCAGTTGCTACTTGGCTGGAAGTTTTGCAACACCGAGCTTTTCTAACTGATCGGCTAAATCTTTACCGTGAGTCTCTGTGTTGACTTTGGACTCAACCGCTAGGACCTTTCCGTCTTTGCCAATAATAAAAGTCGTGCGCCCCGCTTTTGTTTTGTCGCTGCTCAGCACGCCGAACATCTCTGCGTTCTTCCCCTTGGGGTCGCAGAGGATTGGATAATCCAAGTCGAGACTCTTGGCAAACTCAGCGTTCTTTTCAACGGGATCGGTGCTTGCAGTGAAGTAGGCGACGTCGAACTTCTTGAGCATATCTCCAGACTCCTTCATCGACTTGCACTCTTTGGTGCAGCCGCCGGTGAATGCTCGCGGAAACCAAGCGATGATGACGGCTTTCTTGCCTACAAAATCTTTTGCCTTGTAGGTCTTGCCGTCGCTCCCTTGCATCTCAAAATCCGGTGCCGTGTCACCGACCTTTGGGACATCCGCGGAAATCGAAAGGCTAGGGATCGAAAGACAAGTAGCAACAGCTACAACAAAACAACTCAGAAAGGATCGCATTTCAAAAGCACCTTGAAGGGGTTATGGTGGGAAGTCGAATTCCAGCCAGTATAACAAGGTCATCAAGGCGATTGTCGTCGTGTCCCGCATATTTTTGAAACGCTTAGGAAATGCGGGAGCAGGACGACAAGCCAGATGACTATTTGGCTTGTCCCGCTGCGGATCTCGCGGTACGTTTGAATGCGGATTGCAGTTGTTCCAACTGTGTGTTGAGTTCCTTCATACTAGCCTCCCAGCTCTCATGGGCTAGCGAGTGCTCGTCGCTTAGTTGATCCCAGCGCGTTTTGATTTTTTCGAGCTCAATATGAAGTTGCTCGGCCCCTCGAATTGCAGCTTGTGAACGCATTCGTTGTGCTTCCAAGTCATAGCTAGGTTTGAGCACGGATTCGATGGCCTCGATACTCGAAGATTCAATCTCGATGAGTATCTCATTCTGATCCCCCGACATGGCTGAAGTTGTTCCAATCAATTTGCCAACGATTTGGGCCTCGTTGTGGTGACTGGGGGCACCCAACTGCAAGCTGGTCTCAGAAAGCTCCACCATTGGAATCGAGATGGTTGCTGACCAACCTTGGCTAGCATGCTGAATTGTTGCCACGCTCTTTCCTCGTGCCTCAAGGATGCGTTGAACAACGACTTGCAATTGGGTTGAGTCGGACTGAACAAATTCCATTTCCTGCACAGTACAGGTCAGCCACGGAATAGCTGCGGATTGCGAATCGCGTGTCAATCGAATGTTGACAATTGGTTTGTCACCATCCGCTAGGTCGCGACTGGACAAGTTTTTGCAAACGAGTTCAAACTCGCTAGTCGATTCAGGCGAATCTGCTGGGGTCCCTGTAAAATGAATAGTCCCCTTTACTTTGCCTGCGAGCAACCGTGTAAAACCGATTGGCAATTTGGAAACGAATTCGGAGTTGGCTGCGCTGAACTGAGGCGGCGCTTGACTATCGATTTTTGAAGCAATGACTGGCGATTCCCTCAACGCAGTAATGGATTGCAGAGCCAACTGGAGTACGGATCGGTTGTGGTTCCACTCTTTGGCAATTGCAGATTTTGCTAATTGCAGTGCGTCTTCAGTAATCTTGGGCGTCGAAAGAACCGGCTGCTGCCCAAGATTCTGGAGCAATTTTTCTGGTGCAAATTCTCTCAGGGAATTTAACTCTATCTCCGACTTCCGGTATGCAACACGATCTTCAGCCATCGACTGATTAATAGCTGCCAACTGTTGATTTGCCTTGTTCACAGCATCTTTTTGGCGAAGCACGTTTAATGAACCATCGCTGGGCATGGCCTCTGCGAGATGTTGTAGCATTTCGCGAATTCGAGTAGACACCTTCAATTGGGATTGGCTTTGCTTGCTCGATGCAAAAGCAAGTTTTTGTTTCATCTCAAAAAGGATTGGCTCGATTACCGGCGCTAAGGTTGCGATCTCATTGTGCAATTCAGGAGGAGGCGATGGCGATGGGTGTTCGACTGCAAACGGGATAAACTCGCTAGTCGGCTCGGCCACTATCCAATGAACATCGTTCGCGACAACACTATTCACTTTCAAATTGCGATAGAGCAGGCTGTTCCAATCAAACTTAAGCGCAACGTACGGAATTCGATTGAAATGTGAGCGAGTTTCGGCGTGACTGTCATCTATGCCTGAATGAATGACGACATCTCGAAGGGCTATCGTCCCGTCGATAAGTGAAATCTTGGATGATCCAATCTCAACTTTGGCGTTCATGATCTCGGAAAGTCGAGATTCCATGCGGGAACGCATGATGGGTTGGAAGCAGCATATTCCACCACCGAGAGTCACAGTTGCAATGAGAAGTCGCCGACGAAACGTCATGCCGATTTCTCCGACGACTTTCGGACCGAGTCTTTAGAACCATTAATGTGCCACAATAGATACTTCAGTGATTCGTCGCGATTGCCTGATTGGCTGGCTGTATGACTGAGGTCGTAGCTGATCGTTTGCCCAACGAGGCCCTTCGTTGTTGGCGCAACGCCTTGGTTGAAGGAGTCATTGGAAGCGATGGTTGAAACATTTCCTGTTGGCATGGAGTTTCCTTGTATGTGAGGAACTGCGGACGAATCTCTTTTGGCTTGGTTGGATTCTTGTGCAGATGGAATTGGTTTCCGATATCGCACTACTTCGATGACCGTTTCACGAAGAAATGTGTCGTTACCGTCCGGAAGCACTTCTCCGGTAAAAATAGTCGGCATCGTTCGTTGTTTCCGCTGGCGATCCGTCGGTCGAGTTTGCCTCATAGACGCTCCGCCGTCGGAGTTTGCGGATTGTGTCGCGGAAGTGTTCACGGTCGTGGCCACTGCCCCAGGCTCTCCAGAAGGCGCGTGGGAACTGGTGAAGTGACCATCGCTGGAAACGATTTTAAACGCTGGCAACGGTTTCTCCTGACGTGATTTTGATTGCTCCGCAACAGACTTTCTATATTGAATAGCATCGTTGGCTACCTGCTCTAAAGCGATGCTTTCGAGTTTTTGGCTCGCTTTGGAGAACAACCAAAAAGAAACCGCATAGGACGGAATCAAAGTTAGAGTCCCCATTCCGATACCGCCGAGAACGAGAGTGTTTTCTAGGCAAGCCCACGGCAATACGGGATACTGATAAAGAGAACCGATAGCCCGAGCGATCATTGGTTGTTCGAGCAGCGTCGAACCGACCGCAGCAGTGATGGGGTTGAACCATGTGCTGGCAAAGCTTAGAGCTATGGCAGTTGTGCACGCGACCAGCTGATTGATTCTAAAAAAAGCGATCATGGAAACGAGCGCGATGACAACAAGATTGTCTTTTGGAATCAATCCAAGCACGATCCCTATCGAAATGGCTAGCGCGATTTGCGTTGGGCTGCGATACTGGGAAAGGATCGCAATGATTCGCTTTGAATTTCTGCTGATCCGAGAAATCATGGCCCCTGCTACGTTCATTAAAACGCCGAGTAACCGCGCGTTACGGTGGAATGGAAAAAGCCGATCGCTAAACACCATCATCCTGCACTTGAAACATCGGTAAGTCGCGTAGGAAAATAGAGCCGAATACGCAGACGTTGCCGAATTTACGGAAGGTTGGCCAAAGCCGGGTGCTAGCAAACGCCCGATTGCACTCCATGTTTTGTCGATTACGCTCTAATGCGAGCGTAAAGTTTCAATATGTGTAGCACGATGCGCAAGCTAGTGAATCTGCGTTCCAATGTTCATGGCACGACGCGCAAGCTAGTGAGTCGGCGTTCCAATTCGCCAGCTCGCGCGTCGTGCTAAAAGAGTTTTCATGGAGCGCGCAAGAGGCATTTTTCATGCTGCCACTTGCCTAAAGCACAGCCTAACTACCCCCTAAACCAAGAAGAATGCCGTTATGCAATCTCCAAACGAACCGGAAGAAGAAACCATCGAATTGGATCAGTTTCTCAAGCTGGCTGAAGTAACGCAGTCGGGTGGCCAAGCGAAACACCTTATTCAGTCCGGTGGAGTTCTGGTGAACGGCGTAGTGGAAACACGCCGGGGGAAAAAACTTCGCCCCGGAGATCGGATTTTTGTCGGTGGCGAGGAGTTCGTCGTCGGCTCAGATTCCGACGACGAAGAGTTTGAGTCCTAAGGCGTTCGGCCAAATGGAAATTTCATAGCAAGTCGTGCTCCTGCAAAAAACCGGAATTTCCATTCGGTTTTTGATGAGACTATTTAGCCGAAAAAAACGAAAAGAACCGAAAAAAGAGACGTTGGAACAAATGGGTTCGCTTTAGTCAAAGGCTCGCCGCTACTGACTAGTCTGAGGACCAACGAAAATAAAGACTCAACGAAGCATCAATTCGATTTTTTTGGCTTCTTTCGCTTTTTTCGGCAAAAAGGAAGATGCTTAAGACGTTTGTCCCTCGGTCTAGGTCTCTGCCGGCGGAGACCTCGTCGCTCGCCTAACTCACATTGAATCGACTTATCTCACAAGTGTTTCGCTGGCCTTTCCGTCGAGCAATCGTTCCACTTCTTGTCTAGAAATCAAAGGCAAGTCGCCCGGAATGCTGTATTTCAGGCGAGCTGTTGCGGTTGCCCACTGAAGCGATCTCCGCAAATCTTGCTTTTCCAACCAGGCGGAAAGAAACCCGGCCGAAAACGAATCGCCTCCGCCAAGCCGACCAATCGGTTCGACGGGTTCAATCGATTTTGTTTCGCAATGGTTCGCATCGCTCGCCATGGCACCGCGCGTTCCTAGTGTCATGACAGTTGGTCGGCCTGACCGCATCGCTACCAGTTGCGACATTGCACGTTCGTCGCTCAATTCTCCACTGATGCCCCATAGATTGTTGGCATCTCGTCGAGGCAAAAATACGAGGTCCGCAGATTCGAACAGGGACTCACTGTATTGCATCGCCTGTTTGGCACTACAAAGCAGCGATCGATGGTTTACGTCAAAACTAATTTGCCAACCCACCGATCTTGCCCGCTTTACCGCGTCTGCGACCGTTGCTCGTACCGAATCGCTCAGCCACAGCGAAATGCCTGTAATGTGCAACCACTTGGAATTCAGAGGAGCAAATAGGTCTGATGGTAAATCGCTTGGCTGGATTTTTGAAAAGGCAGAATTCGCACGATCGTAAATCACCTGGCTGTTTCTGGGTGGAGTGCCCGCTTCTAAGAAATACAACCCGACGCGGTCGTTGTTCGTCCATACAACATGCCTGGTGCAGACTCCATGCGCGGCGATTGCCCGTTCGACTTTTCTCCCCAAGTGGTTGTCGGTCATCCTGGATAACCATGCGACTCGTTTCCCAAGTCGTGAGAGACCGACGGCTGTGTTCGACTCGCTCCCGCCGACATGCACTTGTAAACTTTCAGCTTGCTCTAGGCGAAGATTGCTATCTGGGGTCAATCGCAGCATTGTTTCGCCCAAAGTGACGACATCCCACTGTGTTTCCGAAGATTGATTGTTGGGTGTTGAATTCATGCTGCATTGCGATCCAATTGGCTGGCTTTCACATATTCAGAAGCGGTTTGGATTAGTTTGTTCCAATCCTTGTTTTGAATGGCGATCGGATCAAGCAATTGGCTACCAATACCGACGGCTACTGCTCCGGCTGCAAAAAAGGTCGCTATGTTCTTTAAGTCAACGCCGCCTGTCGGCATGAGTTTTAAGTACGGCATGGGAGCCAGCACATCTTTGATATAGCCCGCCCCCAAAGTTCTTGCGGGAAACACTTTCACGATATCGGCCCCAGCATCCCAGCACGTTGCAATTTCGGTTGGGGTGTAAGCTCCCGGGCAGACCGCAACTTTGTTTTGCTTGCAGTAATCGATAATCTGAACAGAGGTAATGGGCGAGACTACAAATTGTGCTCCACTATCGATCGCAAGCTTCGCTTCTTCGAGCGAACGAACAGAGCCTATGCCGACGACCGCTTTTTGGGACGTAATCGCTTGGTGGGTATCTCTCATTTTTCGGACCACAGCTGGTGCGGCTGCATTTGTCAGTGTGAACTCGAGAGCCCGAACGCCCGCCTGAAACAATGCGTTGGTGATCGGAAGTGCCGTCGATAGGTCATCCAACCTAAGAATAGCGACTAGGCGGGCGTCGAGGATTGTTTCAATGGTCATCGTTGCGATCAGGTTCCTGTCGGCCGAATAGCTAGCGAAAGAAGTTGGAAAGATTTGCTGATTGTATCGATTGTACCGGCCGATACAGAACAGCAGAAGGACGGTTTGCTCCAGGTCGGGGCGACGAATCCGTTTGTTTTGCATGCCAGCAATTCTTCAGGGGCGCATTGTTATGAAAACTGCATTGTTCGGATGGCTATTTGGATTTGGACTGTTGATAAGCCATGTCGGCTGCTGCTCCGTTCGTTTTGTTGGCGATGGCTGCGGCATGGGAGCATGCGGTGACATTGATTGCGAAGTAGGAGGCTGCGGCAGTTTGCGTTCACGAGTTGCCAATCGAATTCGAAGCGCCCATTGCAGCTCGGGTTGCGGGGAAATTTACTGGGACGAACACATTAACGAGCCACCCGTGTGCGATCCTTGCGGCTGCAATGGTGAGTTTGAGTGCGGATCGTGCGGTAGCTGCCCAACGGCGCTCGGGCGTTTGAAAAACTTGTGGGGATATCGATACATGCCCTCCAGTTGCGGCGAATGCAATTCATGCGGATTGACTTCGAATCACGGCGGCTCAAGCTCGTGCGCAACATGCGCCAGCAACACGCAATCTTCCTACTCTTCGAATGATCACATGTCGTCGCACAGCGAAATGATGTCATCTGAGCCAGTTGAGAATTCGGTGATAAAGCGTTCCCCAACCCCAGCCAAACCGAAACAAGCCCCCGCTCCTAGCGTTGCTCCTAAACCAACTCCCGATGCCAATGCGATGCATATGGAGGAGGTTTCGACGGAACGACTTGTCATCGGAAGCGGCGCATCGAAAACTAGGAAAACGACAACGGCTAGACCTGTCTCGACCAGTTTGAAGCCGTCCGGCCAAGGTAAGCCAAGGCTGGTAACCAACCCTCGCTAATCGCTTCCAGTGGTTTATCGGTTCTTGGAGTTAAGTTTTCCGTAACGAAACTCGTCAAGAGTTTCGACGGTGTTGAGGAAGCAATCGAAAGTCGAGCTACTCAATATCGGTCTGTAACGCTTGCCAAGAGTGACTCGATAATAATCCATCTGCCAATCGGTCTTTTCTGTCGCCAATTGCTTAGGAACCCATGCCATCTTCTCGGCTTGACCTTTTGGTCAACCGGTTCCGTCGAGCAACCTCTTTTTGCTTGTTCTTTTGCTTCAGTAATGGCTCGATAACTCAGCAATTGCATGATATCGTGGCATTTCATCGGCAACTTCTCCACGTCGCTTTCCGTCTGATTGTTTTCCAATCTCTCTTTGCTTAGGATATGTCGCGGCAAACTATGCAATCCAAGATTTCGTTGAGCAAAACAGAGAGATGCAATGAGTCACTTTTCGTTCCTTATTCGCAATGGTTTGGTAAGTCGCACTTCGTCAGAAAAGATCGAGTCAAAGAAGCGTTTTTCAGTACGTCAACACGTTCGCCAATGCGTGCTCTCCATTGAGCGACTAGAAGAAAGACGATTGCTAACTGCGACGCCATACTATATCCCTCACAACACTACGTGGATGAAGGAAGGTGCGTTTCTAACTGGAGGAAATGGTGGAACGCCCTTTGAGATTGCGATGGAGTATATCGAGAGCCAGGCCTCGAACTACGACTTGACCGCAGAGACAATTCGCGACGCAAGGGTAACGGATCAGTACACCGATACCGACACTGGAATCACACATATCTATTTGCGTCAGCAGGTCGGCGGGCTAGACGTTGAGAATACTTCCCTCGGAATTCACTTGACTGGACTTGGCCAGGTGATAACCGTCTCTAGCAATTTCGTTCCAGACCTGGATAGCGATGCGTATACAGGGTTGCTTGCGGTGGACTCCCCTGTTTCCGCGATGGACGCAGCACTGTCGGCGATGGAGCAGTTAGATATACCGTTGGGAGTTGGGCCACTAAGCGCTTTTAAGAGTCGAGTTGATGCGTCGAGGGCAACCTCACTGAGCGTTCCTGGGCTGTCGCAGGATTCGGTTGAAGCCAGTCGAGTATGGGTACCCAATCCATCAGGCGGGCTGGATTTGGCATGGGAAATGATCGCGAGGACACAGGATGGAGAGCATTGGTATCACTTGGGGGTCGACGCCACGACAGGCGAGATCCGTATGGCGTGGGATTGGATTGATCACGCTTCCTATCATGTTTTGCCGATACCGACGGAGTCTCCAGCAAACGGTCCTTTTCAGACGGTAACAGACCCACATTTGGCCGCACCGTCTGCTTCTCCTTTCGGTTGGCATGATACGAACGGAATCGCAGGTCCAGAGTTTACAACGACAGTCGGCAACAACGTCGTCGCACACTTGGATAGGAATGGCGACGATGTTGCAGATGCGGGAAGTCGTCCAGATGGTGGCTCGCAATTGAATTTCGATGCGACGTTTAACCCGGCGCAATCTCCGCTTTCGAATGCGAATGTGACCGTCAACAATTTGTTTTACTGGAACAATGTTTTACACGATGTCCACTATCTTTATGGATTCACTTCTGCCGCCGGAAATTTCCAGACCAATACTTACGGGCAAGGTGGATTGGGCAGTGATGCGGTCCAAGCGGACGGACAAGACAACGCAGACGGCGGATCGGCCAATAATGCAAATTTTGGTACGCCTCCCGATGGATTTGCTCCCCGAATGCAGATGTTTGAGTTCAGTTTCACATCGCCACGTCGAGACAGCGATATGGATTCCGGGATCATCACGCATGAGTACGGGCATGGAGTTTCGAATCGTTTAACTGGAGGTCCCGCAAATGCAAGTGCGCTGAGTTCGTTGCAAAGTGGCGGGATGGGAGAAGGGTGGAGCGACTTTTGGAGCCTGATGTTTCGCCAGAGAAACGCACTGGACACGCTCGATGCTCGCGGAGTTGGAATGTATGTGCTGGGGCAAGCGGAAACGGGACCTGGGATCCGTAGCTATCGCTACGACTTCGACATTGGAAACCAAACCAACGAAACTTTCTTAAGTTACGGTGCGGGCGCAAGTCAGTCTACAGCGGTTCACTGGGCCGGCACGCGCTGGGCTTCCACGCTTTGGGATTTGAATCATCTGATGATTGCCAAATACGGCTACGAATCCAATCTTTACAATGCGAGCAGCACAGCGGGCAATGTTCGTACCCTTAGGCTAGTGATGGATGCGTTAAAATTGCAGCCAGCAAATCCGACATTCATCGAGGCACGCAATGCTATCTTGGCTGCGGATACGGCGCTGAATGGGAGCGAGAATCATCGTGAAATTTGGCTGGCGTTTGCCCGTCGTGGATTGGGCGAAGGAGCTTCCACCGCGAACTCAAGCTCCAACGCGCTCACAACCTCTTTTGACATTCCAACGCAATTCCAAAGTTTGGTGGTCTCGACAACAGCTCCGCTGTTAGGTTCCACCGTTACTGACGCGCCCACAGTGTTTACTGTTAACTTATCCGCAGCGTATGATGAATTCAGCGTAGGGCCGTCGGACTTTGTGGTGAATTCAACTCCAGCGACGGGTTACAATTTGGTTGATGCAGATACGATTGACTTTACCTTTGCGACAACTCCGCTAGCGACCCAAGGTCTGCATACGATGAGCATGGCGGCAGGAAGTGTCCAGCGAGCGAGCGATTCATCACCGCTGCTGGCGTTTTCAGGAAGTTTTCGCTGGGACTCCATTCCGCTTCAGGTAGCGGCGGTAAGCCCGACGAGCACGAGCATTCTTCCGGTGGGGCAACCCCTGGTTCTCAATGTCGACTTCAATGAACCGATAGCTTCAGGGTCGGTTTCGGCGGATGATTTGCTATTGAGTTTCGGTGGTGTGATTAGCGCCGTAGCGTTAGACGCGGACACAGCTCGATACACCATCGGCAATTTGAATTCCGAAGCAACACTGAGTGTGACACTAGGAACGAACAAAGTTACCGATGTCTTCGGGAATCCGAACGGCGCGAGTTTCTCGGCAAACTATTTCGTGGATCGAAACGTCGGGCCTTTTGCACAGCCACTAGTCGCAAACGCTCCCTTGGGCGGATTGATTTACGAGACATCGGACGTGGGTGCCATGAGTTTTGCGGGAGATGTCGACGGCTTCACCATTTCACTTGATCCGTCTCAAACTCTCTCCGTCCTCGTAACGCCGGTGTCTTCAACATTACGGCCTCAGGTTGATCTCCTCGATCCGGCCGGAACATCGATCGGTCTTGCTGCATCTCCAAGCAATGGTGTTGCGGTTCTCTTGCCACCGACTCGAATCACGGCGTCAGGTACTTATCGAATCAATGTGACTGGTGTCGGTGCCACATTAGGTGATTACGCCATACGTTTGGTTCTGAACGCTGCATTAGAATCCGAAAACGCAGCCGGAAATGAAAATCAAACTCCGGCAACTGCTGAAGACCTAACCGCAACTTCCATAACCCTCAGTACTCCGATTTCTCAGTCAAGACGTATGGGGGTGCTAGGGACGACGGATTCAGCCATTGCTGTTGCGGTCACGCCCAGCTTCACCGATATCAGTTCAACGGGAACGCGAAGCACTTCCGCGATCGGCGATGACGCCGTAGATACCCTTACTTCGGCTCAGTTGTTTGGCTTTACGTTTCCATTTTTTGGAACGACCTACGACAGTCTTGCATTCAGCACAAATGGATTGATTACGTTCGGGGGAAGCGACAACGAATATACCAACTCCGATTTGAACGGCAGCCCTGCTTTGCCCGGGATTGCCGTGCTGTGGGATGATCTCAACATCGATAACACGGGATCGGGATCAGCAGCGCGAGCCATCTTTTGGAGAGTTACAGGCACCGGTGCAAACCAGCGTCTGATTATCCAATGGAACAACGTTGTTCAGCTTTTTGGTTCAACTTATTTCACAATGCAAGCGATCTTGTCATCTGATGGAACCATTGATCTCAATTACGGCGGTACCGTCGATGGAAGCGTGGTTACCAGCGCGACTGTCGGAATCAAGGCGGCCGGGGCGGCGAATCCAACTCGACGTCTTGTGCATTTCAATCAAGCGGCAGGGCCACTTGTTGGACCCAACTTAAGCACTCGATTCAATGTCCAGGCGACTCCCGACGTCTACAAGCTCAATTTGGCCGCTGGCGAAAGTTTGACTTTGGCGATCGGTAATGTCGCTTCAGGAAACGTCGACGCGCAATTGATTGGTACCGACGGGACCACCGTGATAGCCAGTGGAGCTACTGGACCAACCAATTTGCATAAGGCGTTCCAGAATGTCGTCGTTGCAGCGGCTGGTACTTACTTTGTTCGCGTAAGCGGTAGCAATTTAACTCCCTATTCGATGGCCTTGGAGGTCAATGCATCATTTGATGCCGAGAGCAATAGTAGCTTTGCTGCCGCTCAATCCATCGTAAACGGGGCGGGGGTCGTTGGGGCTTTGGACTCGGCGAGCGACTCGGATTGGTATTCGATTGACGTGACGCAACCCAACAGCCGCCTTCGAATTCAATCCGCCACGCCATCCGATGGTGCGGGAGAATTTTTGAACAGTCTAGATCCCTTTCTTGAACTCTATTCCCCAAGCAACACTCTGCTCGCCTCTGGAGTGGCACTGTCGGACGGCCGCAATGAGTCGATATCGTTCCCTCTACCATCGGTGGGAACGTACCGAATTCGTGTCGGAGCAAGCGGCGGAACCAAAGGAGAGTACTATCTTTCCGCGTCCGCTGCGTTAGTGCAAGCGTCGATTGTTACACGGGGACTTTTTTATAGCGGTGCTACAGGGCAAAGTGCATCGACAACCCTTTCTGACAAAGTCGCTTTGCTGCCTGGACAATCGTCGACATTCGCGAACTACTCCAATTACTCGCGAGGCCTAAATGGGTTGGTAGTGGATGTTTCTGGATTGCCACCGACGACAACCAATGCAGACTTCCTCGCGAGCTTGCAATTTGCCACATGGGACGGAATCAGTCTAAATGGGTTTGTCGCAAGTTCGGTGACACCTACGGTAACCATTTTGACAAGTGGTGGCGTCGGCGGTTCCTCGAGAGCAAATATCACTTTCCCTGACAACTCGATTCAGAATACCTGGTTGCGAATCGTCGTACTTGCGAACGCGCAAACGGGCCTGCCCGCGAATGATGTGTTCTATTTTGGCAATGTGATTGGAGATCTTGGCGTAGGTAATACGGCGTCCCGTATTCGCGTCAATGCAACAGACACCGGAGCCGTACGAGTCAACCAGTCGACGCTACCCAATAGTGCATCCGTGGAAAATATCTATGACATCAATCGTGATGGACGGGTCAATGCCACCGACACAGGAATCGTTCGAACCAGCCAGCAAACGTTAGGAATTGTTTCTCCAATCACGGCGCCATCGGCATTGGGACGACCAGGAAGTGGCGGAGAGGGAGAAGCTGGATTCGGTTTCCTTCAAATGCCAAATGATCGCAAAACAGCGTTGAGTAAAAAGCGGCCGGACAACTTCGGACGGTTGGACCGTTACTTTGCGAGTTTTGAATCGGAATTTGACTTGGTCTCCGATGGCGTCAAGAATAGCGAGTGAATGGCCAGCATCACGGCCCCGACGACCAAGACGGAATCAGCTATGTTGAAGTTCGGCCAAATGTGCTGCTGATACTTCAACAAGATCCAATCGCGAACGCCACCGCGAAGTTCATCGGGTAAGTTAGGAATGCCCAATCGATCATAGAGGTTTCCGATGATGCCGCCCGTTACCAAACCCATGGCGGTGGAGAGCCACTTGGACTGGGCTGCTTGGAACACAAAAAGCCATACGCAAATCCCAGCTAGAGCAATGATGGACAGTATAGCGAAAAGCCAGCCTTGCCCCTGTCCCATACCGAACAAGGCTCCCTGATTAACTGCTGTTTCAATTCCGACATAGGGCTCGATCAACCACCACGGTGGCAACTGGCCAGGCAGTCCTCGCCAAGCGAAAATCCATTCCTTGGAAAGCAAATCCGCAACCCCTCCGCCCACCATCAGCGATCCAAAAATGAAGTAGTGGCTCTTCGGTATTGAGCGGGTTATTTTGTCTGTAGTGTTGAGCTCGTCCATGAAATTCGAGAAAAATGAGAGGTGGTAGCTTCGAAGCTGGGATAAGGGGTAAACTATACAGATTCCGTAAGCTGGGAAGAATATCCGTTTGGCAACCTTAACGGATATTCCGAAAAGGAGGCGTTTAGTATGCGCAAAATGCCGATTCTAGCTTTGTTGATGAATCCTTCCACACATTCCTACTACTTCACGATCCACCATGGCAATCGCACTTTCGCCCGCTAATGCCGCTGTAAAATCCGATTTGTCCTATCAAAAGTGCATCAATGTCGATTGCGGGGCAACCTTTGGGACCGATGAAGTACTAACTAGCTGCACCAAGTGTGGTGATTTGCTGGACATCGCATACAATTGGGACCGAATCAACGTGCCCAATCGGATGAACGATTTTGAACAAATGTGGACCCGACGCTACGAACCGCTGCGGTTCAGCGGCGTGTGGCGATTCCATGAATTGCTTCAATTCGCGCCCGCAGATCGAGTTATCACCGTGGGCGAAGGACAAACACTGCTCCAACAGGCGAATTCCGTCGCCAAATATGTCGGAATTCGTCCCGGCCAGTTGTATCTGCAATACGAAGGCATGAACCCATCAGGTTCCTTTAAAGATAATGGAATGAGCGCTGCTTTCACACATGCCCACATGGTCGGCGCCAAACGCGCTGCTTGCGCATCGACTGGAAACACAAGCGCTTCGCTAGCCATGTACTGCTCGGTCACTCAGCTTATGAAAGCCGTGATCTTTATTGGTTCTGGAAAAATTTCTTACGGCAAACTTTCACAGGCTCTTGAGTACGGTGCGCTCACCGTCCAGATTTCGGGCGACTTTGACGACGCCATGGCGCGGGTCAAAGAAGTCTCCAAAGAACTTGGAATCTATTTGGTCAATAGTATCAACCCATTTCGTCTCGAAGGCCAAAAGACCATCATGTATCGAGTGCTGGAATCGCTTCGATGGGAGGTTCCAGATTGGATTGTGGTTCCCGGTGGAAATTTGGGCAATAGCAGCGCATTTGGCAAAGCATTTATGGAGCTCAAAGAACTGGGACTCATTGATCGCATTCCGCGATTGGCTGTTATCAATGCCGCGGGCGCAGATACGCTTGATGTCGTTTACAACCATCGTAATCTCCGCTGGAGCCGAGGACGCCCTCGCATGGAGATCGCTTGTTGGTACTACGACGAAATGGACAAAGCCAAACTCAAGGCGGACACAATCGCCAGCGCTATTGAAATCAATCGTCCGGTCAACCTCAAGAAATGCCTTCGGGCTCTCGAAGTCTGCGACGGCGTGGTTCGCAAAGTAACAGACCAAGAGATTCTCGATGCCAAAGCGCAAGTCGGAGCGGGCGGCATCGGTTGCGAACCTGCCAGTGCCGCAAGCGTCGCGGGGGCCAAGCTGCTACGCCAGCAAGGTGTCATCGGTATGGACGATCGCGTTGTGTGTATCTTGACCGGCCATCAACTCAAAGATCCAACTGCAACCGTTGCGTACCATACTACCGATCAAGAAAAGTTTAATGAAGTGTTAGGCAGCCGAGGCGTTTCCAGAGCTTCGTTCGCCAACAGAGCAATCGCGGTTCCAAACGACATGGACGCGATTGTCAAAGCAATTCAGCTGTATTCCTGATCGAGTGTCGCACAATTGTCCTCAATTGTTGCTTCGCTGAAAAAACGAAGCCCCGATTGATTCACAATCATTTCGCGTCTCAAAGGTCTTATCAAAGCGGGCCTAAAGTGCCCGCGAAGCGATTGAGGACAATCGCTTTACAATGGTCACTCTCGGCAAGAGTGACCCACGGTGGGTCGCATCTGCCGGATGCGACCATGAATTATGCCCGTTGAATCATCTGCGCAACCAATCTGTCGCGGAGCACCACGCCCACCAACTGACCGGTTGAATTCACGATCCGCCCAAGTTTGGTATCCTGGGATACCATCTTGTTCAGGACCGCGATTTGCCCAGCTGTGTCCTCAAAAGTAGAAGCCGCTCGGAGTTTGGGGCGTTCGGTGTTATAAAGCAAGTCGGTCGCTTCGTAGTAGCCCACCAGCCTTTTGTCACGAGAATGCAAAACCGGCAAGATTTGCTGGTTTGATTTGAGCATGATTTGCTTGGCTTCCTCAATAGGCAAGTCGATTTGCACGGTTCGAAGACCTCGCAGCGGCATGCAGTATCGCGAAATTGGATCGCTGCCATACGCAAACATGTTTTGGACCAGATCCCTCTGAACCGGCTCAAGCAGTCCAGCTTGTTCACCTTCCGCAAGCACTTGACGCAATTCGCGTCTCGCCAATGCAGGTCTAACTTTGAGCGGTTCTTCGCCTAGGATGCGTTGTAACCATTGGCTGATGAAATACAACGCCCACGTGAGCGGCAATGCCAACACGGTCAACGCAAACAGAGGCCAGCCTGCAATCCGAAGCAGGCGGTTGGGCATTTGATGGAAGAGACTTTTGGGCAACAGTTCGCTGAATATGAACAAAACGGGCGTAGTTAACAGACTAACAACAATATTGATTCGAGCATCGTCGTAGCCAAAGAACTCGATAACAAACCATGCAACACCGACCGGCACCGCATAATTAGCAACCGTATTGCCAACGAGCAATGTCGAAACGAATAGCCCTGGATGATTTGTCAACCACAGTAAGCCTCGGGCAACTCGCGAGCCGTCTACTGCGTCGAGTACCAATCGAACTCGTGGGACGCGATAAAGCCCCGTTTCAACTCCACTACAGAATGCACTCAACAATGCAGCGGAAACAAACAATAGGATCGCAAAAATCATTCGATTCCTCCTGACTCGTCTTCTGCGATGTCAATTTCTGAACTGGTAATCTGAACGAACATTTCACCGCGACGCGGGATTTCGGTTACCTGCAAAGTAAACGTTCCCCAAGCAACGTGATCACCTACCTGTGCAAGTCGCCTCAATTGACTTTGCAAGACCCCAGCAATGGTTGCGTCGCGAGTCTCGGGCAATTTGATGCCGAGAGAGCGTTCCAATTGCTTGATTCGAGTTGCTCCCGTAACTTCCCATTTCGCTTCGCCGGTTTTGGCAAACAACGGTCGCCCCATCGCGTTGATTGCCGCAGAAGGGCTCGCGAAGATAGCCTCAATGATGTCCTCGAAAAACAAGACACCAATGGTATCGCCTCGCTCATTGACAACCACCGCAACCTTCAGCTCCAGCTTCATCAGTTGCTGTAGAACACTGGCCAAATTCGCGCACCACGGAATAAAATAGGCTGGCTGAAAAGTAGGAGGGGTTCGCTTTTCGATAGCAAGTCGGAGCTGTTCGATCGTGGTCGTCGCAGTCACTTCGTTGTCGGCTGGAGACAGGATCAATGCAATCCTCCGTTTGCTTTCTTCGACCCAATCTGTCCCTTGATCTACGATCCATTCCTCAAGCTCTTCGGTCGTGGCTGGCAAAGAGATAGAAGCGAATTGGCTCTTGGGATGCATCCATTCTTGAGCTTGAATATTGGAGAGCTGTAACGTATTCTGCAAAATTCCCTTTTCCAGGTCGATCATCTTGGAATCGGTTTCACTGAGCTCAATCGCCCGTTCAAGATCCGACGTTTCAAGTACGGATTCTGGGACCAATCCAGGCCAAATCAAGCGTCGGCAAATGTCATTGATGGCATGCATGCCCTTTCCTAATGGCAGTACGGCACGCATGATGCCAAGCATGGGTACTGCAATAAACCTGCTGATTTTGAGAGGAGCGAGTACCCCGACACTTTTCGGCAAAAGCTCGCCGAAGAGAATGACGCTAGTCACCGTCGCAAACGCGAATAAAAACGCTCCCGCCTCGGAACCCGTAAGTGAGTTCGATAAGACATTGGCACAAGCGAAAAACGTAATGTTGATTGCCAGATTGCACAGAAGAATGCATGTCAGTAAATGCGAAGGGTTGCTCAGCAGGTGTTCAATGGCTCGATCGGAACGCCGTGCCGAATCCAATTTGAGTCGCTGGGCCGAGGTCAATGAGAACAATGCTGCCTCACTTGCCGAAAACAATGCTGAGAGGAAGAGCATGCCTACCAACGCAGCCGGGACGAGCAACCAGGCCAGTGAGCTAAATCCACTAGACTCTGGTAGGGGCAACTCGAAACTCCTGCATTTGATTAAAGGTAATTGATAGGTTTTTGTGGCGGGCGTTAGTCGAATGCAGTCGCTTTGTTAGCAGAACGGCGCAAGCCGTCCTGGCGATCTAATCAATGCCGCGAAACCGGAGGGCTCGCGCCCTGCCGCTACAAAAAAACAAAAGGCCTCATTCCAAAGAACTCACTCCTCGTCGCTCGTTCTCGAGCCACCGAATGCGAAGTCGAATTCGCTTAATGCTGGGATCATCATGGCAGCGGTCGCAAAGGCATAAGACAATGATACCACACTAAACACCGCGAGTTCTTGATCACGCAAAATGAAACTAGTAATTGCAAAGTACGTTAGAAACGGAAGCATAAACGAACTGATGGTAATCGCCGGCGACGGATTGCGGCTTCCGAGAGCCAAGTAAAGTCCGATGCCACCGCCCAAAATGATAATCAGGAAGGGAGGCAGTTGCCGGCCAAACGAGCCTCGAAACATCAGCATGATCAACATGCAAGTCGCTACACCCAGGAACAAAAAGAATACCGTCCCGAGACTAGTCCCAATGGCAGCACGACTTTGGGCATAAATCATCCCGCAGTGGATCCCCAGCATTGCAACGAAAAGATCCATGACGATCAGCGTAATGACCGTGAAGATCAGGTTCTCCGTAGTCAAGGCGGACTGGGCCCATAAGTACACACACAGAAGCAACGGCATAATCACCATCTCTTTTGTGACGTACAATACGCCGCAAATCTTTCCAAACAAAAACTCGCGAGGCGATATTTCGGTGACAAGCAAAAGGTCCAATGCTCCACCGTCACGCTCGTTGGTAATTGAGTTGACAGCTAACGCATTGATGACGATTAGCGATAACACAAAGAACGGCGCTAGCAACGAGACCGTTGTGGGGACCAGCTCTTCTTGAAAAGTGGACTCTTGGGTTGCCAAGCCATTCAAAACGAATTGGCGAACTCCAAACGCAACCATCAATCCAAAAGCGAGATAAGCAACTCGAATGAGAAGCACTTTCCGGCCGTATGCCCAAGTCCTCATTTCTCTCCAAAGAACAGGATTGTTCCAAACGCGGCGCGGCGCACGGACCTTCCATGCCTTTACTTGCCTTGGCTGATTGGCATTGTCTGGCAAACTCGATGCGGGCAAGTTCGACTTGACCGTATCGACCTCGGGCTCCTCCGACTCTGCATTCCCGCCTCGGCGCTCGCGAGATGGGTTCCATACTCGCAGCATTCGAATCGAAAGCAGGGTTAGTCCCAAGGCTATGGCTAGGAATACCAGGCCCGACAAGAACGCATTTCCACCTGGAACCCAAAATGGCAGGACGTTCTCCGAAGCAATCGGCTGAGTGACATCGACAATAGCACGCAGTGGGCTGACGAGCTTTGCTACCGAGGACGATACGAAGCTTACTTTGCCAGTCGCGATCACTTCGCAGACCGCCAACCACAGAGCAATGATCAACATGGTAACTGTAATGGATTGAAACGTCTTCTCTCGCCAAAAAGCAATCGTCGCCCCTAGCGTAGCGCTTGCAATCAGAGCGCAGAAGGTTACCCACGAGCAAGCAAAAACCTGCTCAATCGAAACGCCACCTAACAGAACCACAGAAAAAACGATTGGGAGGGAGGCGAGGAAGGCGTTCATGGAAGCTAGCAACCCAGCTCCTATTTTCCCCAAAACCATCTCAACATTCGACAATGACGTCATAAGCAAGAGAATCAATGTTTGCTTGTCTTTTTCGTGGCTAACCGCAATCGTGCCAGCTAAAGCCGCCATAAAGAGCAAAACAATCAGCTGAAACGGTGCGATCAACTGGAAGATAAGCACACCGAACCGAGCCAAGTCACCCGGATTCTGGACTGGCTGAATACCTGCCAATAACAACCAAGTCGTGCAAATAATCGCAAAAAGCATCAATGCGAATACGACGCGATTAACAAAATGCCTACCTCGTCGAGGTAAGGTCGCAATTTCACGTTGGAAGATGGGGCCTATCATGGTACCGAGTTTAATGTGAAATGCATGTGCTGACCATTACACCAATCGGACTTAAGGGAAAATCGCAAAACGGAATGGAAAGTTGGAGGGGCATTCTGGATTTCTTGCAGACAAGTCAGCGTACGTGCCGAGAAGCATGAAAGTTGTAATTATTTTGCCGAATGGGCCGATAAATGCGGACAAACACGGCCAACCAGTGCGACAGTGGCAGCGAATCGCTGAGGACACAAAATGAGTTACCTGCGACATTGGAAATTGTCTCGTTCCCCGTTTGCATTGGGTCCCTCCAGTCGCGGCGTGTTTTGTGGTGGGACAATCGAGGAAGCGTTCGCACGGAGCGAGTTTCTTGTTTCCCAAGAAAAGCGACTGGCAATCGTTTTGGGGCCCGCTGGGGTGGGGAAAACGACGTTTCTGAGGCATTTTGTTCGCTTGCGAAATGCTCAATACGCGCGAGAGAACCTCGCCATGATCGACCTCCGCTCGGCCGATGCGGACATCGTTCCCCTAAGGATTTTGCAAGGTATTGCGCCACATCAAGAACCGCCGCACTCTTCGAGAGAATGTTGGACTCAGATTAGCGACGAGTTGTTTTCGGAATCAGCAATTGGCCATCGCACGGTTTTAATCCTGGACAATCTGCATGAGGTCTCGGATGATTTTTACCAGGCAATTTCACACTTGTGGAGCACTCCTATCCGCTGGAGCATGTTTCTGTCGCTCGACGACGATTCTATTGTCAATATTCCCAGATGGATCTTGGACCAATGCGAACTCAAAATTCAATTGCCGCGTTGGGATCTCGGACAAACAGCGGACTACTTTGATTTTGCAATTCAAGGGGTGGGAGGCGATGATTCCATATTCAACGGTCAAGCGATCACTCGGATTCAGGAACTTAGTGACGGAATCCCACGAAAAATTGTTCAAATCGCTGAATTGGCCTTGGTTGCAGGGGCGGTTCGAAAGGCAGAAAAAGTCACGGCAGAGCTGGTTGACCAAGTTTGCGACGAGTTTACTGTCACCGTTGGAACGAAATTCTCCCCAATCTGGGAAGATCAGAGATTGAATGCTGGATAATTCGAGCAAGAATTGAATTGGTGCTAGTTGCTGTCAATGGAGTCACAAACCGCTCAATGAGCCAGTTTGGGAATTCCATTCAACGAAAACTTTGGACTGATCAAAAACGTCTCCCAAGTGAACTTTCCTAAATGGAAAGTTGTCGGTATTGTCTTGTGAGATTACTTGAACGGTAAACTGCGTTCGAGAACAACGAATAAGGCGTCCGCCAACCATGCCAACCAAAACAACGCAAATCTTCTCGATTGAACAAGCGAGGGCAATGCTCCCGCTCCTTCGGCTTATCGTGACAGATATTTCGTTGGCCCATCGTGAGTTAACCGAACGAAAATCGAATCTTCGCCGGATGTTGCGGCGCAACGAGGGAAAAGCACGGTTTCAAATCTACGATGCCGAGATAACGGAGATTCAAGAAGACCTCAAAAACGAGTCGGCTCATCTTGAGGAATACGTTAGTGAGCTGGAACAGCTTGGAGTCATTTTGCGTTCCGCTCACGACGGCATCGTTGATTTCCCAACGGTCGTTGACGATGAGCCTGCCTACTACACTTGGCAAATGGAACAACAAGACATCGTTGACTTTCATCGAGCTGATGAATCTACCGCAGATCGCAAGCCGATCTTTGAGTCGTAGTTGCTCCCTGTTTCTTATTCATGCGGTTGAAACCCCTTCGTTCCAAGGCTTTGCTTGAGGCACTGTGTAGCGAAACTCGTCAAGAGTTTCGGTCGTTTAGGCGAAGCAGCCGAAAGTCTTGACGGCTTTCGCTACAAAAGCCTGTTTTAAAAGCGAAAAAGCTTCAAGGCGTTGGACTGAGCCAGGGGACAAGTGCTAATCAACAATCCAATTCAATACCTTGCGCTTCGTGCTATTGGTCGATTGGCTCGTTGTTGTTGTTTCCGACCGTACCAGCGGCAACCAGGTAGGCTTTGTTCTCATGGTCAAGTGTCATGGATGACAACATGTCAGTGTTTGCCAGAAACATGGGCTTCAACCATGAGTTGTCGGAATACTTGCATCGAATCTCTACCGTGACAGTCGAGGTGGACGTAGTAAAAGTAGTCGGAGTCACGGTGATGGTCGCATTGCGAACTCCTGTCGCATTCAAGATCTGATTCGCTTTGGCTGTTACTTCGGCCACGGTCTTGCCTGGAACGATCCCTACTCGGGCTGACTCATAGGCCGCTTGCTCGACGGAGTGACGCGCGTACATGAAGCGAGCGAACTCGAAGCCAGCCAGAAGAATCGTAAAAAACACTCCGCTGCAAATGGCGAAATCAATAGTGAATGCTCCCAAACGGCGTACGCATTTCGGCGAAACTCTACGTCCTGTGGTTTCTCTTGAATTCATGATTTACTCGGTCAACATGTTGGGTAGCGTGGCAGCGATAGTACGAAAGGCCGCTTCCAAGGATGCAGCATCGGGGGCGACATAGCATTGGCCACCGCCAGCTTGTGCGACGCGTTGCATCAATGCGACATCCGCTTGCGCACTAAATGCGATGGTATGGGTTCGAATATTCATTTCACGGGCCGTTGTGGCCAACACAACTGGATCGTCGCCTTGGGATAGAATTCCGTCTGTGAGCAAAATAATGCTCTTGCAGGAAGTGATCCGAGTTCGAGTCGGATCCGTCAAAGCGTTTACTCCCTCGCGAAGACCGGCTGCGATGTTGGTGTTTCCGATGAGAGGTTGCGTTGCAAGCGTGTTCAGCTTTTGTTTGAGCGTGGTGTAGTCGGTTGTCAGTGGTTGATCGATGGAGGCAACAACGGATGTCCAAATCCCAAAGGTAAAGTTGCTCGAATAGGAGGCCAAGGCAACTCGGGACTTGATGGGAGCCTCGTTGAGAACGTTGGCAAAGATATTGACCGATGAAGTCAGCGCAGCCCAGCGACTCGATGTAGCGTGGGGCAACTGAAAATAGTTTTGAATGGGAGACTTGCCTGCCAAATCACCTGGATAAGAAAAAGGCGTCGAGCCTAGTGTCCAAGCCATTGAGCCAGAGCGATCGACCACCAAGCATACGTCCATGTCGATTCGAGTTGAAACGGCGGACTGTTCGGAAGTGAAGGTCGAGACACCCATCAACTGCGGAATCAAGATGGTTGGGATCCCGCCACCAGCCATTTTGCTCAAGTTCGAATTGATACGAACGGAATTCGTAACGACACTCGAAGCCGACGCCGTCTGAGAAAACGAATAGGAACCATTTGCGTTCCCGATCGAAGCCCCGATCTGAATGTCGCTGTCGTCCAAGACAACAACTCGACCGGCGACGCGATGCAAAGCCGCAATCGACTTAGCCGCTTGCCTGGCCTGATCCTGCGATTGTGTTTGGCCAAGTACGACGAGTGCTGCCTTGGCGGCTGCATCGGTCGCAAGCCTTTGTTCCGAACGCACGAGCTCCATGTACGCAATATTGATACTGAGCCCAGCCAACGCAACCAAAGCGAAAAAGGCCGCTCCTGAAAGGACCAGAATGGAGCCTCGGCGCTTCCGAGACCTTCTTGTGCGTTGGGATCGGTGAAGCGTAGGACAGGGAATCGGTTTGTTCATTTTGTAACCTTCTATTCACGAAGCATGTATGCGTCGACAGAAATGGTTCCTTGATCTTGCAGGACGAATCGTGTGGGAGAATTAGAAGCCCAGGGGACTTCAATTCGAACCCGAATCTGCGTTCCGGATGGTTGAGACAGCAAGTCCGCAGGCGTTACCGTGACGACGGCTCCCTTGACATTGCGTTGAGTCAACATCGCTTGGCAGCGTGTCGTAACATCCATACTGCTGCAGGTACTTCGTACCGCTGATCTTGCTCCTTCGTAGGCAACGAGGACCGCAGATTGACGGAGGAATATCCTTTGACAGACTTCAATCGTTCCCAAAATGAGGATCAGCATCACTGGCAATACAAATGCCAACTCAATCGAAGCCAAACCGTCACGTCGGTTCGATTGTCTGTTACTCTTTTGATTTTTTGGTGAAGCGGTCATGGTTGGGGTTTTCTAAACGCAATTACGACTATCAACTTAAATCACTGTGGCAGACTCGACGGGTCATCCGTCAGTGAGTTTGCATTCACCATACCGATATCCACCACGAACAGAGCATCGTTGTAGTCCAAGTCACCACCACCGACGATGTCTTCGAATCCGATCAATAGGTACGGTGAGTCGGGCATCGCAAACGCGACAACGTGTTGTAGCCGATCGCTGTTCTTCGACGAATCATTCCATAGCCAAGCAAGGTTTGTGTTGGTTTGCCCGGAATCTCGCCACTTGTTGAATGCGTCCGATATAAGAAAGAAGTCCAACTGCCAGCCGTTACCACCCTTGCCCAGGTCCACAAAGTCGCCGGCGCGAAGAGGATCATTCACTGTACGACTTCCACTTCCGATAGAGGCATTAGGGAAAATGACTTTGGGCGAGCCAGGCGTGGCACTACCCGCTGGTGTAAACGCAAATCCTAATGTGTTCCGATAGCCTGCACCTTCGGCCAGGAAGTAAACGCGAATCGTCTCAACAGCTTCCTGACGCAAGAAGAGTTTGGCCGAGTCGAGCTTGAATCCCGTAGCGTTCGTGAAGACGACACTCTCTTGCAGGTTGTTGTTGATAATGGTTTGGAATTTTGGAAGCCACTGGCTATTGAAAGCCGCTGCTCGGGAGTCCGAACCTGTTACTTCGACGTTGCCGATGACCGGTAAATTGAGCGGGACCGGTGTTGCCTGTGGGCTGGCTGGAGTACCTGCAAGGGCAATCCCGCTTGAAACCCAAAGCAAAAGCCCAAAGGCGGACAAGTTGTGTTTCGAAAGTCCCATCAATGCACCTCGTGAAGCAAGCTTAAAGTCGATAACATGAGAAGCCCCATGCCAGTTCCTTTCTGAACGGTAGCTTTGTTTCTTTCCGAAAAGTGCGACAGCTTCGAACCTTTTCGCGAATCCCATGCACAAAAGGTGAGGAAGGTAATGATTAATCTGTGGTTACCCGCTGCGAATATCTTTCGCAAACCGCAAAATCGTTAAGCTTCGATTCAAGTAATTCAAGTAAAGGTCACGCTCGGCAAGAGTGACCCAACGCATCGCACTCCTGCCGAGTGTGCCCTTGAAGTGCAAATACCAAGGTTGGGTTCTGAATTAATTCACATCAAAAGTTCTGCTCGTCACAGGAAGCAAGCCCTGCGGGAGGTACGCAATCACCGACCTCAAAATCGTCACAACCGTTTCTTTTTGTGTTAACGGGAGCATATATCCCAAAGCCAGCCCTATCTTCAATGACAGGTGCAAAACGGCGCACTAACTTTTTAAGGCCATTTTACTTTTGATACATCATTGATTCTGAGTTTTGAGCTGGGAATGACTGTCCGACAATTAAAGCCAACCGACATCAGCTTCACCAAAGTGGCTGATTGTTTCGTTGCCGAGTTGCGGAATGGCAATTCCCCCTCCATTGAGTCCTTTGCTACAGCCTTCCCACACTTAAAAAACGACATTCGGGCAAATTTTCCCGCGTTGCTCATGCTCGAAAAAAATGTCTCGAAGAAAGGCGACCGTCCGGATACGCTCGTCGAGAAAGTCCTAGGCAATTGCCTTGTCCAAGAAGAGATTGGACGAGGTGCCATGGGGATCGTCTATCGAGGATACCAACAGGAATTGGATCGCGTGGTAGCGATCAAGACAATTCCTTTGGATGAAATGGCAAGCTTCGGTGTGGTTCAGCGTTTCGAACTTGAGCGACGCGCTATGGCGAAATTGGATCACACCAATATCGTTCCTGTCTACGAGTATGGTTACAACGAAGATCACGCGTATCTCGTGATGAAGTACATCGACGGTCATAGTCTGGACAAAATCTTATGCCCAGAAGCACAATACCGTCTCAAAGTACTACTGGCTGAACTGCAAACCGACTGGAAGTCCTTTGCCGAATTAGGGATGCAAGTCGCATCGGGCTTGCAACATGCTCACGAACAAGGCTTGGTTCACCGAGATATCAAGCCTGCCAATCTTTTGTTCGACAACGCTCGAAAAATATGGATTACTGACTTCGGTCTTGCAAAAGCGTTTGATCACAATCGTTCTCTGAGTCGCACAGGTGACGCGATCGGCACGCCTCGGTACATGGCCCCTGAGCAGCTTCGCGGGCATTGCGATTGCAGAAGCGACGTTTACTCACTGGGGATCACGCTTTATGAGCTCGCAACGGGTAGTCGAGCTTGGCGGGACAGTTCGCTGGAAGCGCTAACAATACACCGAGAAAAGCTCAAGCTGAATAGCATCCTCGACGAAAACCCGGACATACCAGATGGGCTCGCCAAGATCATTATGAAGGCATGCGCGTTTGCGCCCGAGGACCGTTACCAGACAGCGAAGGAACTGCAGTATGTCCTCGAGCGATTCGCTTCAGGAATCGCGCCAAGTGACCGAAGACGAAAACGACGTGAACCCGATGATATCTACCGCAGGCGTAGCAAACGGACGGCTACAATGCTTGTCGCGTCTGCCATCGGGATTCTCATGTTTAGCGTGGTTTTTTCAATCGCTTTCAGGCGCCAGTCTGGCGATTCTCAAGCACAAGCACAGACGCCCAAGATCCTCCCTAGCGGCGAGAATTTCATTGAAGCTCTTGGAGATCCGAAATCTGGAGACCTTGGACTCGCCTTGACCAAACTGGTCAAGGATTCCATTGAAAATTCGAGCAGTCAGTTTCGTCTTGAGGACGGTGACAAAAACCAGATTCTAAACAGCACCGAGGAACTGCTGTCGCGCATCAAGAATCGAGACCTCAGCGGAAAATCCTTCAATTCCTTTTTGGAAGGATACCGGGAATCTTCGCTGCCAGCCGGCACCCAGATTATGAGCTTGGTTCGATTCGTCGAACGTTCTAAATTCAAGCCTCGTGAAGTTGAAATGGCTTACGATACGCTTCGTGGATTCGCAAAGCTGGTTGTGAATAGAGAGATACCGGAGCAAGAAGCGTACTCCATGATAGCCATCCTAACTGGCGGCAAAGTGCTCTCGGCGGCTGAGTTGGCTCAATACAACGTTTCCGACGAAAAGCTATTTCAATGGCTCATGATGGTTCGAAACCGAATCTCTCGTGCTCCGGCACAGGCTCTACAAGGAAAAATGAACATCGCAACAGAGATCGAACGCGCGCTGCGAAACCCACCCAAAGGCGATCGATAATCCCTTCGAAGGCACTACTATGAATACACTGCAAACAGACTCGAGTTCAGCACGTTTGCTAGATTTACTCAAGCAAGGTGGCGGCCGAGAATTAACAGCTCTGTTCATGCGTTCGCGCAGCCACATCCGAAGACTGGTTGAGTCTCGCCTCGACAAACGTCTGCTGGCACGAGTCGACGCGTCGGATATCGTTCAAGAAACGTTTCTTCGTGCGACAGCAAGTATGGACGCTTATCTGAAGTCACCAAAAGTTCCCCCAATTGTCTGGCTTCGCCTAATCGGAAAGCACATCGTGGCCGAGACGCACCGGCGCCATTTTCGCGAAAAGCGTAGCCCTGAGCGTGAGAACAATTGGTATCAAGACGGAGACGATGTACTCAGCCAAAAGCTGATCGACTCCATGCACTCTGTCGGCACTTGGATGGCTCGACGGGAGCTGGCGTTAAAGGTGCAAGACGCGATCAAGAATTTATCCGACCAAGATCGTGAAATCATCGAGATGAGACACTTAGAGGAACTCTCGATCAAGGAATCGGCAATGGTCCTAGAATTAAATATCGAGACAACCAAGAAGCGATACTATCGCGCTCTCACCCGTTTTCGAGAGCTGGTCGCGGACATCCTACCGAACGAGTAATTCCAACTACTTTGTTTTCTTTCCAACGAGCTTGTCGATCATCGTGTCGAGCTCCACTCGCTCTATACCCATTTTGGCAGCAGCCAAAGCAAAAAGCCTCTTTTCTACTTCGCTTAATTTGCCGTCAGCGGCCATGATCCGGACCAAATCGGAAAGCATAGCAATCTGCTCTTCTTTCTCGGTTGGCAATTTCAGTGAAGCTTCATCGCTCAACGCATAAGATACCGCGTTGCCCAAATCCGCTTCATCGAGCCCCATCTCGCCGCAGCGATCCACCAGCAATGCAATCTCTCCCTCGGATAAACTGCCGTCGGCAGAAGCCATAATCACAAGGTTTTTGAGGTGGTCCAAATGTTGCATCGTGTAATCTTTCCTAGGTTGATGAGAATACTCATCATAGTCCAAACGAAACCAAACTGTTCTGGAGACTACCTAAAACTTGCAACACTTTCCTGCGTCGTAGTTTCAACATCGATTGCGTTGGATTCGCTCAGACTGTGCAAAGTCCTTTTCGTGGGCAGCGGAACACGTCTAGTGACCAGCGTTACCAAAATTCCGTCCTGGACCTTTTCACCATTTTGATTGAAAAGCTGGCGGTACCAATGAACTTCCCCGTGCTTTCGCCCTCTCGGCTTCAAATCGATAACTTCCGTGACCGCACGAATTGAGTCGCCGATAAAGACGGGTTTGGTAAAGCTCCAACTGCGTATATCGACAAAAGCAGCGGTCAAAACGGCTGGTGCGTTGGAGCTTAATCCGGCAAGGATGGAAAGCCCCAGCAAGCCGTGAGCAACCGGTTTTCCAAACGGACCATTCGCCGCAAACTCAGGATCGGTATGAAGCGGATCGTGATCGCCCGTCAGGTCTGCGAAAGACTGTAGGTCCGACGCCACGATGGTACGCTCGGAACTAGTCCATTTATCGCCAATGTTGAGTTGCTCAAAAGCGAGCGGTTCGATAGTAACCATCGTGCATCCGTCTCCATCCAATTGGCCAGTAAGCCGAGAGCCCAAAGTCTCATTTACAACGCCTGCCAGATTCTCAGATGGCACGCGGTTTGTTGCAACCCCGATTCGCGTCAAACCGCGTCCCCAATTTTCAAAATCTCAGCATAAATTAGAAAAATTGCTCAAGACGACGCAGTTCGCCCGAACAGCCTAGGCTACCAATTTGCAGGTGTACGGCGGAGCCTCGAAGGCAGTGCGTTCCAAGGCAGAGCCCAACTACGTGACGCATTTTGTAGCGAAACTCGTCAAGAGTTTCGGTCTTTTAGGGGATGCTTCCGAAAGTCTTGACGACTTTCGCTACACAAAAGCCCGCGTTAATCATAGGTATACTGGAGCGGGCCGCTCGCCTCAGATTCCCGCATCTTGCGTGAACTTGTTTTAGGTACAATTGGGACGCAATTGCTTTACGAACCATTGCCACTACCAAAACGCACCTCTCATGCAAGCTCGATACTACAATCTGCAACCAATAGTGTTCGCTACAGTCAGCCTGCTGGCTTTCACGCATTTTGCTAACGCCCAAGAATCCCCTAAGCAGCTTGATTTGCTGATCGTTGCTGGACAGTCCAACGCGACGGGCTTCGATACCGATCCCGATAAGCTTGGTGTGGATGAGTTGGACTCATTGATCCGGTTTCGATTTCGAGTTGGCGACCCTCCGCCAGACGAGCACGATTCGAGTTCGTCAAGGACGCAGTGGACGACACTATCCAGTCAACCACTTGGCAAACCAGGGCCAAAATCAGAACCTCGACAATATGGGAATTTCGCCAATCCAAAAGGTGGCTTTGGGCCGGAAGTGGCGTTCGCTCGCAAAATAAAGCGGCGAGACAAGCAGGCAGGAAGAGTGACGGAACTCGCCGTTGTCAAAGCAGCGTTCAGTGGCACTAGCGTTGCCGACGATTGGGATCCAGCAGGCGAAGGCTCACGCGGAGCGTGCTACCGGGCGTTAGTCGAAGAAATCCGTTTAGCCAAATCGTTTGCTGAAGCTGAGGGCTTAACCGTGAACTTTCGAGGGCTAGCGTGGGTGCAAGGGGAATCCGACGCGAATGCAAACGATGCTCCAAAATATGCCGAGCGATTAAAGGGGATGTTTAGTTCTTTGAGACGGGATATCCATGCTGAAAGTTTGCCGGTTCTTGTCTCCGTAAATGTCCATTTTCACGAAGGGAAAAACAAGTTCATGCCTGACATCATCGCGGCGCAAAAGCAAATCGGTCACGAGTTCCCGCATTGCCGATTTGTCGACACGGGTGGAGCTGCGATAGCAAATGATGTTCACTTCAATAGCGAAGGTACCAACGAGGTTGGGAGACGTTTCGCATCGGCTTTACTTGCCATGGAGAACGAAAGCTCCTCGCAAATTGGTCAATCAAAAAACGCCAACTGGACGAAGCACATTGTGTACGAAGGAGCTGGGTGTGTGACGGCCGTTGCAGGGGACTTTAATGGCGACGGCTTGATTGATATTGTTTGCAACGCGGGAAAAAAGACGCAATTGCTCGTTGCCCCCAACTGGAAGCCCATTGTCCTAAACTCAGAAGACATGGATTGGATACATAGCGAAACGATGGACGTGGACGGTGACGGCGATCTTGATGTTATCGGCACTCCCTATAGCCCTGGCCGTATCGTCTGGTTGGAGTGCCCGACGCAACCACTCACCGAACGTTGGAATGAAAGGCTTATCGACGACCAAGTGAACGGCGTGCACGGGCTGCTGGTTGGAAATGTCGACAACGTTGGGCGACTCGACTTGCTTGCCACGAGTGCTCAACCCTCAGGCCCATTTCCGTATTCCCTAGTTTGGTATCGGATTCCTAAGGACCCGCTTGCAGCTGAGCGTTGGGAACGGTTCGTTTTCGCATCTGGCGATGCCCCTGGACTTTCGCATTACTTGGGCATTGGCGATATCGATGGTGACGGATTGCCCGATGCCGCTTCGGCTGCAAAAGGGGACGGTACTGCGGCCGGTGCTGACGGCCAGTGGTTTGCTTGGTGGCGAGCGGGCAAAGATCCTACCCAGCCCTGGGTAAAGGAAGTCGTTTCGGCCAAACAGCCTGGTGCTACCAACATCCATCCCGCTGATGTCAACGGCGATGGCAAGAGGGATCTGATCGCCTCCCGCGGCCATAGCCAAGGTGTCGTTTGGTTCGAACGAGAGACAAACTCTGCGGAATGGACTGAGCACACGATTGATGGCGAACTGCGCGAACCGCATTGCCTGGCGGCGATCGACTTGGATCGAGATGGAGACGTCGATGTGGCGACAGTTGCTTATGGGAGCGAGAGAGCGATGTGGTATGAAAATGATGGACGAGGAAACTTTAAGTCGCATCTGGTTGGAGAAAAGCAGCAAGCCTACGACATTCGCATTATCGACATGGACCAAGATGGCGACCTTGACTTTGTTGTGGCTGGCCGCGCAAGTAATAACGTTGTGTGGTACGAAAATCCAAACTAGATCGACGAAGTGGACGTTACCGGTTAACTAGCCGGCGGGCGTTAGCCCCGATGTGTTACAGGGATTGGATGTTTTACAGGGATTGAATGTCACCCTCCCTCGGGGAGACTCGGGGAGGGTCGGGCCGTTAGGCCCGGGGAGGATGAACTGACTTGTGCAATCGTTGTTGGCACTTCACCCTCCCCTCACTACGCTCGACCCTCCCAGCGGGAAGGTGTCTTGGGACTACGCACGACACTAGCGTTTGGAAAAACGTTCCGCCAAACCGTTCAGCTCAGCAACCGGCGCCGGTCCCTCGTGAAAGTAGATCGCGTAACGCAATCGCAACACGCTTTCTTTTTTGAATACGTCGTTTACCGCCGGTTCTGCGCCGTTCGTATAAGCAGCTTCGCCAAAGGGGCTCACGGAAAAAAGACCGTAGTTGCGAACATGATATCGACTTGGTCGGAAATTCCCTGGATGATCAAATAGCGTCACGCCATATCCTTTGCCATCAATTGGTCCCTCGTAGTCCACCCAGGCGGAACGCTGCCCCCAACATTCCTTCGTCCCTTTTTTTCCGTCAGCATTCGTTACTTTGCCTTGGCCTTTGTCCTCGCGTTGAGACTCGGCCAACCGAAAACCAAAGAGCCCCTCCTTGGTATCGCGGAAATTCACATCCGAACCGGCCATCTTAAACTGAATGTCATATTCAAGCATTCTGTTGGCATGAATCGTAATCGTTGTCGTTTCGATCATGATGTCCGCTGCGTTTCGATCAAGCCAATGATTTGTGACTCGCATGATCGCAGGGTTGCCTGCGGAGGCTAGTAGTTCCACACCTCGGTTTTCAATTTTCCCTTTCTCGGCCCAGAATTGGATCTCGTTGACCTCATCGACCGAAACCCAAATTCCCTTGTGGTGAGGGTGATCACCCTGATAATCCTCACCGACGATTGGGCGAGTTAGCAAAGCGCCATCCGCAGCCTTAATGGGGAAGAAATACGGTTTTGGCAGACTTTTGGCGAACCGATACGTTGTGAATTCTTTATCGTTGATCGTTACGGAAACAGCGTCTCCATTTCGAAGAAGTTTGACCGAATCCGCAGCTAAGACGACTTGGGGCATCGCGACGGAAAACAAAACGAGTATCAACGTTGCGGGTAGGCTTTTTATCATGTCGGTTGTGAAATCAGGAGGAGAGGAACTGGACTGTTTTAGTGGTGGGTAAAAACTTACCGATGTCGTTTGGTCTTTACCAGTGGCATAGGCTTCTAGCCTGTGAAAAGGTTCAGACACAGGCTGGAAACCCACTACTTTATAAAATGTTTAATTCGACTTCACCCAATCAATTTGTTATTCGGGAGGGTGATGCTCCTGCCGAACCTTTGCAACCTTGGCTCGGCAGGAGCCTCGCCCTCCCTGAGGTCTCGCCTTATAGCAAACCCATGGTTGGGTCTAAGCCGAACATGCAGTTCATGTTTTGGATCGCCGCACCGCTCGCACCCTTGACCAAGTTATCGATCGCGGAAACGAGGATGATACGAGGTCCATTTTCGCGGACCGTGATGTCGACATAGTTTGTTCTCGAGACAAATCGCGTTGCAGGCAAATGCGAGACGACTCGAACAAACGTGCTCGAGTCATAATAGGTGTTCAAGCATTCACGAATCTGGTTCGGAGTCGCCCCGGCTGCTGGATGGACGTAAATCGTCGACAGAATTCCACGCTCCATCGGAGTCAAATGTGGAGTGAAGACAATTTGCGGTTCGACTCCGCTGAAACGCTTGACGATATCTACGATCTCAGGCTGATGGCGATGATTGCCTACAGAGTAAGCTGAAATACTTTCGTTGGTTTCGCAGTAGAGATTTCCCAGCTTCGGCGTTCGACCGGCACCGCTGATACCTGACTTGCTATCAACGATGATATCCAACGGCGAAATGAGGCCTTCCTTGAGCAAGGGTGATAGAGGCAAGATCGCAGAAGTTGGGTAACAGCCCGGATTGGCAACCAGACGACAATCTTTTAACTCGCTCGCAAACAGTTCTGGCAGCCCATACGGCGTCATTCCCAATCGGCCCGCATCCGGGTGCTTTTCGCCATACCATTTTTCGTAAAGCGCCGGCGTACTCAGCCGATAGTCAGCAGACAAATCGATAACGCGACATCCCGCATCCAATAATTGCATCACGATATGGGCCGATGCCCCATGCGGCAAGCACGAGAAAGCAACATCGCAGCGCTCAGCAACCTGCACCGGAGTCAAATCCTCAACGGGCAGTCGAAGCCTTCGGACAAGACTCGGATGCATATCGGCAATCATGCTCCCGTCCGCTTGACGACTGGTCGCTGCAAGGATTTGAACCTGAGGATGTCCAATAAGCCATTCGATCGCTTCGATGGCTGTGTATCCAGAAGCGCCAATAATGCCTACTCGAATCATGCGAATCCCTTTGCAAGAGTTTGTGGTGTGGCATAGGCTTCCAGCATGTGAAAGCGTCCTAACCACAGGCTGAAAGCCTATGCCACTGGAACAATGAATCTGCCGTTTGCTCGCAAGTATCATGCAAGCAAGTCTGATTCTACGCGAAATCGTGATATTGGCTACATGAACCAGGGTTCCTCAATTTGTTCCGCCAAAATTTCGCGAACCATATTTCGAAGCTGACCGAGCACCATAGCGGTGGCTCCCCATACGAAATGTTCGCCAACACGGAACCCAGGAGCATCAAATTGGACGGTTCCTCGTTTTAATGTCCCGACGCTGATCGCTTCGTCCTCAATCAAATCACGTAAAGGAAAGAAAATCAGCTCAGCCACTTCGTCCGGATTGGGTTTGAAGGCCGGTCGAAGGGAGCTTGTGGCCACAATGGGCGTCACGTTGTGCCGACTCGCATAAACATAAAGTGGAGTGAGTTCGCAAATCGGTTGCAGGTACTCGGTTGTGCAGCCAAGCTCTTCGCCAAACTCTCGGCATGCCGTTCGCCAAATTGTTTCCCCTGAATCCGAACGACCACCAGGCAACGAAACTTGTCCGCCATGATCAGCCATTTGGGCCGGGCGGAGCGTCAGCGGGATCGTCCAATCCGAGCCAGAAATGGGAATCAGGCAAAGCAAGACGGCAGCTGGATGTGAATACCTGGGAGCCGGACCACGATGGCGGCCATAAGCGTACTGAGGAGCCAATTCGCGATGCGCGTCGCTATGCATCGTTGTCGATCCCTGCTTTTCAGTTCGCCGCCGAAGCAGTTCCGGGAGGTTGGCTAGATTTCCTGTCTCGTTCATATCAAATCATTCCCAGTACAAAATGCCAAGAGCGAATTCACTTTTGACGAGAAATGGATCGGAACATACATTAAGTCCCACGGACACTCCATTCTACGCGAAAACGCCAACGATTACGACAATCCAAGACCCATGCACCATTTGCCTAGCTTGCTTTTGATTCGCCATGCCCAGTCCGAGAACAACGCTCTCGAGGATCAATATCGCATTCCCGACCCCAATATCACGGAACTGGGAGTCAAGCAGTCTCAAAAGCTCGCACCGGTTGTTTCCAAACTCAACCCAACCGTAATTTACTGCAGCCCGTTCCTGAGATCATTAGAAACCACGCGTTGGATTGCGGAAAAGACGTCTGTGGTACCGACGATTCGGCAAGACATCTACGAACAAGGCGGCTGCCACAGTGGGTACCAGCCAGGTAAGCGACTCGCGGTCGCTGGAATGAATCGACAGACTCTCGCGACGAAATATTCGCAATGGACTTTGGATGATCGCATCACAGATCATGGTTGGTACGATCTCGATCACTATGAAACCGAGGAGGAAGCGCGAGAACGGGCCAAACGGGTCCGTGCTTGGTTTGAGTCGGAGTCAACAACGCACGGCGATCAAGATCGGGTTGCGATGGTGATTCACGCGGACTTCAAACTCCGATTGTTAGAAGCCTTTCTCGAGGACGAAGCCATCGAGGGAAAGCTAGGAGATATCATAAACACATCCATGACTCGACTATCCCGTTCCAAAGGTCGATGGCGCATCGACTACTGGAACGTCTTCACGCACCTCGATCATCACGAAATATCCAGCTGAGATGACTGGCTGTGGTTACAGTATTCAATGTCACTGTCAGTCACCCTTCGGGACGCCGTGAAGCATTTTGTAGCGAAACTCGTCAAGAGTTTTAGTGGTTAAGGCAACGCAGCCGAAAGTCTTGACGACTTTCGCTACGACGCTTCACCTTCCCCTCGCTTCGCTCCCCCATCTCAGGGAGCGGGGTGAAAGCTGTGACAGCGATCGAAACTTTAATTAGGCAACTGAACACTATGCGAATACTGCGATGCACCAGCAATCATTTCTATCGATCTGCTTTGGCTATTTGGATTGCCCTATTTGTTTCTGCGGGCTTCGCTGCGTTTGCTGATGATCTGGTTTGCCATTGGGCCGACGTACCCATTCTGATCGATGGCTCGGACGAGGACGCAGCCTGGAAGAATGCGACCGTCATTGATCGATTTCGAATCCCCGCCAGTAACGATCCAATTCCGCGGGCAGCGACTCGTGCCCGATTGCTTTGGGATCGACAGTATCTTTATTTCTTTGCTGAACTGGAGGACCGCGATTTGTTTGCGGATGTAAACGAGCATGATGGCAAAACTTGGGACAACGACGTCTTCGAGATCTTCCTGAAACCGAGTCGCGAGGCGACCGGGTACTATGAATTTCAGATCAACGCTGCTGGCACTAAAATGGATATGTTTCTGCCAGACCAAAAGAGCGGCGGTTACAACTCGCTGAAATCAAGCGACAGTTTTCATTGGAAGACTCAAGTTCGACGCGATGGGACGCTTAACCAACGGGGCGATCGAGATCACTCTTGGACTGTCGAAGGCCGGATACCTTGGCTCGATTTGATGCCAACAGGGGGCAGGCCCGATATCGATGAGGTCTGGCAGTTGGCCCTATGTCGCTATGACTACACACTAAACACACAACCGGAGCTAAGTAGCTGTGCCCCATTGACCAAGCTCGATTTTCACCGCTGCGAGGATTACGCAACGGTTCGTTTTGCGCCGGCAAGCGAAATAAATGCAACTGCGCATGCACTTCGCCATCGCCCGCACTTTGCCGACACGTTGGTTGCTGGATCGCCGGAACCACCACTTCCCTATCGAGCCGTTCGAGCTTATCCCGACTTGAAATTAGAATGGCCCATTGATGTTCAAGTTGAGCCGGGCAGCAAACGCTTGATCGTAATCGAAGAGCAAGGAGCCTACGGTCCTACTAAAATCATGCGTACCACCGACGCATCGAATCAAACGGAATTGGAGTTGCTTTTCGATCCCAAAGGAGTGGCTTACAGTATCGCTTTCCATCCAAACTTCCTGGAAAATGGATTCATGTACATCGGAAGCAATGGGAAGAACGAAGGAGAAAAACACAAGAGCCATATCGTTCGGCGCACACTCGCTCGAACCGCTCCCTTCGGCCTAGTTGGCGACGAGATGGTCGTGATCGATTGGGAATCGAATGGGCACAATGGCGCCGCGCTGACCTTTGGTAAGGATGGGATGATGTACGTGACTACCGGTGATGGCACCTCGGATTCGGACGCCAATGTCGTGGGTCAAGACTTATCAAAGCTGCTTGCCAAAGTACTGCGGATCGATGTAGACCATCCATCGCCTGGCCGAAGCTATTCCGTTCCAAAGGATAACCCGTTTTCCAACGTTGCCAACTCGGTTCCTGAAACATGGGCCTATGGACTTAGGAATCCCTGGCGAATAACGACCGATGCCAAGACTGGGCATATTTGGGTCGGTAACAACGGCCAGGACATGTGGGAGCAAGTCTACTTGATAGAGCGTGGAGCGAACTACGGTTGGTCGGTCTTCGAAGGAGGACATCCTTTCTACTCAAAGCGGCAGCTTGGACCTACTCCTCATGTTTTGCCTACCGTCGATCATCCTCACAGTGAGGCGCGATCGCTGACAGGCGGCGTGGTTTACTATGGTGACAAATTGCCCGAACTGAGAGGTGCGTATGTTTATGGCGATTATTCGACAGGCAAGATCTGGGCGATCAAACACGATGGTACAGCAATCGTATGGCATCGGGAAATTGCCGACACGCCGTTTCAGATCTCCGCTATCTCGGTTGATGTGAATGGCGAGTTGATCGTGGTCGACCATCGCGGTGACAAACAAGGAGGACTGTATCATTTGGAGCTTGTGCCATCCGACTCCAAGCCAAATCGCTTCCCGCGTTTTCTGAGTGAAACGGGGCTGATGCAAAATATGCCTCAACATCAAGTTGAACGAGGCCTTATTCCCTACAGCGTTAATGCTCCGTTCTGGTCCGATGGCGCCTTGAAATCAAGGTACATTGCGTTGCCAACGGACGGTCAAATAGAAATACCCGATCAGTGGGCTTGGCAGTTCCCGGACAAGACAGTCATCGTGAAATCGTTTGCTTTGGAACATGTCGCCGGCGATCCTGCTTCGAAACATTGGATCGAAACCAGACTGCTGGTTAAGGAACAAGGGGAATGGGTCGGATACTCCTACGCATGGAATAAGGAGCAAACCGAAGCGGAGTTGGTGGCTGCTGGCGGGCGAGACGAAGATTTTTCGATTGTGGAGCCTGATGGTGTTCGTACTCAGCGATGGCACTATCCAAGCCGAACGGAATGCATGGTTTGCCATACTCGAGCAGCAGGCTATTTGCTTGGGCTGACAACCGTCCAGATGAATAGGCAACAGGATTATGGAAATGGGCTGAAGAGCAATCAGCTCGATGCATTGGAAAGTATGGGGGTACTGAAAACCAATTGGATGACTCACGCACAAGACGCGATGCGAGCTCAAATGGCGGTGGAGGGGCACTCCAAAGAGAAAATTGAGTCGGAGCTATCCAAGTTAAAGCCGATGGCAGGCCAAAGAACTGTTAAAACGAATGGCATGATGGGGAAGATGGGCGGCGAGAATCGCAAGCTGGTCGATCCGCACGACACCTCTTCTAATCTTGAGCAACGCGCCCGCGCGTTTTTGCATTCAAACTGCGCCTACTGCCACGTTGAAGCGGGCGGCGGCAATGCCAAAATGAATCTTTCGTACTATGCGGAGCTTGAGCAAATGAACATTGTGGGCGTCGAGCCGATCCACCATCACTTCGACAAGTCAGACGCCAAGCTCATTGCGCCTGGCTCTCCAGACAGGTCGGTGTTGCTACATCGAGTGGGGATTCGCGGACCTGGACAAATGCCACAGTTGTCAACCAATCTTGTCGATCAAAAATCGCTTGCGATGTTAAAAGCGTGGGTCGCTGAAATCAAGTAGCTTGAGCGGCTGGCCGTCGGAGTGTTGCGAATAACGGATTAGTTCGATGGAGGACTCGGCTTTCCCGAATCGCGATTGCGAGAACAGCACCTATCCCAAGCGTGACCAGGATATCTTCCTTGGTCGCTAGTTCCGCCGATTCTTGCGAATCAAAACCAACTCCGATTGCCGATGGTGCTTGCGCATCGGACTCGCTACGCGACTGGACCATATTGGTGGAGCCGATGAACAATTGAAGGACTTCAAATGGATTCGTACTTGCCTTTGAGACTACACCTAGGCGTTGCGAGTTTGCCGCTTGATCGCGAATTTCAATCATTCCTTTCGGAACGGGCAAACGTTTTGCGTTGACGGCCAACTCATCGATAATGGACTCGACTTGAGCTCTTTGAATTTGCCTTAAGAGCGCTTCGCTTTGCTGTTGAGTTCGTAGTAGTGAAGCTTTGGATTGAGTGCCATTGGGCCGATTTAATTCGGCTCGAAGACTGCCGTCCATTGCGAACGTAAGCATTCCATCTTTCGTCGGTTTAGCAGATTCTGTATTGGCGCCGATGACCTGACTCGTTTGAGTTAGACCTTTCGCATTCGATGAAACCGAGGCAAGCTCGTTCAAAGATGAATTCGATTGCAGCACGCTAACTTGAGGAACAATTGAAACGGGATGGAAGTCACGTTTCGAGTTCAAGTTGTCCGAGAGAGGTGACGCGCTGACTGTTCGAATTGCGGATGAATTGACTAAGTTGCTCGATTGTGCTTGCAATGAAAGTGGCTTCGTCACGCTTGACTCTGGCCTCGAAACACTTTGGTTTTGTCCAGTGCTAGCAGCGGATTGTTGCGAGTTTTGCTTCACCGCAGCACTAACGCTCGACTGTGTTGCCGATAGGGTATGCGGAGTTACCGATACAATGGGTGGTTCAGAGCCGCGGACTTGTGCGGATGGTTTTACCTGAAGTTCACCCTCCGCGAGGGTGTTTCCTGGGCTATGGGACGGTGGAGGTTGAGTTGGATGTTCTGCCCTCCCCGCGTCTTCTCCCTCACCGGTCATTTTCCCTAGGGATGGATGCGCATTAAAACGGACGAAATCGTATTTCGGCAAAAAGCGGTAAGCCGGAAGCTGCTGAATTCCGATCTGCTGAATCTCGACGGAGCCAGACCGATTCGCAAAGATTACGGTGCGTACCTCACGGCTTGGGCCATCATTTCTTGATGGCGATTCGAATCCGATCAACCTGAATGGGTAAGAATCGCTATTCAACGCAATGCGGGCGTCCAGTTGCTCGAACGAGAGGTGGCGTTTCGACTTTTGGCGGACCATGTTTTGCCCCGGATGTTTTTGAAAAGCTGGGCCGACGAGACGCATCGGCAACGACGCCCACTTCTGTTTTATCATAGATGTAAATCGATTGGAAAACTACAGCGAAGACAAGTTCGCTTGGATTTGTTTTAGAACCCCGGACTCGTTCGAATGTTCTGGCAAGAGCTTACATACACGTTGTTGGTATTCGCTCGCCTTTCGAAAGGCATCGGTGGCTGATCTTTTGTCACCGTTGCTTTTCATCAATACGCCGAGATTGTTCCACATACCTGCTGCGCGCTGGGCAGCACCAGCGTCATTCAAATCGGAATCCGCTGCTGTTCCTGCGATGGAAATTGCCCTTCGAAACGCAGCGTCCGCGTCACTCTTTCGGGCTAGCGACGAACATGCCATGCCGAGATTATTCAGGCTGATCGAAAGCTCACGGCGCGGGGCAGACGAGGGTGACGCAAGAGCGCTCACTCGATCGAAGTGCTCAATCGCTTGCTTGTACCATTCAATCGCCTCACGAGTTCTTCCGTTTCGAAAGAGGGCAGAGGCAGAGTTATCGCAGGCCAAGGCCAATCGCAGAATTGCCTCCGGAGTTTCTTTTCTTTTGACCGCTTTTTGTCGCAAAGCCAAGCCCTGCGCTGCGGCCTTTTCGGCTGGTTCAGGTCGACCAGCCTCGCCAAGCAGAACAGAAAAATTGATCAGAGTATTCGCGAGGTAGTCGTCTGCGATTTCATCTTGCTCCCCAGAGTCCGACGACGCTTTGGTTTTTTCGTTACTTAAGCCTTCGAGGATGACGATTGCTTCGGCGCTTTCTTGGATCGCCTTCTCGATTTCTCCTCGACGAAATGCGACCATCGCTTGAGTGTGGTGTGAGAGAGCTTTGGCTCGTGCGCGACGATCCGAATCAGGTATCGAGTCTGCGATGCCGTTGGCTTCGTTTAGCAATGCCTTGCTAAATTTTTGGTCCCCTTGGTTGCTTCGAAGAAGCACCCATTCATGAATCGCCAAATGCAGGGTCGAGGCGATCCCCGAGTTAGTATTATCCCTGTAGGCAACGCGTAATGCTGTGACTGCGTCGCGATAAGCCGCGTCCGCTTCATCGACGCTGCCGAGGGTCTGAGTGAGCCTCGCAATTTTCAGCGTGGTGTCTGCAACATCGATAGCAAGCCGAGGATCGTTGTTAGCAGACGCGATAAACAACTCGTAGTAACCTAGCGTTTCATCGAGCAGTTCGCGACGCAGTTTTTCCGTACCAGAAAGCTGGCTCAAGCGTTCGGCGAATCTCAGGCCAAGAGTGTCCACGGCATCGCGGGCCTGCCTGTAATGCAAATCCGAGGAGCGAAGGGCAAGTTCGGTCGATCGCTTTTCGTTCCCCATCTGAAAATTGAAAGCGCTAAGGACCATGATCGCAACCATTGAAACCAGCAATGCCACCGCGATTCGCCCCGAATGGATGCTGGTCCAATTCTTAGCTCGTTCGCCGAAGCTAACCGTATTGGCCAAAATTGGCTGCCCAGTTGAAAACCGAAGCAGATCTTCTGCAACCAAGGCAGCGGACTGGTAGCGATCGGCTCGCTCAGGTCGCATGGCCCGTCGAATGATCGTTTCAAGGTCTCGAGGTAAATTGCGATTGTATGCCGCAGGTCTCAGCGGCTCTGAAGTTTGGATGCGACTGAGTATCTCGCCTCGCGCCATTCCGCTAAACGGTGAGTGCCCCGTAAAGAGTTCGTAAAGCGTGGCTCCCAGGCTATAAATATCGGAACGGCAATCGATCCGCTCGCGTTTGCCGGAAGCTTGCTCGGGACTCATGTATTGGAATGTGCCAATAATGTCGCCAGAGTATGTCAGATGGAGTCCGTCCTCAACATGCGCCAAACCAAAATCGGTTATCCAAACATGGTCCGAGGAATCGATTAGCAGATTGGACGGCTTGATGTCTCGATGAACAATACCCATCGTATGGGCCGCGTGCAACGCGTCGGCCACATTTGCCATCTCTTTAGCCAACGTTTGGTAAAACTCAGCTCCTGACGGAGGTGTCGCTACTGAATCGGCGTCTCGATGAAAGGCTGCATCGATGCGTTGCGATAGCGAAGTGCCATCGATCAGCTTCATTGTGTAGTAGTGTCGGCCGTTGTCGCAACCTATGTGATAGACCGGAACAATGCTGGGGTGATTCAATGATTCTGCGGCTCGAGCCTCGCGGCGAAAGCGTTCGATGGAACTTTGGTTTCTCATTCCTTGAGTTTCTAGGAACTTGATCGCAACCTCGTTCCCCATGGGCTCTTGCGTGGCTGCATAGACAACGCCCATCGCTCCGCGCCCAAGCTGACGCCCTATCTGAAAGCCATCCACGCTTTGCGATGGGCTCAAGCCTAACGATTCCGTTGTCCCTCCGATATTCGATTCGCCGGTTCCCTGCACGCGATTTAGCATTCGAATGCTCTCGAGGGAAGATCGAAGCGGGCCAGCAAGTTCTGGATACTCGGCAACAATCGATTCGACCGACGGACATCGCCCATTCTCGAGATCGACCAAATAGCGATCCAAGATTAAAACAACTCGGTCTTGCGTTTCCGAATCCAATCGATCTATCCAGTCCGTGCCCGAAGGCTCGCTAAATCTGTTCAGATTGAATCCTTGTTTGGGTGGATGACTCACGACGCACTCTCGGAAAGATAAGCAGCCCGAAGTCGGTTAATCGCTCTCAGCCATAACAATCTAACAGCCTGTGGCGAACGATTCATGTGCGCTGCGATTTCGTCGAACGGTAGTCCGCCAAAGTTGCGCAGGGCAATGACCTTTTGATAGTCTTCGGAGAGCATCGCGACGTAATCGGCAACCCTTAGCGATTCTTCTTCCCCAGAGACGATTTGGCTGGGCGACGCTTGATTGAGCGCGAGAAAATTCCCCATTCCAACGCAGCTCGATTCAAGACAGGATTGAATCGCATCGATTGAAACTTCTCGCCGAACATCTCGTTTGCCAGCCTTCACGTTATGCTCGATTGCGCGGAGCAAGCATCGGGATAGGACGGTTCTTAGCCAAGAGCTGAACTCTGCTTGCGTTGTCCCTTGGAAGTCCCCTAAATCGCGGTGGGCGGCAAGCATGGTGTCCTGAACAATGTCAGATGGGCTGACGCGTTTTCCGACTGGCCGTCCCATTTGCGAAGCGGCAAGCACGCGCATGTAATTGCGGTACGGCTCTAGCAAATCACCCACTGCTTCCGAGGCTCCTGATCGAGCCGCAGCAATTTTCGAAGCAAAGTTCGTCATGAATCACACACGATTCTCACCCGGAAAACCTCCGAAATCGAAAAAACTCACGAAGACCCAATGCCCAACGAAAACGATTGATTCGGTAGTTTAGTATACTCCAGTTGTCGGTTGGATTCACGGTTTTGGTGGGTGTTGTAGGCTGCGTTGGTGTTGGCGTTTTGGTCACCGGTGGGGTTGTTACTACTGGTTGGGTGGTAGAGAGGACATCTCGCTCTCGCTTTTTGAGGTTGCACACTTGTGTTTTCGTAGCAGAATTCGTGAGAATTCTGGCCGCGTATTGATTGCAAAGAGTCTGAATTCTCACGAATTCAGCTACATTTCTTGATACAGTGCAACCTACTACCGACGCGCTCGAATGGCGGCCGTTAAAGGTGTTTTCGATTTACCATGTTCGCGACCTTCATCATGATCTCTTCCGTTCCCAACACCAAGTCTCTGAACCGTGTTACCGCCGACAATCGCATCGGCCCCAACGGTCACTTGATCCGTCGATGTTTTGGACCTCACTCGCAAATCCCCAGCAATTTCGCCCGAATGAGTTAGCGTGTTATCGCCTGCCCCCAAAGAAGCCAAAACGCTACGTCCAACAAAACCAGTTGTTTCGACGGTTACTATGTCATTGCCGTCGCCTGCTTTCAATACGAGGCTCTGTTCGATGGCCCCGGCAACACTCACTGTGTTATCGCCTTTGCCCAGACTCAAGCCCGCGGATTTGCCGATCGTCGCTTCAGCAAGAATGGTAATCGTGTCTTTATCGCCCCCCCCAGAAACGAGAAGACTTCCCGCTATGCCGGCTCCGGTTTTCAATGAATTCGAGCCGTCGCCAAGCATCGCGTAGACATTTCGCCCCACCGTCGTCCCCGCTGCAAGCTCTAGATCGTCGCGGCCACTTCCTCCCTTGTAGCTCATGCTACCCTTGATGCTACCAGTCGCAAGCACCAACGAGTTGTCGCCACCACCTAGATTGGCCATCACGCGATCTACGCTTGCCCCATCCAACTTGAGCGTAACGACATCGTTCGCCGTACCAGAAGTGTCGAGATTGATGTTGATGGACTTTACGCCATCAAACGTACCGATTGAAATTCCATTATCCGTGACTTCGATTTGCGAACTGCTCTTGGCAACAATCTCAACGGGGCCATCCGAGTCGCCAGTGACTTTGAGGAGACCATTTTCAACTACGGAGGCGACCGCGAGGAGTTTTCTGGACTCAAGTTGCTCGATGCTTTGAAAAAGTGGTGTTTTGCGGCGAAGTTTTGTCATTTTCGAGTTCCTGCTAAGTCTTGTTTTTTGAGAACAGAAAGCATCCATGCCAGAGAAGCGTTCCATAGTTCAGAAGGACGAAAAGCCGGAAAAGTGTTTCGGCATCAGCAAAAGATTTCTGTATTCCTTTGTAATGCTTGCATCTGTTTCGAGAAGGAACTCGTATTCTCCATGGAAGACGCGAGTCGCGAGGTTCGGATGCAAAATGTTGTTTCTGCGAGAAATGATTCTTTCCACACCATGCTTTCATTCACAAAGCTGTCGAAAACGGCAATGCAATCATTCTTTCTTGCCTGCAGTTTTGGCTCGATTCAAGCGGACGAATGGTCTCAATATGGTGGTCCCGCTCGAAACTTCTCGGCTAAGTCTGTGAGTCAGGAAAAATCCATCGCTGCCAATTTCTGGCGAATTCCGATGGTTGGTGGGGACGCTGCCGCCGTCGTGCATCAAGATCGTATCATCGTTTCAAGTGTCGAATTTGAGCCCGATGGGACCGACGCTCACCGAGTCATTTGCGTTGAACGGGGCAGTGGCAAAACGCTATGGGATCAGTTTTTCCAGGAAAACAGTTTCCTGTCGCAGGATATCAGTGAGCGATATCCCGTTCGCCCCATTTCCACGCCATGTATAGTGGGCGATCAGGTTGTTCATTGCGGCTTCGGTGGCTCAGTGCGAAGTCTGAGCCTTGCCTCTGGAAGCCAAAATTGGTGCGTCGACTTGGTCCATGATTTTAGCGCTAACCCGATCCAATATGGATATGCTTGTAGCCCCTGGAGCGACGGAAAGCAAGTTGTCGTAGCGTGCGGCGGCGATCAAGCGTTGTTGCTATCGCTTAACCTAAGCAATGGAAGTCTTAACTGGAAATGCGGTTCGGGTTTGGCCTCCTACGCCTCTCCGATTGTGATGACAACCGTCGAGGGAGTCGAACGCGTACCGACAAACCATCTCGTCTATGCGGCTGGAGACAAAGTGATCGGAGTTGATCCGAAAAATGGGAACCTACATTGGCAATACACCTATCCTTCGCCTGGGCTCACCAACGCAGCGACTCCAATTTCCGTTGCTCCTGGCAAACTCCTCATTGGTGGCCAAGGTGTGAATGGAACGCGACTCCTCTCGATTGCACGAAATGGAGATAGCTATTCTGCTACCGAAGTTTGGCACAACTCCAAGCTCTCACCATTTTATTGCAATTGGCTGCAACTCCAAAGCGTCCCAAATTGCGTCATAGGATTTATGGGCAAGACAATGACCGCGTTGGACTGGACGACCGGCGAAGTTTACTGGCAGAAGCGAGGTTGGACGGACACCAATGTGGTTAACGTGAACGATAAACTGTTAGCTGTACGAGGAGATGGATTCGTAGGGCTAGTCAAGGCCGACGAAAAGGGACTTGAATTGCTGGCGGGAGATAACAGCATTCGAGATCGAGTGTGGACGCCGCCTACTGTGGTCGATCAGCAAATTCTACTAGTCGGTCGAAGCGGACTCGTTAGCTTGCCCATTGGCCAGCTTCAAAAGATGGCTGAAACACCATCCGGAAGCGAGGTGACTTCGATGGACGCAATGTACGGAAGTCGTCCTGAACGTATCCAGAAGTTGATTGGACAATCCAAAATCGCCAACCGTTTTACGATCGAGGACTATCGTAACGTTTCGTCAGACAAAACCGCTCAGATCAGTGAAGGCGATACCTCAGCGATCATAAAAAACCTCCTTGCAAACCAAGAAACGAGCATCGCATTGGCCGTTGCGACCGATTGGGTTCGTGAATCGCCACATTCGATTCCCGCCTGGGACCAATACTTGGACTTGCTTCGAGTTTCAGGGAAAGGAGAGCAGGCCGATATAGAGACCAAAGCTCGAATGGTTGATGTACGGATCGAAGTCGCTTTGCCCCCATCGAGCCAGTCACCTGGTAACATCTACTTGATGGGAAATGCGAGATCGATCGGTGCTTGGAATCCGATGGAAGTGCGACTTCAACCAACGGTCGATGGGAAGTACGGTGTGTCATGCCAGTTGCCACGTGGCGACTTCCAATTCAAGTTCACAGGTGGCAGCATTGACACCGTCGAAGTTCGTAGCGATGGAAGGAGCATATCGAATCGACGCCACCGCATCACAGCCCCAACGACATTAAATGCAACGGTTCAAGCTTGGAAGAAGTAAGGATTGAAATCGTAGGCTAGTTGCGATGGTCAGGCACTTGGCCCTCGAATGTCTGATGCACAACTGTTAAAATCTTGGTTTGCGTATCAAATTCCTATCTAACCAAGCTTCTCAGTTCTCTCCCTCCTACAACCGTAAAGGCATCGCATCCATCATGTGTTTTTCGCCATCAAAAGCCACGGGTTTGCTTTTTGGATTCCAATGTTTTTGCCTGTGTGCATGTTCGCAACTCTTGTTAGTCAGCGCGTCCTGCAATGCAGATCAATTTGTCTTGTTCGACGTCACGTTTGACTATTCCAAGGCAGATGCAGACAACTCGAAGCCGAGTAAGTCGCATTACTATGTCAAGGATAAAATGCTCAACGAGAGTCGGCCGAAGGATTGGACGTCTCCTGTCGATTATCGAAACGGAACCGTTCACGTTCGGCTGGAGGTCTTGGAGAAACCCGCAGGAGACGAACCGACAACGTGGAGTATCTGTTACATACCGAACAAAGGCCAGAAGAACGGGTATGGCTGTCTCGGAACCGATGTCTACAAAAAGATCGGCGTTTACGAAAAGGATATCTCGATGAAGGAGTTTTGGGAAAACGATTCGATCGTTTGGACGGAGGGGATCAAGCAAATGGATTTAGTGATCAAGGATAACAGTGGCGGTTCCGGGCACGCGCACAAGCGAACGGACCACGAAAAGTTCTTTCCTACCAAAGTGCGATTAACCCTGACTCAAGTTTCAGCTGGGGCAAAGTTCGATCCTAAGCTCGTTCCTGAACAACCGGCGAAACCAAAGTAGCCGGCACATTCCATGTGCCGTCCGAAAAAGGCGACGACTGTAGCTGGTTTCGTGAGAAACCAGATGGAGCACAACAGAGTCGGTGGTTTCGTGAGACACTAGATGCGGACACCCGCGTTCTTGAACGCGGGTTTCTCACGAAACCCGCTACAGGCCTGTGATTGCCTATTCTCTACGCAAGCTAAAGGCGGTGTAGTGCAAGCCGTCCTCTTCTTCCACGACAAAGGCTCCGGATGGTGCCAGGTACTTTGAAATAACCTCGAACGGAGGAAGATTTTTTCCTTTCAGAGCGGCTACAAGGGATGTGAGGAACGGGTTGTTGGTAGACGACTCTTCTAAACGCGAAATGTTAGCCGGATCGCTGGCCAAATCGTAAAACAATCGCAACGATTCTTCCGGCCGTTGATAGGACATGATCGACGATTCTTTGTCTTTCAGTTGGGCCTTGATGCGATCACGAACCAGTTTGTACTCAATCGATTCGCTCAAAAGATCGTCGCCGCTTGAGTAGGTCTTTATCGCTTGTTCGATCGACTCGATCGCGTCGCTAGTTAGTAGGTCATCCCCAACTACAGCAAACGACGGCTGTGGAACTCGAATGGATGGACTCTCGTTCTTGATATCGATGTAATAGACTGTGGAATCACCAATGACCTTCGAGGTCCACCTTGCATCGCTCGATTTGATCTTGTTGAAAAATCGCGGCAATACGTCGGTCTTTAGTCGCTGCACGTCTTTGACGTGAATGCCAACGAGATTGCTTTGACTGTTGATTCGTTTGGTTGGCAGAATGAGTTGTGCCAGTGTCAAGCGATCGTTCAACATTTCCAAAACGTCCTTGCGAAGATCGAGACCGATTTGTCGGCTACCATTTGCGATAACATTGTTTTCGAAGGTGTTTTCGCCGCCGAAGGAGTCAACGATATCGGCGATGGCTTTGACGGTTTTTTCGAAGTCCCAGTTCATCGTGCCATAGCTGGCCACTTTGTCATTTACCCAGAGTTCGGGTTCGGTCGATCCACTTTTGGGCCGAACGGCTCGCAGCGCTCCGCGGCGGTTGTTGTCCAACAGCAAGTGGGCGTGAATAATCGAGTCGAAATCGTTGGGCGCAAAAATCCCACTACCGCCAACTCCCTTAATCCCATCTATGCCAAGTGTCTTGAGCGTGGTCAAAACAATCAGGGAGTTCGAGTTGTTTTTCGACACTTCTCGATAGAGAGCGAGCGGATTTGCGTAAAACGACACTTGTGGACGTTCCCCTGCGGTGCCAACGCAGCGGCTCAAGATGGTGGTGAATTCCCGATTGTCAGCCAGGGATTTGTGGTCGATCCCACTTCCCTGCCATATCTGTGCCAGTGTTTCCGCATATTCAGCATTGTTGCAAACAACAAGTACGCCGGAGTCCAAAAAGAAGCCCAGTTGCCGATCTTCACGCGTTCCATTTCGAATTTGATTGACGGATATTTTGCCAACTTCTTTTGTCGTCTTGGCGCCGCCGCTCTGAGCGATCCTGTCCTCGAGTCGACCGATCATGAGTTTGACGGCTGGCAATTCATCTCCTGCTTCGAGCAGGGCACAAAAGACGGGATTGGTTTTTGTCGGGACTAAGGCGATGGCAAGTTCGCCGTTGGGGATCGAGAGGAGTTCGTCTAAATTGACACCGACCGCATCCTGCATCCCTTGAACAAGCGTCGAGAATGAGCTGTAGAATGAGTTAAGGATCGGTTTGATCTGAGCATCATTTGAGATTCGGCCCATGGACGTTTCCGCCATTTTCGCTTTGAGCTCACGCGTGTCATCCACTCGTGCATACAGGAGCGTTTTTTGCGGGAACAGTTTGGGAGCGGTAGGTCGCTGTGCTAAAGCGATGCTTGGGCTGATCGCTGCCAACAGGAGAACGATAGGGATTAGTTTTTTGTGCATGGTCCATTCAGTTCGAAGCGTGTTTTGGTTTCTTGGTCGTTTTCGCAATTATATTTGAAAATTTTTTAGATGCGGGGGGTGTTATTGTAAGAAACAAAACCGCTGTAGCGTGCACCTTCCAAGTGCCGTCAGCCAATTGCTCATGTTTTTTCCGCTCAGGCGAGGGGATAGTTGATTTAATGCTTTTTCAAAGGCATTTCGTTTAACAGTCAGCCGTAGGCGTACTGGCACAGACGCTAAGTAACTGTTAAACGGCTTAATCAACAAGCCCCGAGTGGCTGGGGCTCTATAGCTAGCCCAATATTCCTAGCACGATGCGCGAGCTAGTGAATTGGACTGCAAATTCACTAGCTTGCGCGTCGTGCTAAGGTAGCTTTTCATGCTGCGGTTCGCCTTAGCTCCAATCTTGAGCTAAATCCCGCCCCAGTTCGACTAACGCGATGTACTGATCGTCACAAAAGCGATCCGTCATCCCTGCCAAGTAAACGGCAACGGTATGCTCCACTCCCCATTCTGCACACCATTTTTGGAAACGCTCGGGTAATCGCTGCGGATAAGCCTTTAAGAGTCGATAAAGTTGATTTAGTCGAGTCGCTGCCCTCATTCGCACCTCGACCAATTTGGGATGGCGATAAACGTGCTGAAACAAAAAATCCTCGAGCTCTTCCTTGTCGGATTGCATTTCTGGCGACATTTGAAGCAAGATACCGACATCTTGGACGGCTTGGCTATCCAATTGCCCTGCCTCCGCCAACAAACCCATCGAATACTGGAGGAAGTTGTCCATCTGGATATCGATCAGTGTATGAACCAACATTTGCCGACGATTGTTCTGACTGCTTTGATCCAAGGGGGCGAGTTTTCTCACGCGTTGAACCAATCCAAGCCCTGACAACTGCTGCCAATTGAGCAGCCCAAGCTTGAGAGCATCGTCAAGATCATGTGCGTCGTACGCAATGCTGTCAGCCGAATCCACGACCTGGATTTCGAGCATAGGGACCGTGCCTGAGTCTTTGTCCGATCGAAATTGCTGTCCTGACAGCACTTCGTGGGTCAAGTTCAGTCCGGGATAGGAGGTATAGCGTTGCTCGATCCGAGTTGCCAACTCCAATGCAAACGCATTGTGCGAAAAGCCGCCAAAGTCCTTAACACAGGCCTGCAATGCGTCTTCGCCGCAGTGACCAAACGGCGGGTGGCCAATATCGTGCAACAACGCCATCGCCTCGATCAAGTCTTCGTTGAGTCGCAGGGTGCGACCGATCGTGCGGGCCAGCGACGAAACCTCATTGGTATGCGTCAAGCGGGTTCGATGGTAGTCCCCCATGTCCCCTGTAAAAACCTGCATTTTCCCGCTCAATCGGCGAAACGCGGAACTGTGCAAGATCCGATCACGGTCGCGTTGGAAGGGGCTTCGATATTCGTGCTGAGCCTCGGAATGTTCGCGTCCCATCGAATGGCTTGCGAACATGGCGTAGGGGGCCAAAAGAAGTCGCTCTCGGTTTTGCCATGACAAAGCTGGCTCAAGGTTTCTAAGCGGAATCGATCGGGTAGGTTGGGACATGGAAAATCGGTGTCAAAATCGTTTTTCGGGAAGCAAATCCTTTCACAGCACCAGTTTAACGCCAAAGCGACGATCGATTCGATAGCAGTCTGCCAGATTTTCGGAATGTTTGTGTCACAAAACCGACAAAAGTAGCAGGTACGCTCCGTAGCACGACGCGCTCCGTAGCACGACGCGCAAGCTAGTGAATTGGGAAGTAGATTCACTAGCTTGCGCGTTTTAAAGTTGCACGTTCAGTGTGCTTCCGGGCCAACGGCCCTGCAATTTACATAGCCCAGCCGCTATGCATTTGATCTTAAGGGCCGAAGGTCCGACCCTATCAAGTCATGTGCTTGTTTGGCCCCAGCCCTTCAGGCTGGGCTATGCAAACGACCGGGGCTTTGCCCCTAAAACAAAATAGTGCAACTTCACTAGCTTGCGCGTCGTGCTGATTCACTAGCTTGCGCGTCGTGCCGAGAAGGTGTTCATGCTGCCTCTAGCCCTTTTCCCCCCATCCCTAGATCGCGACTCGCTTTGTTGCTAAACTTTTTGCCTTCCAAATCGATCGAACTCCTAAGCCGAAAGCTCTCTTCGTATGGCCGCATTCCAGTATTCAGACCTCTCGAAAATGATCGATCACTCGTTGCTGAACCCCACAATGACCGTCGAGCAGCTTGAGGCTGGAATCCAATTGGCTATTGCTTACGACGTCGGCAGCGTTTGCATTATGCCTTATTACCACAAACGATGCGCCGAGCTTCTGGCTGGCACCACCGTTGCGCCGAGTAGCACGGTTGGGTTCCCACATGGTGGAAACAGTACGCGGACGAAACTGTTCGAGGCTGAACAATTGATCGAAGAGGGGTGCCTCGAACTGGATATGGTCTCCAATATTAGCGCTGTTTTGAGCGGCAATTGGCAATTGGTCGAAAACGAAATCGACGCGATCGTAAAGATGTCTCATGCTGCCAAACGACGCGTCAAAGTGATCTTCGAGAATTGCTACTTGAACTCAGCCCAAAAGATTCAGCTTTGCAAAATTTGCTGCCATGTCGGAGCCGATTGGGTAAAGACCAGCACGGGGTACGGTACTGGTGGCGCGACAATGGAGGACCTGCAGTTAATGCTCGACAACGTCCAGTCGCCAGTCCAAGTCAAGGCGGCGGGCGGCATCCGAGACTGCGATGCGCTCATCAAAGTCCGGGATATGGGAGTCACGCGAGTAGGTTCGTCGCGAACCTCTGAGATGCTCGATGAAGCCAGAAGGCGCTTAGGAATTCCCGCAATTGAGCCGATCAAGTCTGCACCCGTTGGATCAAGTTACTAGACAATTCACTAGACCATGCAAGATGTGCAAACTTGGCTGGCAGACCATCAAGCTCAAATGGCAAATGAGCTTGAGACTCTTTGCAATTTGAACTCTGGATCCGATAGTCTGATTGGTCTGAGTCAGGTGGCGAACTGGCTAACCGAATACTTCGAACCGATCAGTTCAATCGTCGAAAGGATCGAACTGCCGTCCTATGAGCTCTTGGACGAGCAGGCGGTGATTCGTTCCCAAGCTACAGGCCCCGCCTTGAGATGGAATATCCCTGGCTCTGCCCCTGGGAAAAAGAAAAGACTTCTCCTGACGATTCATTACGACACGGTGTATGGCCCTGAAAACCCATTTCAAGTCTGCGAACGCTATGAGGATATTGGTCCTGGCGGGCAACCAGAATTGCGAATGCGAGGTCCCGGAGTGATCGACGCCAAGGGGGGCATCGTCGTTCTGCGATGGGCGGTGCTGGCGGCGAAGAAATTCCTCGATCTCTCCCACATCGATCTGTCCATTGTTCTTACGCCAGACGAAGAGATCGGCTCACCTGCATCGAGTCATCTGTGGCAACGCATCGCATCGACTTTCGATTTTGCGATGCTCTACGAACCATGTTTGGCGGACGGTTCCATGGTTTCCAATCGCAAGGGCACCGGGACATTTGTCGTTGTCGCAAGAGGCAAAGCCGCGCATTCCGGTCGCAATTTTCGCGAAGGCCGCAATGCAGTAACCCTCGCGTGCCAAATGGCGTTGGCCATGGACGCCCTGAATGGCGAACGCCCCAACGTAACCATCAACGTTGGCCGAATTCGAGGGGGAGAGGCAGTCAATGTCGTTCCAGACCTAGCCGTTCTGCATGTCAATGTTCGAGTTTCCAATCGTGAAGATCAAACGTGGATCGAATCCCAAATGCAACAGGTTGGTCAACGGTTTAATGCACCGGAATCCGGCTACCGAGTCGAAATAACCGGCGGGATCAAGTCTCCCCCTAAGAATGTTGACGAGACGACAACGATTTGGATGGAGCAGATCGAACGGGCCGGATTTCAGATAGGCGAATCGATCTCCTGGAAACTATCGGGCGGAGCTAGTGACGGCAATAAGCTTTCAGCTTTAGGGCTACCTAATATCGATACCTTCGGCCCCGAGGGTGACCTGCTACACAGCGATCAAGAATGGGTCCGCCTGAGTAGTCTCCCTCGCAAAGCATTATTGACTGCGGCTGTAATCAAAGGTCAATGCGTTTGAAGCGGCTTGGGCAGTTCCGTCTTTGACGCGTGTGCCAATTTTACTGTCTATTCTCTCAAGCGAATCTTTTTGTTTTCGTTTTCTTGGCGTCGGAAAACGCATTCTTTGCAAGACGAAGCTATTACTCCCTGGGCTCGCAATGTCGTTTTTGCTTGTACCCTCGTTTTTTATTGAACATTACGTGTGTTATACCCATGAACATCAAACCTCCTAACTCGCTTCGGCTGCCGACCACTCGAGTATTGGTCGTTGATGAAAATGCAACCAATTGCGAGAACCTAACCAATCAACTGAACCAATGGGGACTTGATGTTTCGGTTTGCTTGCAGTCGACCGCCGCGATCGAACGCATGATCATGGCGCAGCGGCTTGAGCATCCATTTGATTTGGTGATCCTGGATTCCTGTACGCAGTCAATGAATGGTCGCGACGTAGCCCAGACGATGCGAAGCCAACCGACTCTCCTGCAGACTCCAATCATTTTGCTCTTCGGTAGCGACGAAGGCACGAATTGGCAAACTCAAGAGGATTCGGAGATAATGATCGCCATTAGCAAGCCTGCCAATCAAAATCACTTACTCGATTCGATCATGACGCTCCTCCGCAGGCATCACCTTATCGAAGCAGAGTTGAATCCCACTCAGTCAGGCTTGATTTCCGCGTCAAACCCAATTGCGACGATGGAATTGACAGCGATTGGGCCATTTAATGAAGACGAAGTTCGAGAATCGACCAACGAAGGGCCCGCACTGACTGGTCTGGACTTGAAAGAGACGTTAAACGATAGCGACTTTTTGAAGACGGATGAACTGTTGGAACAATGTGGTGGAGATCAACAATTCACCGAGCAGATTCTGCAGATAATGCGAGAAACTTTGCCCGACCGCATGCTGGAATTGGAAGGTGCACTTTGCGCCGGCGATTTTGATCGGATCAAGTATACGGCTCACCAATTAAAAGGGGCTGCGGCCGACTGTTCGCTCAAAGCGATTTGGAAAACAGCCTCGGAACTAGAACTCCACGCTGATCAGTCTGATTCGCGCGAAGTGGCTAATTCTCTTACCTCTCTTCGGCTACGAGTTGATCGTACGCTGGGCCTTTTGGAGGAGTTCTTGCGGTAACGCAGCGGACAAACCATCATGCACGACCTCGGCCAACCAAAATCAGATATCCAGTGGAACCCGGTAATGCCAATCGCGGTGCCAGCGATCGATCGGCCTAAGCGAAGCAATCGCCATGCACCGACAGTCTTGATCGTCGATGATGATCCTGCTACCCGAGAGATAGTCTCATGCATGCTATCTCTAGAGGGATACGATGTGCTCGAGGCCGACAACGGCCGCAAAGCACTCGCCGTAGTCAAGGAGTCGACTGTTGACTTGGTCTTGCTCGATGTCCAGATGCCCGAAATGGACGGGTTTCGATCCGTTCGCATGCTTCGCCAGATGTTTGATCTTTCCGAATTGCCTGTTGTGATGATGGCCGCTAGCGATGGGAGCGAGCAGATCATCGAAGCGTTTGATTGCGGCGTAAATGACTACGTTTGCAAACCGATCGATCGCGCCATTCTATTGGCAAGAGTCAAGACACAGTTGAGAGTGCGTGCTGCACAGAAAGAACTAAGGGATAGCGAAGCTCGCTATGCCTTGGTGTCGCGAGGCACGAACGATGGCGTTTGGGATTGGAACTTGATCACCGGCGAGCTGTATCTCTCCCCTCGATGGAGAGCGATGGTGGGGGTCGATGACCCAAATTGGAATCCACGTGGAGCAGACTGGTTGGTCTTGGTTCATCGCGAAGATCGGAAACGAGTTCTGACCGACTTGGAGGCCCACTTGTGCGGCGAGACGAGCCATTTTGAAACCGAATTGCGAATGCAAGATCGTAGTCAGGGCCATCGATGGATGCTTTGTCGGGGGCTTGCGATCAAAGATAGCAGCGGCTTGGCTTGTCGCATTGCGGGCTCGCTCACCGATATCACCGAAGGCAAAGTCGCTGACGCCCTCACCGGCCTTCCCAACCGAATGCTCTTTCACGACCGAGTTGAGCGATGTGTCGAAAAAGTTCTGAGGCGTCAAAGCCGCAGCTTCGCGATCCTCTACTTGGATGTCGACGACTTTAAACTGATCAACGATCAATTTGGGCACGATGGTGGCGACCAGTTCCTCGTTTCATTCTCACAGCGACTTGACAATGCGATTCGTAAGTCCGATGCGGTCTTAGCGAGAATTGGCGGTGATGAATTCGCGATTTTGCTTGAGTCTATTCGCGGGTTGGACGACGCGATCTTGGTTGCCAAGCGGCTTCAGGAAGCGTTGATGACCCCCTTCAAGGTTGGCGGTCGCGATATCCTGGTTCGCGCTAGTGTTGGGATCGCAATCGCAGATACTACTGGTCAAAATTATGGCAATTCATCTGCAGCTGTTGATTTGCTTTTGACTCAAGCGGACGCAGCCATGTATCAAGCCAAGACGCAACTGGATAGCTCCTATTGCGTGTTTCAAAGCGAGATGCTCGATGCAACCGCAGCGAAACTTGAGCTCGCTGGCGAATTGCGTTACGCGATCGAACGAAATGAATTGACCCTCGTTTTTCAGCCTATCGTCGGCCTGTCCTCCAATCGCACTGAAGGCTTTGAGGCCTTGTTGCGATGGCGCCATCCTGTTTATGGCTTCGTACCGCCAAACGAATTCATCCCAATTGCTGAGTCCAAGGGACTCATTGTCGAAATAGGCGAATGGGTGTTACGCGAAGCATGCCAACAGGCTGTAAAGTGGCGTAACGAGTTTCAAAGAGATGTCATGGTCAGTGTCAACGTTTCTATCCGTCAGCTGACCTCCGATGGCTTCGTGAAAACAGTGCTCGATATCTTGGACTCCACTCAGCTGTCCGCCGGCTCGCTCAAACTAGAAGTAACGGAAAGCCTTTTGATGCAGCAGCCTGAGCAAACGATTGCGATCCTGCAGTCGCTCAGAGAAATTGGCACAAAGATATCAATCGACGACTTCGGCACAGGCTACTCCTCGCTTGCTTATTTGCACCAGATGCCACTCGATGTTTTGAAAGTAGACCGTTCCTTTGTGAATGGAATGTTTGATTCCGAAAAACACCTCGCCATTGTTCGGACGATCATCGGGCTCGCCTCAAGTCTCCAATTGCAAGTGATCGCGGAAGGGGTCGAAACCGTCGAGCAATTGCAAAAACTGCAGTCTCTTGGTTGCGACATGATTCAAGGCTACTTTCTTTCCAAGCCGATTCCGGCTGCGGATGCAATCAAGCTTCTGGAACGCAAGTGGGACTGGCCGCAGGGTAGCTGAGATCACTGTCGTAGCGGAAATTGTAAGACTTCCCGGTGTTCGAGGCACTGCCGGAACTCTTACGAGTTTCCACTACCTGCTAATTTAACGCTATTCCACTCAAGGCCGGCTTCGCTCATTGGCGATGAGCTTTTCCAGTTGCACTGTCATTTGCTCGACGATTTTCGGATTGGTAGCGGACACGTCATTACGTTCCCCTGGATCGTCTGACAGGCGATAAAGTCCGTATTGGCCAGATGGCCCCGACAACTCTTGCTTGCTTACTACTGCCTGAGACTTGCCGCGCTGCTTGAGTTTCACGAGCTTCCAGTCTCCCGCGCGTAGGCCGAAGTTTCCGCTTCCATTGTCCTGCTGAAGGAGGTGGTCGCGGCCCATGGCTCCAGACTTGCCCTGAAGTGCGTCCGACAGGTTAAAGCTGTCTCGGCAAGCATCTCGAGCGATACCTTGGCCAGTAAGCGAAGCAACGCTTGCAGCCAAATCGATCGTGCATACGACTTGATCCGAAACTCCAGGCTTGATTCGCCCCTTCCATCGGGTAATAAACGGAATTCGCGTGCCACCTTCCCAAACGCTGTACTTGCCACCTCGAAAGGGGCCTGCGGGCGCGTGATTCCCGAGTTTCTCTACCGCATCGTCTTTGTAGCCATCATCCAGCACCGGGCCATTATCAGAACAGAGAACAATCATGGTGTTCTCGGCGAGGCCAAGCCGGTCGAGCGTCTTGGTCAACTCACCAACGCACCAGTCGAACTGGAGGATGCAATCGCCACGCGGGCCGAGTGTGGTCTTTCCTTGAAAACGTTCATGGGCGATACGAGGCACGTGTATGTCGTGCGAGGCGAAAAAAAGGAAGAAGGGACGTTCCTTGTTTGCTTCGATCCAAAGATTGGACTGCTTTACCCATTCGTCGGCTAGATCTTCGTCACGGAATCGAGCTTTGTTTCCGCCCGTATAAAAACCGATGCGGCTGATCCCGTTGTGTATGGTCTGATTATGTCCATGAGACCAGTCCATCTTAAGCCTCTGGCGGTGCGTAAGTCCCGTCGGGTGATCTTCCGAAGGCTTTGTATCGCCGACGGTCAACGGATCGAGCGGGTCCAGATTCTTGACTCGGCGATCTTCTACATAGACCTGCGGAACCCGATCGTTAGTCGTAGGTAGGAGATAACAATGGTCGAAACCAATTTCGAGCGGACCGGGTTTGATTTCATCGTTCCAGTTAGGGGCAGGTTCGCCAAGACCTAAATGCCACTTGCCAATGACCGCGGTTGCATAGCCTGCGCGCTTCAGGATCGACGGGAGGGTTTCTGTTCCCGGCTTGATGATTGCAGGCCCATTGGGCGGAGCAATGCCTGTTCCCTTTTGACGAAATGCATAGGTTCCAGTCAAAAGCGAGAATCGAGTGGGTGTGCATGTCGACGCCGAACAATATCCGCTCGTAAAACGCATGCCTTCGCTAGCCAATTTATCGATCGCCGGCGTCTGCAATCGCGTTGCACCATAGCAAGAAACATCGCCATAACCAAGATCGTCGGCCATGATCACGATGATGTTTGGCTTTTCTGCTCCATGGCTCGTGCCTGCGAACAAAAGGACGAGGGCCAAATTGAGAAAACGGTTCATCCTTAGGATTCCCTCTGACAACAGTTTATCGGATTTTTTTGACGTCGTTTTGGCCATTGCAGACCTTGATTGGGCTACTTGGCCGAAGTTTGAAAGAGCTCGCCAAAGAACTGGTTCATCGCTTGCCAGGATCGCTTGTCTGCTCGCTCTTGATAGGCAGCACCCCGACTATTGTCATTTCCAGCCATGGGCTGGGTAAACGAATGAACGGCCTCCGAGTAATAGATCATTTGCCAATCGACATCCGCATCGGAAAACTCTTTTTTCATGGCTTCGATTTCGTTCAATGGGACGAATGGATCGTCTGCACCATGGCAGATCAGAATTTTCGCTTTGATCTTTTTTGCGTCTTCAGGATGCAACGAATCGAGCCCACCATGGAAACTGACAACGCCATTGATGTCGGCACCGCTTCGCGCTAGCTCCAACACCCCAGTTCCCCCAAAGCAATATCCGATTGCAGCAATCTTCTTCGTGTCCGTCATGGCTTGGCCTCGCAACTGGTCCAGTCCCAATTGCAATCGGCGGCGGTATAAATTGCGATCAGTCTTGTAAATGGTGGCCTGCTTGCCTGCGTCCGGTACTGTAGTCGGACGAACTCCCTTGCCATAGATGTCCAAAGCGAATGCGACGAAGCCGAGTTTCGCCAATTGCTTGGCTCGCCCCTCTTCGTATTCGGTTAGCCCCATCCATTGGTGGACGATCAGAACACCCGGCGCTTTCGCGATGGTATCGTCCCATGCCATCATCCCCTGCAATACCACATCGCCGTCACGATACTCTACCTTTTTGGTCTGAATCTCAGCGTGGAGGGGGGAAGAAAAACAAGTAACCAGAAAAAGGAATGTAAAGATTCGGTTCATTGTTGATTAGATAGAGGTGGGGGAATCAGGAAAATCGAAAATGGGTTGTTAAGAAAAAGCATTGTATCCAACACAACAATCGAAACAAACGGCTCGTTCCCGGGCAGAGCCTGGGAACGAGAGCGATAACAAAACGGCAGCATTAGTAAATTCGATTCCGAATCGCTTCGATTAGTGAACCCTTGAGCAAAATGGGTTGTCGAATTATCATTCGTCACCCCCAAAGAAGATTGCGACCGGATAGACGGCGGCCATTTTCCATTTTCATGCATCCATAACCCCTAAATAATCCATGCGGCACTTACTTTCCGCTGTAGTACAAAACGTCCCAGGCGTTCTAGCACATATTTCGGGGATGCTTGCCTCCCGAGGCTACAACATCGACTCACTCGCTGTTGGAGAGACCGAAAACAAGAATCTTTCTCGCATGACCTTCGTGGTGATGGGTGACAATCACGTTTTGGAGCAAGTGCGAAAGCAGCTCGAAAAGATTGTGACCGTTGTCGCCGTTCAGGATATCAGCGCCCGCGACTACGTAGAACGAGACTTGATGCTTATCAAAGTTCGTGCAGCAAGTGGCAGCGTTCGAACAGAAATTCGCGAACTGGTCGATATTTTCCGCGGACGTGTAGTGGATGTAGGCCCGGAAGAACTAATGATCGAAATTTCGGGTCGCGAAAGCAAGATCCAGGCCTTCATTGAGAGAATGCGACCCTACAGCATTCTAGAGTTGGTTCGAACCGGCCGAATCGCAATGGTCCGAGGTAGCCATCCAGAAGAACTCGACGAATTCTCTGCAGCACAACAAATGAGTGAATAGAGTTTCCTCTTACACTCAATCCCAAACAATCGACAAAAACAGTTACCTCCCAACCTCCAATCTGAAAAAAGCTTAATTCATGGCAGCGACAATCTATTACGACAACGACGCAGATCTCTCCCACCTCAAGGACAAGACGATTGCGATCTTGGGATACGGCTCGCAGGGCCATGCTCAGGCACAGAATCTCCGGGACAGCGGATGCAAAGTTATCATCGGCCAACGCCCAGGCGGAAAGAACTACGACCTAGCTGTAAGTCATGGTTTTCAGCCTATGGAAATCGATGAGGCTACCAAGAAAGCGGACTTGGTAAATTTGCTTTTGCCAGATGAAGTGCAGGGCGATCTTTACCGAACCCACATCAAACCAAACTTGGTCCCTGGCAATGTGCTCATGTGTTCTCACGGATTCAATATCCACTTCGGCCAAATTGAGCCACCCAAGGGGGTCGATACCCTTCTGGTGGCACCAAAGGGCCCTGGCCACTTGGTCCGAAGCGAATATACCAAGGGCGGTGGCGTTCCATGCTTGATCGCCCTCGGTACTGGCGCAAGCGAATTGACTAAAAAACTTGGTTTGGCCTATGCTAAAGGCATTGGTGGAACGCGTGGTGGCGTGATCGAGACCTCGATCGCAGAAGAAACCGAAACCGACTTGTTCGGTGAACAAGTCGTTCTTTGCGGCGGTGTTAGCGAACTCGTCAAAGCTGGTTTCGAAACACTTGTCGAAGCTGGCTATCAACCTGAAATGGCTTACTTCGAGTGCATGCACGAGTTGAAGCTGATCGTCGACTTGCTCTACCAAGGTGGCCTCAACTACATGCGATATAGCATTTCGAATACAGCTGAGTTTGGTGACTACAGTCGCGGCCCAAGGATTATTACGCCTGAGACCAAGTTGGAAATGAAGAAGATTCTCAAGGAAATCCAAACGGGCAAATTTGCACGCGAATGGATTCTTGAGAACAAGGCTGGCGCTCCAGCGTTCAAGGCCTCGCGTCGACTAGAACGCCAACATCAAATCGAAAAAGTTGGCCAGCAGCTGCGAAGCCTGATGAAGTGGATCGACGCCAAAGTCGTCGACTAAGCGTCGCAATTTGATTTAGCAGTCACTTCGCCATTTGGACGCTAGCCAAGTGGCACTCGACACACTCCGAACGTGTGCCGCCCCTTCGGCAAACGCTGCAATGTGTTTTCCGAAGGAAAAAACAGCCTTTTCTGTAGCGAAAGTCGTCAAGACTTTCGGTTGCATTGCATAAACCACTGAAACTCTTGACCAGTTTCGCTACAAAATGCTTCATCGCGTCCCCTTCGGGGCTGCTGTCGTGCTCGGCATTTTACTAGCTTACGCGTCGTGCTAGGGGATTGCTTGATGCGGGAGAATGCTTAACCCCGAACTACGACCGAGGCATAATTCGCTATCCTCAATCAGGGTTCGGGGTCAATCTGTTCAAAACCAAACTTCAGGACTAGAGCTACTTCTTGGCTTCAGGCTTCGGAGTGCCCTTTTTCTTGTCTTGCTTTGGTTTCATGCCTTTTTTGTCATTCTTTTGACTGTTGTTGCCTTTTCCCATGGTCGTCTCCTTTTACCTTGAGGCCAAATGAATTGTTTCGGAACACTGTGTTCTGGTAACCCTACGCGTAAGCGAGGAACGAGCTCCCAACCCGACGCGTGACTCGGTCACGACCTCACTATACCAGAACGCAATCGATTCGAGACAGATCAGCTCTGCAATTTTCCCAAGAGTACAATTCTCTTTGTTTTCGCTACTTTGGAGCAGCCGCTTTCTTGGGGGCATTCTTCGATGGAGCGATGCCATAGGCTTCCGGGGGCGTCGTCTCGGGCTCTTTGACTTCCTTTCGCAAGCGTTCAAGCTCTGAGTGCAATTGTTTCACGGTTTGACCATATGCGGGATCGTTATAGAAGTTCTTGACCTCAAGTGGATCCTTTTCGCGATCCAGCAGCTCCCATTCGTCGATGTCGGAATTGTAATAATGAACCAATTTGAACCGTTCCGTAACCACTCCGTAGTGCGGCCTCACACGGTGCGGGGCAGGAAACTCATAGTAGTGGTAATAAAAACTATCTCGCCAGGAACTTGGTCTTTCCCCCCGAAGCAAGGGAACCAAGCTCCGCCCCTGCATCTCTTTGGGGACAGGCTGGCCTGCCGCGTCGAGAAAGGTTTCAGCAACGTCTAGCAGCGACACTAGGTCTTTATTGACTGCACCAGGTTTTGTCTTGCCAGGCCATCGAATCAGCATTGGCGTTCGCAGTGACTCTTCGAAAATCCATCGTTTGTCAAACCACCCGTGCTCACCGAGATAGAACCCTTGGTCCGAAGTGCAAACGACGATTGTGTTCTCTGCGAGCCCCTCTTGATCAAGATACTCAAGCAGTCGGCCAACGCTTTCATCGACCGCTTTCACGCACCCCAAATAGTCGTGCATATAGCGGTTGTATCGCCATCGAACCAAATCCTGGCCGGTCGGCGCAGCTTTGCGGAAGGCCTCATTGCGAGGTGCATAATATGCATTCCATTCCTTGAGCTGTTCCGGTGTCATCCCGTTCGGAGTGGTCAGTTTGGCGTCCAGCTCAGTAAACGTTTTCTCAAGTCCCATATCGTGATCGGCAACAGCACGGCTTCGGCCGTTGAAGTCATCGAATAGGGTTTCGGGCTCAGGGTACACGCGATCCTTGTCCCAACCTAGGTGCCGAATGGCCGGTGACCACTCTCGGTGCGGCGCTTTATGCTGGGCCATCAACATAAACGGCTTCGTCTTGTCTCGGTTCTTTAGCCACTCGATCGAACGGTCCGTGATGATGTCGGTCGTATACCCGCTCTCTTTGATCTTCTCGCCGTTTCGAACCATGGGCGGATTGTAGTACACGCCTTGGCCTGGCAAAATTTGCCAGTGATCAAAGCCGACCGGGTCGCTTACCAAGTGCCATTTGCCAACAACGGCAGTCGAATAACCTGACTGCTGCAGAGTTTTGGCAAAGGTCGGCTGAGTGCTATCGAACTTCGAATTGTTATTGTTGTAAAAACCGTTCATGTGCGAGTATTTGCCGGTCAAAATCGTCGCTCGACTCGGACCGCAAATCGAATTGGTGACTAAGCAGCGATCGAAACGCATCCCCTCACGCGCAAGTCTGTCCATGTGGGGCGTTTGAAGCAACTGCCGCTTTTCACCATACGCGCTGATAGCTTGGTAAGCCAAATCGTCTGAAAAGATGAACAAAATGTTCGGCGGCTGTTTATCTGCGGCGATTGCTTGGGCAGAGGCACTTTCAAGCAAACCGATACAGCCTAAGAATAGTATCCAACGCGCCATGACCTATGTTCCTGATTTCACGTGTTTTAACGGCCAATTGGTCGTCGGGCGCTAGCCCCGGTTACCTTGAGTTCCCGACATTCGTCGAGGACTGCTCTGGCTCGTGTCGAAGAGCTCATATTAAACACAATAGGTCGTTTGTGCTACTACGCCCGTTGGCATGGGTTGTCGAGAGAAAAACAAAAGTCCTGGTTTTCCGTTTGCTCGACATTCGTTGAGAACCGGTGCTATCGCCCAACGGCACTCACTTTTTTAGCGGAACGGCGCAAGCCGTCCAAGTTCGCTTAGCGAAGTCGCAGGCTTGGCCGATCATGCTAAAATCGTAATCTCACCAATACGCGCCCCGAAAATCCTCGCCCCAAAAAATTGAATTCATCGGTTATCAAGAAGAGACATTATGACTCGAATCCCTCGTTTCTCTTTGGCTTCCGGCCTTCTTGCATTGTGGATGTTGACTTGCTGTTTTGCGAACCTTACGCCCGGCCAAGATACTAGTTTGGCCAAAAATGTTCTCTTCGCCAAATCCTTAAATTCCCTGATTCGCTCTATAACCGAGACAGTGCTTGCGTCGCATATCGAACCACCGACTCGGCAACAAATGGTTCTGAGCGTGATTCGTCAAATCGCCGTTGCTACACACCAATCCGTACCATTGGATTTGGCAACCACAGTTTCCAACACCAAAGATGCGGAGGAGCTTTACCTGCTGCTCGCCTCCGAATTGACCAAGCTTGGCGTTACCGAATCGGAATCCGCAGTTGATCTCAAGGTCCTCGAAGCCGCCTATCAGTCCAGCCTTTTCAACGGATTCAATTTTATCGCCGAAAGCAATGCTCGGGCCGAAGAACAACTTGCCTCGAATCGCTACGTCGGAATCGGTGTTCAACTTTCTCAACTAACAAAGGGTGAAGGTCAACGATTCATGGGCGTCATTGCAGGTGGACCCGCTGAAGAAGCAGGGGTTTTGAAGAATGACATTCTTGAAGCGGTAGAGGACAAGCCGACCATGTCGACTTCGCTGGAGGACGTAATAACGATGTTGCGAGGACCAGAATCGACCACAGTCACAGTAACGGTTCGCACCGATACTCAGCCCGCCAGAAAGCTATCGATTGTCCGGCGCGTGGTTCCGATCAAGACGGCTCATTTGTCGGATAAAAATCATCAAGAGCGGGCGTTGCTCATCAAGCTCGATAGGATTACTGCAAGCAGTCTAAATGAAATACAAAAGCTCGTTGCTAAGTTCGAAGAAGGTCTTAATTCAGCAAAAACGATTGTCTTGGATCTACGTAAGACCACTGTTAGCGATATCCATTATCTCCATCTTTTTGCAGACGGGTTCCTAGACGAATTGAGCCTTGGGCAAGTGCAAAGCCGCGCAGGTGTGCGAAACCTAAAAACAGAGGATGGTAATTTGTTCGGCGACCGAAAAATCGTATTCCTCGTTACGCCTGGGAGCTCGGACGAAATCGACTTGTTCTCACTGGCGGCAGTCGAAGCAGGCTTGAAGGTGATTTCATTTTCGAGCACAGAGTTCGAGGTGGGATTTCGGCCAAGCACCCTTTCTCTTTCTCGAAATACGATTCCCGTTGTTGGAGCCGAGTACTTTATACAATTGGCAACTAATCGTTTGCTGACCAGAACTGGGGAAAGGATCGATGCTAAAGCTCTCGATCGGATCTTGCCGAAACTTAATCGCCCTAAGTTAGCGGAGGATTTCATAAACTTTACCTCCGAATTGAATCAAGTTCTCCGTAAGCTTGAGGACTAAATGGGGCTTCCGCATTTTTCGATACCCGTGTTCCATCAGAACTGGCTCAAGACGCATTCTTGCATTGGTCTGTTTTGCGCTTTCGTGCTCTTGGCCAGTTTGCTTCAAGCAGACGATATCGTTCTAGATCGCCCAGTGGCCATTTGCGTTTCCGCAGATGGCGAATTTGTGTTCATCGGCAACCAGCGTGGCTCATCGCTGTCGGTCGTCGAGATGAGGACGATGGAATCGACGCAATTGGCCGGTGGCTGGAACACTTTGACCGATATTGCGATAAGTCCATCGGCAACGCAGTTGCTCGTGGTTTCAGACAACCCGCCACAAATCACCGAGCTCTTATTCGATTCCGGTGTCATCCAAGGAACCAATACGAACGAACTACCTGGTATCCCTGCCAAGCTCGCGATTTCACAAGGCGGAGAATACGTCTGCATTTCCATGACTTGGAAGCACGCCGTTTTTTTGATCGAGCTTGTAAATGGCAAGTTACCGACCTCGCCTTCGGGCCAGCTTTTACCTGGCCAACTGATCCCGCTGGGCTTTCAACCCAAGGAACTGCTGCCATTATCGGAGGGTCGTTTTTTGGTCGCGGATGCATTCGGAGGAAGCTTGGCGGTCATTGATTCCAAACACGCAAAAGTGGTCGCCACGCACAAGATCCTAGGCCATCACATCGGAGGTTTTGCTCGTGACGATTCGACGCAAACAATCGCCATCTCCCACCAGAGACTCAGTGCGAATGCAAGAACCACGCGCGACGATATTCATTGGGGGCTCTTGATGCAAAACATGGTTTCCATCTTCCCTGAATCGATCCTTTCGGATCCGACCAAAAGCGTTTCCCGCTCGGCCGAGACGTTGATGCTTGGCGACTTGGGGCGCGGAGCTGCCGACCCAAGTGGCCTCGTTGCCTGGGATGGTTGCCTTGCGGTTGCCGTTTCCGGCTCAAGTCAAATTGCTTACAAGAAGAAAGGGGACCGCAATTTTCGCTTCAC